>CACPID010000003.1 GCA_902633965.1 uncultured Pelagibacteraceae bacterium | reverse complement strand
ATATTTTAAAAGATGAGCTTGGAGAAGAGGTGTATAACTCAATTTTAAATTTTAGTGAGCCGATCGCAGCAGCATCAATAGCGCAAGTACACAAAGCGCAATTTAATGATGATGGAACAATAAAAGATATAGCCATTAAAATTCTAAGACCAGATATTAAAAAGAAATTTAACGAAGAAATAGATGCCTTAATGCTTCTAGCTTACTTAATTGAAAATATAGCTACTAAAACTAGAAGATTAAAATTAATGGAGGTAGTTTTTTTATTAAAAGAAATTACTAATCATGAGATGGATTTAAGGTTTGAGGCAGCCGCGGCAAACGAATTTTCCGAAAATACAACAAATGATGTTGGATTTTTTGTACCAAAAATTTATTGGAATTTTACAAGTGAAAAAGTGTTAACTTTAGACTGGGTTGAGGGGCAATCAATTCGTGAAAAAGATATTTTAATTGAAAAAGGCATTAATGTTAAAAATGTTGCAACAGATATTATTCAACACTTTTTAAGACACGCTGTTAGGGATGGTTTTTTTCATGCCGATATGCATCAAGGAAATTTACTTATTGATAATAGTGGGAGAATTGTAACAATCGACTTTGGTATTATGGGTCGATTAGATAAGCTTAATAGAAAATTTTTAGCAGAAATTTTATACGGATTTATTTTAAGAGATTATAAAAAAGTTGCAGATGTTCATATAGTTGCTGGCCTAGTACCAAAAAACGTTAACGTAGATGAACTCGCTCAAGCTCTTAGATCCATAGGAGAACCGATTTTTGGCCAATCAGTTAAAGATATTTCGGGAGGAAAATTACTTAAACAGTTATTTGACATTACTGAAAAATTTAACATGCAAACGCAACCCCAATTATTATTACTTCAAAAAACAATGGTTGTTGTTGAAGGAGTTGCAAGAAAATTAAACCCTGAAACAAATATTTGGGAAACTTCAAAGCCTGTGCTCGAAAAATGGCTCAAAGAAACTAAGGATCCAATTTCAAATTTAACTGAGACCTTGAAAGACTCAACTGAAGTCCTCAAAAGATTGCCAGAGTTACCTCAAATAATGGATAAAGCAAATCAGGCTCTTACTTTTTTAGCTAGTGGACAAATACCTCAAAACTCAAATTCTTATTCGGCTCTTAAAGATAAAGAAATGGAAATGAAATCTTTTAGAAACCAAAGTATTATTGGATTATTATTGCTTGTATTTTTTGGTTACTTAGTATTTTAATTTCACAATGAATTTTTTAGATAGAAAAAAAATATTACTTATTATCTGTGGTGGTATTGCTGCTTATAAAGCTTTAGATATAATAAGATTAATAAAAAAAAATGGTGCAAAGGTAAAAACCATACTTACGGAAAATGCTAAAAAATTCGTGACACCATTATCCGTCGTCTCTCTTTCTCAAGAAAAAGTTTATACCCAACTTTTTGATCATGAGAATGAAGCAGAAATGGATCATATATCACTTTCTAGATGGGCTGATTTGATATTAATTGCACCTGCTACAGCTAATACAATTTCAAAATTAAGTTATGGACTTGCGGATGATCTTGCTACAACTGTGACACTAGCATCAAATAAGAAAATTTTTTTAGCGCCTGCAATGAATGTAAGAATGTGGGAACATAAATCCAATAAAGATAATATTCAAAAGTTAAAAACTTTTGGTTATGAAATGATTGGACCAAATATTGGTGATATGGCTTGTGGAGAATACGGCGAAGGTAAAATGTCAGAGCCAACTGAAATTCTTAATTACTTAAATCAGTATTTCAAAAAATTGAATAATGTTAATAAAAAAAGGGCTATCGTAACTGCTGGTCCTACTCAAGAATTTATAGATCCTGTAAGATATATTACAAATAGATCAAGTGGCAAACAAGGCTTTGAAATAGCAAATTCTCTAAATAGAAACGGATTTGATACTACATTAATATCAGGACCTTCAAATCAAATAGCAGATCCTAATATTAAGTTAATAAAGGTAAAAACCGCAGAAGAAATGTATGAAGAAACATTAAATAATTTACCTGCAGATGTAGCAGTATTTTCTGCGGCCGTTGGTGATTGGAAGATTAAAAACTATAATAAAAATAAGATTAAAAAAAAGGATAACCTTGTACTTAATTTAGAAAAAAATATTGATATTTTAAATAATGTATCAAATCATAATTCATTGAGACCAAAACTTGTAATTGGTTTTGCTGCTGAAACAATGAATTTAGAATTAAATGCAAAGAATAAATTAACAGAGAAAAACTGTGACTGGATAATAGCAAATGATATATCAAAGAAAGATATTGGCTTCGAGACGGACGAAAACTCCGTTTCAATTTTCTATAAAAATCAAGACTTTGAGGAAATAAAAAAAACAAGTAAAAGTAATCTCGCTGACAAGATTGTGGAGAGAATTATAAATCACCTGAATTAATTATGATTAAAGTTTTAATTAAAAAACTTAGTCATAAAGCTCAAATACCAATCTATAAAACTGAAGGATCTTCAGGAATGGATTTGATGGCTCTTACAGAAGATAAAATTGTGATTAAACCAAATAAATCTGCGTTAGTCCCAACTGGATTATCTGTAGCAATACCAGATGATACTGAAATTCAAATTAGGCCTAGATCAGGTTTAGCAGCAAAATCTAGTATTTCAGTTCTCAATACGCCAGGAACAATAGACAGTGATTATAGGGGTGAGTTAAAGGTTATTTTATTTAACCATGGTGATAAAGAATTTATTATTAATAATGGTGACAGGATAGCTCAAATGGTTCTTGTTCCAATTTTAAAAGTCCAGTTTGAAGAGGTACAAGATCTACCTGAAACAATCAGAGGTTCTGGAGGTTTTGGATCTACTGGAAAATGAAAAAAAAATTCAATAAAAATTATTTAGAAAAATATTCAAGACAAATAGTTTTAAAAGATATTGGTATCCTTGGCCAAAAAAAAATATCATTGTCTAAAATATTAATTGTTGGACTTGGAGGATTAGGTTGTCCAGCTGTAGATTACTTGTGTCGAGCTGGAGTTGGACAGGTCGGGTTAGTAGATTTTGATAAAGTAAGCTTATCTAATATTCATCGTCAAGGAATGTATAATTCTCAAGATGTGGGGAAATTAAAAGTTGATGTTATCTATACAAAAATAAAAAAAATTGACCCTGATATTAAAATTATTAAACACAAAGCAAAAATTACTAACAAAAATTTTGATAAAATTGCTAAAAAGTATGATGTAATTATTGACGGGACTGATAATTTTAGAACAAAATTTCTATTAAATGAAGGTTCGTTAAAATTAAAAAAATTTTTTATATCTGGATCTATCAGCAAATTTGATGGCCATATTTTTACATTTGATTTTAAGAATAAAAATGAACCTTGTTTAAAATGCTTCTATCAAGAACTACCTCCGGATGATGTATTAAATTGTGAGTCTGATGGTATTTTAGGTCCTGTGGCTGGTGTTGTTGGAAATTTACAAGCAATTGAAGCCATAAAAAAAATCTGTCATGTAGGAAAAAACCTAAGTTCAAATATTTTAATTTTGAACTTAAAAGATCTAAAATTTAGAAAAGTAAAATTTAAAAAGAAAAAAAATTGTATATGCTAAAAATTTTCTTACTGATTATATTTTTTAACTTTCATATAAATGTTTTCGCACAAGAAAGTGATTACTTTTTAATGCTTAAGTATAATGAAGTAAATGTAAGGTATGGGCCAAGTAAAGATGATCAAATTAAGTTTATTTACAAAAAAAAATATCTACCTTTAAGGGTTATTGATAAAAAAGAAAATTTTAGAAAAATTATTGATCATAAGAATAATGGGGGGTGGATACACATTTCTCAATTAAAGTCTCCAAAGTCTCTTGTGATTTTAGAGAATAAAGTTCTTTTTAAAAAAGATAGCTATTACTCAAAGCCATTAGTAAGAATTGAAAAGGGGGTGTTGGTCCTTGTTAAAAAGTGCAAACAAAATTGGTGTAAAGTAAAAACCAACAATTATACTGGTTGGTTAAATACTAAAAATGTTTGGGGTATTAATTAGTTACTCTTGCTGTGAACAAACGTCTTTAATAACAGGTATGTTCGCACAATCCCCACATTTTGTAACTTGAACAATACAACCATCATTTAAAACTTTCACATCAACTGTTCTATCACATTTAGAACATTTAGATGCGATTGTAAGTCCACATTTTTTACAATTATAGTTTTGTATATCCATAAACTTAGAATAAAAATTAAAAAAATTATTTCAACTTTTTTCTATGATAATGATAATTGTTATCAAAAAAAAATTTTTTATTAACAACTTTTTAAACTAATGATAATCATTCGCAAAAAATTATTTTTTAGATTTACTCGCCCACCACTTGTCTAAAATAAAGTACCAGACCGAATTTGCCATTGGTTCAACTATTGCATCTGTTAATGCAATCATAAACGTCACGTCCGCTACCAACATCAACACTGTTATTGCAATAGCAAAATGTCCAATTGTATAGATAATAGTTCTAAGAATTGAACCTTTGTTATTATCAAATATTTCTTTTGAAGCTCCGAATAGACCTTTAGTGATTTCTGTCATTACTTTTTTTAAAAGGATTTTCTAATACACATGCAACTAAATGAATTCTTGCTTGTTCTCCACCATTAAAAAAATTATGAAATTTTGTATTGTTCGTTATAGTTACGTGACCATCTGCTGGTAGGTGTTTGGCTACATTTTCTATCACCATAGAACAACCTTTGTTAGTAATTATTGGTATATGCAATCTTGGTTCTGGATCTTTATGCCAACTTAAAGTAGATCTTGGCTCTTTCAAAAGTAGTCTTACTCTTCCTAGCTTAAATTTACTTTTTAAAGTTTCATAAACTTCTTTAAAATAAGTATTTTCAAACTCTGGCATTAGTTCTGTATATTTTGATTCATCAATAGCTATATCTCTTGAAACCACCTTTCCAGTTTCGTCTGCTATGGTCCAATATTTACCTCTTACATTATGACCTTCAACTGAACTGTTATCGTTTGGTATTCTATTTATTGGTATGGCACCAAAATGACTTATTCCCAACGAATTAAAATTTTTCTTTTCTAAAATTACCTCTAAATCTTTTCTTAACCTTGAAATATCAAATTTTAGGTCAGGAACTTTAAAGAAGTCTTCAAAACTAACTTGAACCATTTTTTATTACCCTATTTTATTACCTTAAATCAAAACGATCTAAATTCATCACTTTTGTCCAAGCGTTAACAAAATCACTTATAAACTTATCCTTAGCATCTTCGCAAGCATAAACTTCGGCAAAAGCTCTTAATTGAGAATTTGATCCAAAAATTAAGTCAGATCTAGTAGCTGTCCACTTAACTTTTCCTGTTTTTCTGTCTTTACCTTCGAAAAGGTCTTCTTTTGGTGAGACCTCTTTCCATTCAGTATCCATATCAAGAAGATTTACAAAAAAGTCGTTGGACAATTTTCCTACTTTTTTTGTAAATACTCCATGTTTTGAATTATCATAATTGGCACCCAAAACTCTCATACCACCAATCAAGACGGTCATTTCAGGGCCAGTAAGATTCATTAATTGTGCTTTGTCAATTAACATTTCCTCAGCAATTTCAGAATGATCTGCATCCGCATAGTTTCTGAAAGCATCTGCTTTTGGTTCTAATAATCCAAATGAATGAATGTCTGTTTGATCTTGAGAAGCATCACCACGTCCTTGTGAGAATGGGACTTTGATTTTTTTCCCTACATCTTTTGCTGCTTTCTCAATTCCAACACCACCCGCTAAAACAATCAAATCAGCCAATGACACTTGCTTTTTCTTGCTATCAAAAGATTTTTTTATTTTTTCTAAAACTTTAATTACTTTTGAAAGCTGTGAAGGATTGTTTACTTTCCAATCTTTTTGAGGTGCTAGACGTATTCTTGCACCATTTGCTCCACCTCTTTTGTCTGATCCTCTAAATGAGGCTGCTGAAGCCCATGCTGTTGTTACTAACTGCGAAACAGATAAACCAGATTTAGCAATTTTATTTTTAAGTAACTCGATATCTTTGTTCTTAATTTTAAATTTATTTTTAGGTATAGGGTCTTGCCAAATCAGATCTTCTTTTGGCACTTCGCTTCCTAAGTAGTTAACTTTAGGACCCATATCTCTATGTGTAAGTTTAAACCATGCTCTAGCAAAGGCATCTGCAAACTCTTTAGGATTATTATGGAAATGTCTAGAAATAGGACCGTATTTTGGATCTAGTTTTAAAGACAGATCTGTAGTTTGCATCATTGGAAGATTTTTTTTAGATTTTACATGTGCATCTGGAGTAGTTGATATAGCATGACCATTTTGCTTGGGTTTCCACTGATGAGCGCCTGCTGGACTCTTTGTTAATTCCCAATCATAACCAAATAAATTTTCAAAGTAACCCATATCCCATTTAATTGGATTAGATGTCCAAGCTCCTTCGATGCCGCTACTTATTGTATCTTCAGCTTTTCCACTTCCGTAGTCACTATTCCATCCAGTTGATTGATATTGAATTTTAGAACCCTCTGGCTCTGGACCTTTGTGAGATTCTGGTGCAGCACCATGTGATTTTCCAAATGTATGACCTCCTGCAACTAAAGCTACAGTCTCATAATCATTCATAGCCATTCTGCCAAAAGTTTCTCTAATGTCATGAGCTGCAAGCAATGGATCAGGGTTTGCATCAGGACCTTGTGGATTCACGTAAATTAAACCCATATGAGAAGCTCCTAATGGATTTTCTAATTCTCTATTACCACTATAACGATTTACTCCTAGCCACTCTTTCTCGGAACCCCAATAAATATCTTCCTCTGGTTCCCAAATATCATCTCTACCTGCGCCAAATCCAAAAGTTTTAAAACCCATAGACTCGAGCGAAACATTTCCAACTAAAATAAATAAATCTGCCCATGAAATTTTTTTTCCGTATTTTCTTTTAATTGGCCAAAGTAGTAATCTAGCTTTATCTAAGTTGACGTTATCTGGCCAACTATTTAGGGGTGCAAATCTTTGGTTTCCTGTGCCAGCACCACCTCTGCCGTCTCCTGTTCTGTAGGTACCTGCTGCATGCCATGCTAGTCTTATAAAGAATGGACCATAGTGCCCATAATCTGCTGGCCACCATTCTTTTGAATCGGTCATTAATTTATGAAGATCTTTTTTAAGAGCTTTGTAGTTAAGCTTTTTAAATTCTTTTTTATAACTAAATCTTTTATCCATAGGGTTAACTAGGGAAGAATGTTGACTTAAAATTTTTAAGTTCAAAGCATTAGGCCACCAATCTTTATTTGTTTGACCTTTGCCAGTTGGATGTTTTGCTGGAGTTCCTGCTCCTGTAAATGGACACTTGCCAATTTCTTTATTAATTTCACTACTCATAAATTAGTTCTCCTGTATAGATATTATCAGTTTATAATCAGTCTAAAGTAGAAGTCAAGTAGTTTAGAACGTTTATAAACTATTGAGAATCGTTCTCAACATTTATAACCACATCAATTTCTTTTATTGATTTTCCTTTTGGAGGATTTGGAATATTTTTGAGTTCAATTTTACTTGAATCAATATCAATCAACTCGTTTGTTTTAGTATCATAAAAATGATGATGAGAACTAATGTTAGTATCGAAATAGCTTTTGTCATTTCCTAAAGAAATTTCTTTTACATATCCTTTTTTTTTAAAAGCATGGAGTGTATTGTAAACAGTGGCTAAAGAAATTTTCTCATTGAAATTTTTTTGCATCATTTTTGCTAAATCATTTACTGTGAAATGAAAGGTTTTTTCAGTGTTGAAGAGAGCTTCGCAAATTTTAATTCTTTGTTTTGTAGGTCTTAAGCCAGAATTTCTCAATTTATTGATAAAATCTTGGTTTTTCATTGTGGTTATTTATAATAGTTCTAAACTATTTCTATATTATAATTTATTTAAATCAAGTAATAAGGTTACAAATTTATGAAAAAGAATTCATTCAATTATGATGAATTAATTAATTGTGGAAAAGGTGACCTTTTTGGGCCTGGAAACGCAAAGCTACCATTACCACCAATGCTAATGTTTGACAGAATAACAGAAATTAGTGAAGATAAAGGTGCTTTTAAAAAAGGATTAATAAAAGCTGAATTGGATATTAAAGATGAGCTTTGGTTTTTTGATTGTCATTTTCAAGGAGATCCTGTGATGCCAGGATGCCTTGGATTAGATGCAATGTGGCAATTGGTTGGATTTTATTTGGGCTGGCTAGGCAATCCGGGTAGAGGACGTGCTTTAGGGGTAAATAGTGTAAAATTTACCGGAGAGGTTTTAAAAAATGTTAAAAAAGCGATTTATGAAATTGATATGAAAAGAATATTAGTAAAAGAAGGTACTACAGTTGGTCTCGCAAATGGAATTTTATTAGCTGACGGAAAAAAAATTTATAGCGCTGAAAATTTAAAAGTTGGACTGTTTAAATAATGAAAAGAGTTGTAATAACTGGAATTGGTGTTGTTTCGTGTTTGGGAAATAATCAAGAAGAAGTCTATCAATCTTTGCTAAATTCTAAATCGGGAATTACGTTTTCCGAAGAATACAAAGAGTATAATTTAAAAAGCAACGTGCATGGTAAACCAAACATTAAATTAGAGGATCATGTAGACAGGAAGTTTATTAGATTTATGGGTCCAGGATCTGCATATAATTATATTTCAATGTCTGAAGCGGTAAAAGATTCAGGGTTAGAGGAAAAAGATGTAAGTAATATTTCAACAGGAATGATAATGGGTTCCGGAGGTCCATCAATTGAAAATGTTATTTTGGCAGCTGATAAAACAAGACAAAAGAGTCCAAAAAGAATGGGGCCTTTTGTAGTCCCAAGAACTATGTCCAGTACGGCTTCAGCAACTTTGGCAGTCCCTTTTAAAATTAAAGGGGTTAATTACACAATAAGCTCTGCCTGCGCAACAAGTGGTCATTGTATAGGAAATGCGATGGAATTAATTCAATTAGGTAAACAAAAAATTATATTTGCAGGTGGAAGTGATGAAGTTCACTTTGCAATGACTGCAATGTTTGATGCTATGACTGCTTTATCCTCAAAATATAATGATACTCCTGAAAAAGCATCAAGACCGTACGATAAAACTAGGGATGGCTTTGTAATTTCAGGTGGTGGTGGAGTTTTAGTCCTAGAAGAATACGAGCATGCTAAAGCAAGAGGTGCAAAAATTTACGCTGAGATTACAGGATATGGTGCAACATCAGATGGCTATGATATGGTAGCACCATCGGGAGAGGGGGCTGTAAGATGTATGAATATGGCTCTTGGAACTGCAAAAAATAAGATCGATTATATTAATACTCATGGAACCTCAACACCAGTTGGTGATATCACTGAGCTTAATGCTGTTGGTAAAGTATTTACTGACTATAAACCAAAAATAAGCTCCACAAAATCTCTGGCAGGACATTCTTTGGGAGCAACTTCTGTTCATGAGGCTGTTTATAGTCTAATTATGATGAAAAATAGTTTTATAGCAGCATCTGCAAATATTACTGACATGGATGATGAAGCAAAAAAATATCCAATTGTTACGAAAGTTGAAAAAGATGTTACTTTAAATTCTGTAATGTCGAATAGCTTCGGGTTTGGTGGAACTAATGCAACATTAGTATTTGAGAAAGTTTAATATGGATTTAATGAAAGGTAAAAAAGGGTTGATCATGGGAGTAGCCAATGAGAGATCTATAGCTTGGGGAATTTCTCAAAAACTATCAGAGGCGGGAGCTGATTTAGCATTCACCTATTTGGGTGATGCTCTTAAGAAAAGAGTTGTTCCATTAGCAGAAAAATTAAATTCTAAGACAACATTTAGTTGCGATGTAGAAAAAAAGGATGAGGTAATCAAACTTTTTGAAGATATTAAATCACATTGGGGAAAAATTGATTTTGTGGTACATGCAGTGGCATTTTCAGATAAATCTGAGTTATCTGGGGAATATCTAAATACTACCAGGGAAAATTTTTTAAGAAGTATGCTAATTTCTTGTTTTTCATTCACAGAAGTTGCCAAAGAAGCTTCAAAAATAATGGAAGATGGTGGAAGTATGTTAACATTAACCTACGAGTCAACAAAGGCAATTCCAAATTATAACGTTATGGGAGTTTGTAAATCTGCCTTGGAGGCAAGTGTAAAATATCTTGCACGAGATCTTGGTAACAAAAAAATAAGAGTAAATGCAATAAGTGCCGGTCCAATTAAAACGCTTGCAGCTTCTGCAATTGGGGACGCTAAATTTCTTTATAAGTGGAATGAAGACCACTCATTTTTAAAAAGAAACGTAGATATTCATGATGTTGGAAATTCTGCATTATACTTATTAAGTGATCTTAGTGGTGGCGTGACAGGTGAAATTCATTATGTTGACGCAGGCTATAATAAAGTTGGTATGCCTGATCCAAAAAATATAAAGTAAATGTCCAAAAGATATAGCGGCAAATCTTTCAAAGACTCAAGTGTAATGAAAAAAGCAAAGCTTTCCCTTAAAGAAAAAAGAAAACTTAAAAAAGAAAAAAAAAAGAATAAATGAGAAAAGTTTTTTTGATCCTAATTTTGGGACTATTAAACTTTCAAACAAACGTATTTTCTTCTGACAAAATTATTAATCAACTTAAAAGTGGTGGAAATATTATTTTTATAAGACATGCGATTGCCCCCGGCAATGGAGATCCTGATAATTTTGACTTAAAAGATTGCTCAACTCAAAGAAATTTAAGTAAAAATGGAATTGAACAGTCAAAAAAAATAGGTGAATTTTTTAAAGATAATAAAATTAAAGTAGAAAAAGTTTTATCGAGCGAATGGTGTAGATGTAAAGATACAGCTAAATTTGCTTTTAAAAATTTTGAAGTCTTTAGTTCTTTAAATTCATTTTATGATGCAAAATTCTCAGATAATAAAGAAGAGCAAATCAAAAATTTGAAAAAATATGTTAAGGAATGGAAAGGTGAAGACAACCTAGTTTTAATTACACATTATGTTGTTATTTTAGCAGTTTTAGACAAAGGTACTTCGTCTGGTGAAATCTTAATCTCAAACAATAATTTTAAAACGCTTGGAAGTATTATTATTAAATAAAAAATATCAAGGTGCGTTTAAATGCAAGTTTAAAAAATTTAAAAACTTATTAATTTATGATCATGAGACGTAAATTTTTAAAACTAATTAGTATTTCCTTACTAGGACTAATACTTGTACCCCATAGGTATTTATATTCTCAAACAAAAAAAATAATTAATCAAAATTTAACAAAAGAGCAAAAAGATATTCTTTTTAATGAAGGAACAGAGAGACCTTTTACAAGTAGCCTTTTGTACGAAAAAAGAGTTGGTTTTTATCATTGCGCAAATTGTGGAAACAAACTTTTTAGCTCAAACGCAAAGTTTGATAGTGGAACTGGCTGGCCTTCCTTTTCTGAAGCTCTGCCAGGTGCTTTTAAGACTAAAGTAGATTACTCTTTCGGAATGGAAAGAGTTGAGTATCATTGTGCAAAATGTGGTGCTCATCATGGACACGTGTTTAATGATGGTCCTAGCAAAACAGGTAAAAGATTTTGTAATAATGGTCTTTGCCTAATTTTTATTCCATCTGAATAATGTTAGATTTTTGTGTAATAGGAACCGGCATATCTGGATCTACAATAGCAAAACTTTTAAATCAAAAATTTTCTGTAAATGTCTACGATAAAGCTAAAGGAATTGGAGGCAGAAGCTCATTCAAAAGATTAAATGGGAAAATTGGTTTTGACCACGGTTTACAATATTTATCTCCAAGATCCTTAAAATTTAAGAGATTTACAAAAGAGCTTACAAGAAAAAAAATTTTAAAATTTTGGGGCGGAAACCATAAATTTCTTAATAAAAGTGTTAAAAAGAAAAATAAGCATATTAAGTTGATAGGAGTTAATGGAAACAACGATATTAGCAAGTATCAATTAAAAAATATAAAATGTTATCATCAATATGAACTATCAAAAATAAATAGACAAAATAAAGTTTGGAATCTTCAATTTCAAAATGGTCAAGTTATTAAAAGTAAAAACTTAATAGTTTCTATTCCATTTCCACAATGCAAAAAATTATTATCAAAATTTGTGAGAACGAGTTTATTTAAAAATAAAGTAATAATGAATTCTAGTTTAACAGTTTTACTAATGACAAATAAGACATCTAATAATTATAGCAGTTATTTTACAAATGATAAAATTTTAGGATGGGTTTCTAATGAAAATTCAAAAAAAAGATTTACTTACAATAAAGACTTATGGGTACTTCAAAGTACTTTTGAATATGGAAGAAAAAATAAAGATAGTTATAAGAATAAAAAAGCTTATTTCACAAAAATATTACTCAATAGATTTAAAAATATAACAAAAATAAAAATAAGTAAAATATACTTCACTCATATTCATGGATGGAAATATTCCTCAAACTCAAAACCATTAAAATCTGATAGTTATTGGGACAGAAAAATAGGCCTTGGTATTTGTGGAGATTGGTTTGGTGGACCTAGACTTGAGGATGGATGGTTAAGTGCAAATAATTTATTTAAAAAGATAGTTGGAAAAAAGTAAAAATACTTAAAATTTATTTAACAACAGCTACAACTTTTATTTTTAGATTTATTGTCTAAATTTTCTTCAGTTTTAATTTCTTCCACTCTTTTTTGCTCTTCTTCGAGTGCTTTTTTTTCTTTATAAATTTTATCCTCAAAGTAAGCATAAAGTGAGCTAAAGCCTAACTTGGATGCTTTCTTTTCCTCATAACTTCTTCTACCTTTTAGATTTTCAATTATTTCCAATATTTCTTGATTTTGCATGTTAATTAAATTGCTGCTTGCTTGATTGATAATTTAACTTTTCCTCTATCAAATCCAATTACTTTTACTTTAACCTCATCACCCTCTTTAACAACATCAGTTACCTTAGCAACTCTTTTGTCTGCTAATTCTGAAATATGAACTAGACCATCTTGTTTTCCTAGAAAATTTACAAAAGCACCAAACTCCATAATCTTCATTACTTTACCATTATAAATTTTATTTAATTCAGCCTTTGCAGTGAGATCTTTAATCATTTGCATTGCTTTATTTCTTGAGTCCTCATCTGGGGCTGACACTGTGACTTCGCCCTCGTCGTTAACGTCAACTTTGGCTCCTGATTTTTCCACTATTTCTCTTATAGTTGCTCCACCTTTTCCAATGACTGTTGCTATATCTTTTTTATCGACAGTTATTTTTTCCATCTTAGGTGTATGTTTACCTACATCATCTCTTGATTTTGATAATGCTTTATTCATCTCGCCTAAAATATGAATTCTTCCATCTTTTGCTTGTTTTAGTGCTTGTTCCATTATCTCAAATGTAATTCCTGTAATTTTGATATCCATTTGAAGAGACGTAATACCATTTTTTGTTCCCGCCACTTTAAAATCCATATCACCTAAATGATCCTCATCTCCTAAAATATCTGAAAGTACACTAAAGTCATCACCTTCTTTAATCAGTCCCATTGCAATACCTGCTACTGGCTCTTTTATTGGGACACCTGCATCCATCAGAGCAAGTGACGATCCACAAACTGTAGCCATAGAAGATGAGCCATTTGATTCTGTTATTTCTGAAACAATCCTAAAAGTATATGGAAAACTTTCTTTTGGTGGCAAAGAAGAATTTATAGCTCTCCAGGCAAGTTTACCGTGCCCAATTTCTCTTCTTCCTGTGCCAATTCTGCCAGTTTCTCCTACTGAGAATGGTGGAAAATTATAATGTAGCATGAACCTTTCTCTTTGTAGACCATCTAAACTTTCAATTCTTTGTTCGTCATCAGAAGTTCCTAATGTCGTTGTGACAATTGCTTGAGTCTCTCCTCTTGTAAATAATGCTGATCCATGAACTCTAGGTAAAATTCCAACTTCACACATGATAGGCCGTACGTCTGCAAGACCTCTTCCATCAATCCTATTTTTGTTTTTAAGAATATCTGTCCTAACAATTCTCTTTTCTAAGTTCTTGAGCTCGTAATTGACATCTAAATCTGTGAAATTTTCATTCTCCTCATACAATTTTTTAGCTTTTTCTGTTATCTCAGAAATTTGATTTGATCTGTCTTGTTTGTCTCTTGTAGAGAATGCTTTTTTTAAATCATCCGTAAATTCACTTTCAAGTTTTTTTCTAATTTCTGTAAGATCTTTTTTTTCAGTTTCCCAGTCTGGTTTTCTACACTCATTTGCAAGATCTTCGATCATTTTAATAATAGGGACAAAATTTTCATGACCAAACTTAACTGCATTTAACATCTCTTCCTCAGTTAAGCCTTTTGCTTCAGACTCGACCATCAGCACAGCGTCTTTAGTGCCTGCAACAACCAAATCTAATTTTGATTTTTGTAAGTCAATTTTTGATGGATTTAAAACATATTTACCATCAATTAAACCAACTCTTGATGCTCCTACCGGACCCATAAACGGCATTCCTGAAATCGCTAAAGCTGCTGAAGATGCAATAATTGATAAAATATCTGCTTCGTTTTCTTTGTCATATGAAATTACAGTTGGTAGTAATTGAACTTCATTTTTGAACTCATCAGGGAATAGAGGCCTGATTGGTCTATCGATCAATCTAGAAATTAATGTTTCGCTCTCAGTTGGTCTTGCTTCTCTTTTGAAGTATCCCCCTGGTATTTTGCCCGCTGCATAATATTTTTCTTGGTAGTTCACTGATAAAGGAAAATAATCTACATCTGGATTCACTTTTTTTGCACCTACAACCGTAGCCATTACCACAGTTTCCCCACATTTTGCAATTATTGCTCCATCTGCTTGTCTAGCTATTTTGCCAGTTTCTAAACTTATTTTTTTTCCTGCTACTTCAATTTCTTTCTTAAAAACTTTAAACATTTACTTCCTTATATTTAATTTACTTATTACATTTTTATAGGAGTCTAATTTATTCCTTTTTAAATAATCTAATAACTTTTTTCTTTTATTTACTGCTTTTAATAATCCAACTGAGGAATGCTTATCTTTCTTAAATTCCTTAACATGTTTAGATAACACCTCAATCTTTTCTGTTAATAATGCAATTTGAACTTCAGAGGATCCTGTATCCTTCTCGTGGATTGCTAAATCCTTAGCTTTTTTAATCATACCTTTTCCTGTCTATTAGTTTGTTTTATTAAATTTTCAATTTTTTCTGCATACTCAAAAGAGTCGTCTTTTACAAATAGTATTTTTGGTAAAAACTTCATAGTTATTTTTTTTGAAAGAACTTTTCTTACAACAAAGGAAAATTCCTTTAATATATTAACCGCTTCAGTAGCATTTTTTCCACCAAGTGGCAAAACAAATGCTTTTGCTGTTTTAAGGTCAGGGCTCATCCTAACTTCAGTTACTGTTATATTATTTGTATCTAAATTTGGCAATTTTGCCTCTCCTCTTACAAAAATTGTCCCTAAAGCTTGTTTTATCATCTCTCCAACTCTCAATTGTCTTTGTGTTACAGGTCTACTTGATTTTTTGCTTCTCATATTCTTCTCTCAGTTATCTTAGAGTTATAAACTTCTATAATGTCATTTTTTTGAAAATCACTGAAATCTTTTAGTGTAATACCACATTCTAAGCCTGCACTTACTTGTTTGGCTTGATTTTTTTCTCTAAAAATCGACCCAATCTTGCCATTATAAATAATTGCTCCATCTCTTATAATTCTCGCACTTGAATTATTCGTTATTTCTCCATTTATAACTTTTGATCCTGCAACTTTACCGACCTTTGAGACCTTAAATATTTCTAATATCTCTGCAGATCCAATAATCTGCTCCTCAACATCAGGCGATAATAACCCTGACATTTTATTTTTAATAAAATCCAATACCTCATAAATTATATTGTATGAGGAAATTAAAATTTTTTCTTGCTCAGCTAGTTTTTTTGCTTCCTTCGTTGGTTTGACATTGAAAGCAATTAATATTGCCTTTGAGGCTTTAGCTAAAGAAACATCCGTTTCTGTTACCATTCCTATATCTGATAAAATTATTTTTGGTTTTATCTCATCATGTTTTATTTGCATCACAGCGTTTTTTATAGCCTCTGATGATCCGTGAACATCCGACTTTATAATAATGTTTAATTCCTCTGAAACTTTATCTTTAAAAGCTGACTCTTGTGTTACAAATTTTAAAGGATTTTTACCTACTTTTGACTCTTGAACTCTTGCATCGCAAAGTGTCTTTGCCTCTTTTTCATTTTCTAAGACTAAAAAATCATCTCCTGATTTGGCAGCGCCGTTTATTCCTAAAACTTCCACTGGAGAAGCAGGTAAGGCTGTATCAATATTTTTTCCATGATCATTGTTAATTACTCTTACTTTTCCCCACTGTAAACCACTCACAAAATAATCACCTTTTTTTAATGTACCACTTGTAATTATAATGTTAGCTATAGGACCTCTACCAACATCAATTTTAGACTCTAAAACTACCCCTGTAGATTTACTCTCATAGTCAGTTTTTAAATCTAAAAGTTCTGCTTGTAGTATAATTGACTCTACAAGTTTATCTAAATTTTTTTTAGTTTTTGTCGAGATCTCAACCATTAAAGTATCACCTGATAACTCTTCAGCTATTAGTTCATGTTCCAAAAGTTGATTTTTTATTTTCTGAGGATCAGCTTCAGGCAGGTCACATTTATTGATGGCTACTACAATTGGTACTTTTGCTGCTTTTGCATGTTTAATTGACTCTATAGTTTGTGGTTTTACTCCATCATCAGCAGCAACAACTAAAACTACTAAATCAGTTAACTTAGATCCACGTGCCCTCATCTCAGTAAAAGCGGCATGACCAGGTGTATCTATGAATGTAATTTTTTGATCTTTATGACTTATTTGGTAAGCACCAATGTGTTGAGTTATTCCTCCGAATTCTCCAGAAACAACGTTTGTACTCCTTAAAACATCTAACAAAGATGTTTTACCATGATCAACATGCCCCATAACTGTTACTATTGGTGGTCTATTTTTTAAGTTCTCGGATTTTACCTCTTTAATTTTTTTAATAATTTCCTCAGTTTTTTCTTCCTTGATGGGATTATGCCCAAATTCTTTGACTAAATATTCAGCAGTATCCGAGTCGATTGAATGATTTATTGTTGCAGTTACACCCATACCTAACAAGTGTTTAATAATATTGCTAGATTGCTCGGCCATTCTATTTGCTAATTCTCTTATAGTGATTATTTCCGGAATATTTACGTCTCTTTTGACAGGTTTTAATCTTTCCTGAGTGCTATCTTTTTGTATTATTCTATTTTCTTTTTGCTTTGCTCTTTTTAAAGCTGCTAAACTTCTTGATCTTCCCTCATCCTCGCCACTAAGAGCTCTAGATATAGTAAGTTTTAACTCACGCCTTTTAGTTCCTGCTTTACCTTTTACATCTCTTTTATCTTTATCCTCTTTAAGTCTTTTAGTTGCTCTTTGTTCAGCAAGTTTTCTTTTTTCATAATCATTCGGGGGGGATGTAGGTTTTGAAAAATTGGGGCTTTTTGGTTTAAAGCTAAATTTTGTGTTATTATTAAATTGTTTTTTAGGTGAAAACTTATTTGATTTCTTTTCTATAAAAACAGAGTTTTTCCCTTGAGTTTTTGCTTTTTCAATATTTGATATTGATTTTTTTAAATTTCCAGACAATGTTAATTTCGTTTTTTTTTTCTCCATACGTCATCCTTAATCTTTATAAACTTTTTCTCTAGCAGACATAATTAAATTATCTGCTTCACTTTTAGAGAGTGCAAATTCCTCAAGATAACCTTTTATTTTTATTCTCTCACCCTTAATAATATCATATCCACCAGTTAGCTCATCTGATGCTAAATCAGCAAAATCATTTAAAGTTAAAATTTTTTGCTCTCCTAATGTAACAAGCATACCCGGTGTTAAACCATCATGCTCAATCAGATTGCTTTCAAGACCAAGATCTTTGATTTTTTTTGAAATTTCTTCCTGGTCTTTTTGATAAGATTCTTTCGCTCTATCTATCAATTCTTTTGCAGTATCTTCCTCAATACCCTCGATTTTAATTAATGCCTCAACTGTAGAGTCTTTAATATCGTCAATTGAAGAAAATCCCTCGGCTACAAGTAATTGACCTAGTGTTTCATCAAGCTCTAAATTTTTTACAAAATTTTCGGTTTTCTCTTTAAACTCAGTTTGTCTTCTCTCTGAGTCCTCTTGATCAGTCATAATATTAATTTCAAAATTCATTAATTTTGTAGCTAATCTAACATTTTGACCTCTCCTACCTATAGCTTTGCTTAAGTTTTCCTCAGTTAAAATTACATCTAATTTTTTATTTTCTAGGTCAACATTTACTCTTTGAATTTCTGCTGGAGACAATGCGTTCGATACTACAACAGCAGGATCTTCAGACCAATTTACAATATCAATTTTTTCCCCTTGTAATTCATTAACAACCGCTTGTACTCTACTACCTCTCATACCTACGCAAGCTCCAACTGGATCTAATGAATTATCAATAGCCTTTACACAAATTTTTGCTCTACTGCCTGGATCTCTTGATGAAGAAATAATTTCAATTAAGCCATCATATATCTCTGGTACTTCTTGAATAAATAATTTTTCCATAAATTTTGGGTGTGCTCTTGATAAGAAAATTTGTTGTCCTCTAGGCTCTCTTCTAACATCATAACAATATGCCTTGATTCTATCTCCAGCTTTAATATTTTCTCTAGGGATCATTTCATTTTTTTGTATTATTGCTTCAGTTCTCCCTAAATCAACAATTACATTTCCAAACTCTAATCTTTTTACAATACCGCTTAATATTGTATCTTTTTTATCGATAAAATCATTAAACTGCCTTTCCCTTTCAGCTTCTCTTACACTTGTACTTATTACTTGTTTGGCTGTTTGAGCTGCAATTCTTCCGAAATCAAATGTGGGCAAAGGTTGTAAAATTATATCACCGATATTCTTTTCCTTATTTTCATCACCAAGTTTTTGAGCTTGTTGAAGACTAATTTCAGTATTAGTATTTTCGGGATTTTCAACTATCACTAACTTTCTAAATATTCCAATATCTCCATTATCTCTATTTATTTGTACCTCTATTTCATTTTCCTGCCCAAATTTTGATTTTGCTGCTTTAGCTATACCTGTTTCCATTGAATTAATTATTAATTCTTTATCTATAGATTTTTCTAAAGCTACTGCTTCTGCAATTCTTAATAGTTCTAATTTGTCTGAGCGTCTATTTAACATTTTCTCTACCAAAAAAAAATGGGCCGAAGCCCATTTTTGAAATTTCAATAATGTAAGTGGAATATAGATATTTTTATTATATTTTCAACTTTTTACTTATTTAAATACTGAGGTCTTATCTGTTTTTTCCCATGAAAATGCACCATTTGACTCTGGTTCCCTTCCAAAATGGCCATAGGCAGCTGATTTTTCATATATAGGTTTATTTAGTCCTAACATTTCTCTTATACCTCTTGGACTTAAGTCAAAATTATCTTTAATGAGTTTTTCCACATGATTATTTTTTTCTTCATCATTAGAAAATAGATCAACATATATTGATAAAGGTTTAGAAACTCCGATAGCATACGCTAACTGTATCAAACATTTATCAGAAATTTTTGAAGCTACGATATTTTTAGCTAAATATCTTGAAGCGTATGCTGCTGATCTGTCAACTTTGGTTGGATCTTTTCCAGAAAAAGCTCCACCACCATGTGGTGCAGCTCCACCGTAAGTATCTACAATTATTTTTCTTCCAGTTAGTCCAGTATCTCCATCCGGTCCTCCAATAACAAAATTTCCAGTTGGATTGATATATATTTCGTTTTCATCAAGGTTGCCTAATAAATTTTTTGGAATGGATTTTTCAATATAGGGGATGCATAGTTCTTTTACTTTTGCTAAATTAACGTCTTTAGAATGTTGCGTAGAAATTACCACTGATTTTACATTTGCTGGAACTCCATCCTTATACTCAATTGTAATTTGGCTTTTTGAGTCTGGTTCTATTCCTTTAAGCTTTCCAGATTTTCTATCTTCAGCCATTAATCTTAAAATTCTGTGAGAAAAATGTATTGGAGCTGGCATAAGAACATCAGTCTCATTACATGCATAACCAAACATTATACCTTGGTCTCCTGCACCTTCATCTTTATTTCCTGAAGAGTCAACTCCCATCGCTATGTCAGCTGACTGAGAGTGTAAATGACACTCAACTTTAGTAGCTTCTTTGTAAGTGAAGCCATCTTGGTCATACCCAATGTCCTTAATGCAATTCCTAACTTTTGAAATTAACTCATCTTTATTGATATCTGGGCCTCTGGTCTCTCCTGCCAAAACAACTTTATTTGTTGTAGTCAATGTTTCGCAGGCTACTCTTGCTTGTGGCTCCATGCCTAAATAAGTATCGACGACCATGTCAGAGATTCTATCACATACTTTGTCTGGATGACCTTCTGAAACGGATTCGCTTGTAAACAAATAATTTTTTTTCATTTTAACTCCCTTGTCTTTTTAAAAAAAAAATTAAGGTAATATAAATTAAGACTAAATAAAAGAATATATTATTACGACCATATGTTGAAAATACAGTCATTTCACTCAGCTTTTCAAAACCATATTCACTTAATGCACCACTAGAAGTTGACTTATTAATTTTTATGATTTTTCCTTTAGGATCTATTATAGCTGAAATTCCATTATTTGATGATCTGATAATACTTTTCCCTTCCTCTATAGCTCTAAAAACTGAATGAGCAAAATGTTGATGAGGTCCTATAGATTTTCCAAACCATCCATCTTCAGAAATATTAATTATTAAATCGTAATTATTAACTTCAGATAGTTTACCTGAATATATTACCTCATAACAAATTAATGGTAGTAAATTCAAGTTAAAGTCGTCGTTATTAATATTAATTATATCCCTGCGATCTCCTTTAGAAAATGACTGATAATTATTTGTAATGCTTCTCAAGCCAATTTTATTTAGAGCATTCTCAAATGGTAAAAATTCTCCAAAGGGAACAAGATAATTCTTGCGATATAATGCTTTTATATTTAATTCATTATCAACGATAGCTAAAGAATTATAAATTTTTAAATTATCGTCTTCATTCAAATCATTTATACCTAATAAAATTAAATGCTTTTCACTAAATTTTTTAAAAAAAGTTTTATATTTATCAATATCGTCAAGGTATGTAGATGTAAGAGTCCCCTCAGGCCATATAAATAAAGTTGGTATTTCTTTTTCAGGATTACTGATTTTTATCATTTCATCTATAATTTCCAACTCTTTTGAAGAGTCATAAAATCTTTTTATTTCGATATTTGAGGAAATTATTTTAATTTGAATATGTTTTTGAGTTTTTAAAATTCTATTATGATCGTTTATTCTGAATTCTCCTATTAAAAAAAATGATAGTAAAATTGAAAAAAAAACGAACGATAAAATTAATTCAAATTTTGTCTTTTTTAAAAATAAAATTGCGGGAATAAAAAAAAATGTAGTAGTAACTAAATTTAAACCATATGTTCCAATAAACGAGGTCATTTGAATATATGAGATGTTATTTGATAAAGAATATAAGAATAAATTCCATGGAAACCCTGTAAAAATATGACCTCTAATAAATTCAAAGACCCCTAAGATTAAAGAGAAAATTAAAATTAAAGCTAAATTTTTAAATTTAAAAAAGAAGAACAATAAGTAAGCAGGTATAGCAAAAAATAAAGACAAGAAAGATGGTATTATTATTATTGAAACAGGTATTAAAATTTTAAGACTTGTATCAAATGTTAGTGAAATTGCTATCCAATATAAACTGAATAAAAAATAACCAAAACCAAATAACCATCCGTAAAAAAAATAATTTTTTTTGTCTAAATTTTTATTTTGTACTAAAAGAATAAAGAAAAAACTTAAAGTAAAAAAATTTATTAAAAACCAATTATATGGTGGAAGACTGAAAGAACTTAAACTTCCTAAAATGAAAACTATAAAGTATATGATTTTTTTATTATTAAATAATTTTTTCAATTTTTTTTTCTAATAAATTAAATAATTTATTTTCTTCTCTTTGCATTTTATTAAAATCACTATTTTTTTTATGGTCAAAACCTAAAAGATGTAGAAAACCATGAATAAAAATTTTTACAACCTTATTTTTAAAATTTAAATTACTTATATTTTTTGGTTGGTTCATATAGTTGTAACTAATTATTATGTCACCAAGGTAAAATTCGTTTTTACCCACTTTATCATTGTAAGGAAATGAAAGCACATCTGTCGGTTTATTTTTTTTTCTAAATTTTTTATTCAATTTTTGAATTTTTTGGTTATCGGACAAAGAAAGTGAAAATAAAATTTTTTTTTTTTCAAATTTATACTTTTTTGGAAAAAATTTTAAAATTTTATTAAAAAAAAAATTTGCTCTTTTTATTTTTTTTTTCCACTTATTATTATCAATAACAACGTCAACTTTAATCATTGTTATTATTATCCGAATAAGCCTTGACAATCTTTGAGACTAAAGGGTGTCTGACTACGTCGGTGTGGTCGAAATCTACTACAGAAATTTCATTTAAATGTCGTAATAGTTTTTTGGATCTATTTAACCCTGATAAAGATTTATTAGGTAAATCTATTTGTGACGGATCACCATTAATTACTATTTTTGAGTTTTCTCCGATACGCGTTAAAAACATTTTAATTTGTGTATCTGTTGCATTTTGAGCCTCATCTAAAATTGCAAAAGAATTTTTAAGAGTTCTACCTCTCATAAATGCTAGTGGAGCAATTTCAATATCACCAATTTCAATTTTTTTTTGAATTTTTTCAAAATCTAATAAATCATACAAAGAGTCATATAAAGGGCGTAAATATGGATCAACTTTTTCTCTCATATCTCCAGGTAAAAAACCTAATCTCTCACCAGCTTCCACCGCGGGTCTAGATAAAATAATTCTCTCGATTTTTTTTTCTAAAAGCATTGTCAATGCCACTGCTACAGATAAAAAAGTTTTTCCTGTTCCAGCTGGACCTGTTGATATAATAATGTCACTACTTCTTAAAGCGGAAACATATTTTTTTTGTTTTTCTGATCTTGGTATTACAGACTTTTTTGGAGTTTTAATAATGTACTCAATTTTTTTATCTAAATTATTATTTTCATTAATCATAAATTTGCTTACTGATGAGATTATATCTTTTTTTTCTATCGATCCATTAATAATATATTGATCACATAAAAATTGAATTGCATTTTTTATAATTTGAATTTTTTTATCATCACTTTTTGTTATTATTGAATTTCCTCTAAAATAAAGGTTTGTATTTGTTAAATTTTCAAGTTCTTTTAAATTTTTATTAAATTCACCTAGAATTCCCATCAAGAGTTCATTATTTGGAAATACAATACTTAGAGAATTGTCCGAATAAACAAACTTTAGGTTAGTACTAATTTTACTTTGGGTTTTATTCAATTCTATGCTGCCTCAACATCGTTAGTTAAAATTTCACCAAATAAACTATTTTGATTACTGTTGTTTATCTTAACCGGAATTATTTTTCCAACTAAACTTTCATTTCCATTAAATATTACAGATGTCATATATTCATTTCTTCCAAAGAATTTATCTTGGTTTTCCATTTTATTTTCAACTAAAACATTGACCTGATTATTTTCAAAGCTTTTATTTTTAATCTTTTGATTATTAAAAAGTATTTCTTGTAAAACTTTTAATCTTTCTTTTAAAATTTTTTTATCTATTTGGTCATAGTTTGAGGCTGTGGTTCCTGGTCTTGGGCTAAATATAAATGAGTATGAGTTTAAAAATTTTAGATTTCTAACTAGCTTCAATGTTTCCTCAAAATCTTTTTCTGTTTCACCAGGATAGCCAACAATAAAATCGCTAGAAAATTCAATTTTATTATTGATTTTTTTTAATCTTTCATAAACATCAATATAATCTTCGACTTTATGTTTTCTATTCATAAGATTTAATATCTTATTTGATCCTGATTGAATTGGCAGATGGATAAACGGCATTAGCTTTTTTGTGTTTCTATAACAATCTATTAAATCATCGCTCATATCTCTTGGATGTGATGTAATATATCTAATTCTCTTTAGCTCTTTTATGTTTTCTAAGGCCATAATTAAATCTGATAATCTATATTCTTTTTTATTTTCTACACTTGAGTACGCGTTTACATTTTGTCCCAATAAAATTATTTCTTTAGTGCCACTTTGTATTAATTGCTTTGCTTCATTTAAAATTTGGTAGAACGGTCTTGAATACTCTGGTCCACGTGTATAAGGTACTACGCAAAAGTGACAAAACTTATCACATCCCTCTTGAATTGTGATAAATGAAGATACGTTACTATCTTGGTTTTTGATTTTACTCAAATAGTCAAATTTTGATATGGAGTCAAAATCAGTAATTTCATTTCTAATTTTATTCTTCTCAAAATTTTCAATTGTATAATTTAACTTATGATAAGATTGTGGCCCAATTACAAAATCAATATAAGGCTCTCTCTTTAACATTTCAGAGTTTTCTGCTTGTGCAACACAACCAGCTACAATAACAATTGGTTTTACTTTTCCCTCAAAATTTTGTTTTACTCTACCTATTTCATGGTAAACTTTTTCTTTAGCTTTGTCTCGAATGTGGCAGGTATTAAGTATAAAACAATTGCTTAACTCTAATGATTTAGTCTCCGTAAAACCAATTTTTTTGATTGTATCTAAGATTCTATTTGAGTCGTAAACATTCATCTGACAACCGAATGTTTTTATAAATACTCTTTTTGACATTAATTAAGTTTTTTTTTTAACACCGTAAAGCTCAAGCTTGTGATCGACTAACTCATAGCCATACTTTTCGGCAATTTTTTTTTGTAGTTCCTCTATATCATTGTCTACAAATTCGATTATTTCTCCTGTTTTAATATCAATTAAATGATTATGATCATCATTGATCTCGTATCTTGCCTTACCTGCTTTAAAGTCATGTTTTACCAGTATCCCTGCTTCTTCAAAAAGTTTTACAGTTCTGTAAACTGTTGCGATACTGATTTTTGGATCTATTTTTGACACTCTACTGTATAATTCGTCAACATCGGGATGATCAGATTCCCCATATGTCTCTTTTGACTCTGAAATTACTCGAGCAATAATTCTTCTTTGCTCTGTAAGTTTCACGCCCTTTTCAATACATTTTTTTTCTATTGTTTCTGACATCCACTAATTTAACTCTAATAAATCGGATTAATCAAATTTTTTTTAATTTTATATTTTCTACATAAATTTGGTAATTCTTGCCAATTTTTTAATTTTTTTTTATCCTTTTCAGAAAAGTCTAAAAAACTGAAACAATAATAGTTAATATTTTTTGCTAGATGAATTCCTTTTACAATAGATAATGAGTTTCTTATACCAGCAAAACTTCCTGGCCCCCGATTTACGTATATTTGGTTTATACCTGATAATGTTGTTTTATATTTCTTTAATAAATCGTTGATTAAAATTGTTATTTTATCAAAATTGCTTTTGCTATTTTCATGACTACTAGTATAAATATTTTTATCATTGATTATGATTAATAAAATTTTATTACCTGCCGCATCAATTATCAAATTTTTCATTTTTTTTATTTTTTTAAGCGATTCTATTGCACTAGAAAATGATAGTAAATATTATTCTGGAGAAGCCGGAACATTATCTCTTATGTATCATAGATTTAACGAGAATAAGTATCCATCAACAAATGTTAGAATGGAAATTTTTGAAAAGCAAATTCAAATTATAAAAAATAAAAAATATAAGTTTGAAAATCCTGATGATTTTCAAAAGAACTTTGGGAAACCAAAAGATGAAAAAAAAATTTTGATAACTATAGATGATGCGTTTTCTTCATTTTATGAAAATGCATGGCCTTTTTTAAAACGAAATAAAATTCCTTTTATTTTATTCGTTTCCACGGAGCCGGTTGGAAAAAACGGTTATATGAACTGGGAACAGATAAAAGAAGTAGAAAGTGAAGAATTTGCATTTATTGGAAATCATTCACATTCTCATGAATATCTAATAGATTTTAATTTTGATGAGTTCAAAAGCGATATTAATCAATCAATTAATATTTTTAAGAAAGAGTTAGGTTATAATCCTGTCTTCTATTCACATCCTTTTGGGGAATACAGTTTAGAACATATTAATTTTATTAAGAAAAAATTTAAGTTTGCTTTTGGACAGCATTCTGGTGTGATTGATTTAAACAAAGATAAGTATCAGCTTCCAAGATTTCCAATCAATGAAAAATATGGAGATTTAGATAGATTTAGTTTTGTAGTTGATTTATTGCCACTTCAGTTCAAAAAAATAAGTCCAATTGACATGTATATAACTGATAATAATCCGCCAAATTTAAAAATTGATTTCTTTGAGGAACAAAAAAATATTAAAAATATTAATTGTTTTTCTGACGAAGGAAATCAGTGGGAGAAATCTAAACTAACCTTTGTTGGAAATACTTTAAAAATAAATTTTAGAGACAAGTTCCTTTTTAGAAGAGGAAGAATTAATTGTTCTTTAAATGATGATGGATGGAGATGGTTTGGAATTCAATTTTCTGTTAAAACAAATTAGATTAAATTTTTAAGTTGTGTACTTGAAGGCAATAGTTTTACTTTGTCGAAATCTTGAAGAGAATTCTGTTCGATTATTTTTTTTATTATTTTCGTATATTCAATTCCTGTAGCTGCGTACTTATCTAAGTAGTCCGCAAGATCAAGACTATCTAATTTTTGATCTCTCTCTCTCATTAATGCTCTTGCCTTTCTAAATTCTCTGTAGCTATTGTGAGTATTTAGATTTCTTTGATATGCTCTTACAGATGCTTTGAGAACTTTAAACTTCATTACTTTGTGAGATCCGTCACTAGAATCTGCTCCGGCAGGTTTTATTCCCTCTCCGCTAAAAGTCCACTGTCCAAATAATGCATTTCCCTCAATTGCAAATCTCGAGGTACCCCATCCTGTTTCTTTGGCTGCTTGAGCCAAAGCTAAAGATACTGGTATCTCATCCATTCGTATTTTTAATGTTGATAAATCTTTATTGACTACGCCATACTGTTTAAATTTAGAATTTAGCCATCTAGTTTCACTATTTGAATTACTTTTTTTATTTAATACCCTGAATAATTTTATTCTATCTAATTTAATTCTATTATTTTCCTCAAGAACTAAAGGTAAAATTATCTCTAGGAAAAGTTTTTTTTTCTCCTTTGTGCTTTCAATCTTTCGTATTTCCTCTGGTAATAAAGAGAGTTTAATAGGTTTGACCAATTTTGATTTTCTTATTTCATTTAGATCATATTCAGTATCTTTGAATAATTCCTTAACTGTTGATGCACTTAGCCTTACTGTATCTGTTGGCATTTCATCAAATGAGAAAATATCCTCAAATAAATTTTTAGTATCTAAAATTTGATCAACATCATCTTTTTCCTTCAAGGGCTTACCTTCTAGTACTTTTTGGAAGTCAATTTTAGAATTATTATCAATACTTTGTTTTACTACCTGGAGCTCTTTTTTTACATCTATGGATAAAGGTAGTAGAAAAAAAATTAATATTAAAACTAAACTGCTCGCAATTGTGTAGTATAGGCTTTTTAACTCACTAAAATTAAAAAAATTCCTCTTTTTTTTTAATACAAAGCCTCTTTCGTTTATTATTTTTCTTATTTGTTTTAGATTTAATTTTGGTTTTTTTAAAATTTTAAAATTAATCTTTGAATTTTTAAACATGCCTGTTTCTAAATAGCCTCGACTTGTTTAACATCTGGAATATAATGTGTCAAAAGATTTTGAACTCCTTGTTTTAAAGTTATAACAGAGCTTGGGCAGCCTGAACAACTACCACGTAACTGTACCTTTACAATACCATTCTTAAATTCTATAAATTTTATATCACCTCCATCTCTTGCTACTGCGGGTTTAATCTTTGTATCTAATATTTTAATAATCTGTTTTTCAACTTCTTTTAAATTTTCAGTATTTACAATCGATGGTTTTTTATCGATAATAATTTCTTTACCATTTGCGTAATACTCATTTAGTAATGCTAGTATAATATGTTTAATATCTTCCCAATCTATTTCATCTTGTTTATTTATTGACAAAAAATCCTCAGTTAAAAATATACTTTCAACACCTTTCACAGAAAAAATATTTCTCAACAAAATATTATCCGTCATTTCATTTTTTGAAATTTCAATAGGTCCAATTGTAGATACTTTTTTACCAGTAACAAATTTCAAAGAATTTGGGTTTGGAGTTTTTTGAGTTTGGATGAACATGATATTTATATAGTCAATTTTTTTAAGTTTTAAATATGATTATTTAAAAACCTATAATTTTTTTCAGTTTTTCAACTTTCAATTTTGCCATTTTTTCAGCCTTTTTAGACCCATTTAACAAAATATTATCTATAAATTGAGGATCTTTTTCTAGCCTTCTTATTTCATCGGAAATAGGTGAAATTTTTTCCACAACTATCTCTGCTAACTCATTTTTAAATTCTGAAAAGTTCTTTCCGCTAAATTGATCAATTGTATTTTTTAGATTTTGATTAGATAAACTAGAATAAATACTCAATAAATTTTCGATTTCAGGTCTTTTATTAAGATTATTTTCATCTTCTGGCATTGTATCATTATCCGTTTTTGCTTTTTTAATTTTATTAATGATTTCATCTTTAGTATCCTTAAGGTTTATTCTGCTTAAATCAGAAGGGTCTGATTTGCTCATTTTTTTTGTTCCATCTTTTAAGCTCATTATTCTTGAAAATTTTTTTTGAATTAATGGCTCAGGAATTTTAAAAAAATCTAGGCACTCATAATCTAAATTAAATTTTTGAGCAATATCTCTTGATAATTCTAAGTGTTGTTTTTGGTCTTCTCCTACCGGAACATGAGATGCATCATACAAAAGAATATCTGCAGCCATTAAAACTGGGTAGATATAGAGACCTATACTTGCTTTTTCTTTATCCTTACCTGCTTTCTCCTTAAACTGGGTCATTCTATTTAACCAACCCATTCTTGCGACGCATCCAAGAATCCAGGATCCTTCTGAATGAGCTGGTACTAGTGATTGATTAAAAATTATACTTTTTTCTGGCTCAATACCACTTGCTAAAAATGCTGCTGTAGTTTCCCTTATGTTGTCTTTTAGTTCTCTAGGATTTTGCTTAACAGTTATTGCATGTAAATCTACAACACAAAAAATACATTGATTATTTTTTTCGTTTTGAAGATCTACAAAATTTTTAATTGCTCCGATATAATTACCTAAATGCAAATTACCAGTTGGCTGAACACCAGAGAATATTTTTTTAGCCATAAATCAATACTTTAATTTAATATCTGATATTTTGAAAGCTTTAGTAATGATCGATATCACAATATAAATTATTAATGTTAAAACTACTATAGCGAGCATAGTTAATAACTTATAACCACTTTCAAAAGTTAGATATTCTTGGGTCAGATCAATAAGATAATAAAATATTAATGACGTTATCGATGAAACTAAAACAATTCTTATAAAAGAAATAATAATATCTAATTTAAAGTTAAAATAATTTTTGTAGATTAAATAAAATAGTAATAATAATGAATTTAACCAGGATGATATAGAGGTTGCTATTGGAATTATTATAAATCCAATTTTATTGAAAAAATATAAGCTTATAATTATATTAAAAATTACAGAAATTAATGAAAAGTAAAATGGAATTTTAGTATTTTGTCTTGCAAAAACAAAACTTGAAAAAACTTTAATAAATGCAAATGCAGGTAGTCCTAGAGCAAAATAAAAAAGTGCATCGGCCGAATTTTTAACACTTAAATTATTAAAAGAACCGTATCCAAAGAGAGAGGATGTAATTTCCTCTGATGCAATTAATAATGCAAGAGTTGCAGGAATACTTAAAAATAAACTAAGCTCAAGTGACTTATTTTGAATTAGATTTATTTTATTTTGATTTTTTTCTTTAACATATCTGCTAAGGTTGGGAAGCAATATTGTACCTATTGCTATCCCAGCTATAGCCAGATTAATTTGATAAATTCTATCTGCATAATATAAATAAGAGACTGCACTTGCTTGAAATGATGCAATTATCGTTCCAACTAGAATATTAATTTGAGTTACGCCAGAGGAAAAAATACTTGGTAAGAGTTTAGTAAAAAATAACTTTACGTTTTTTGTTAATTTAAATTTTAATGATATATTTAAACTTACAAAGTTTTTAACAAACAAGATCAACAATAAAAACTGAATTATTCCCGAAATAGTTACTCCGTAAGCTAAATATTTCACAAGATCATCGTTTAAATATCTGCCAAAAAGTAATATTAAAATTAAAATTATATTTAAGACTATCGGTGCAGCAGCTGATAGAGCAAATTTATTATGCGAATTTAGTATTGCTGCAAAAAAAGATGCTAAACTTATAAAAAATAAAAAAGGAAATGTTATCCTAGTTAGATAAATTGTAAGTTCAAGTTTTTCGGAATTTTCTGTAAAGCCTGGAGCAATCAAAAGTACGAACCAAGGCATAAAAATTTCAATAATTAAAATTAAAAAAAGTAAACCAACTATTAGAATATTATATATTTCGTTAGCAAATTTTTGTGATGGCTTTTTACCTTTTGTAAGTTCTGTTGAATAAAGGGGTACGAAAGCAGCATTAAATGTTCCCTCTGAAAATAATCTTCTGAAAGTATTTGGTATTCTAAAAGCAACAAAAAATGCATCAGCTATTGGACCAGACCCCAAAAATATTGCTATAAATAAGTCCCGCAAATATCCAAGAACTCTACTTAATAAAGTGAAGAAGCTAAATGTCCCGGTTGACTTAATTAGATTCATAAATCATATTAGTCTTAATTTAGCTCTATTTGTATCGCTAATTGTATTAAATGAAAAAAAAGAAAATTGAACATTATTCAGATAAAGAAGCATTAGAATTTCATAATAATAATAAATCTGGTAAAATCGAGATTGTTTCCTCAAAACCAATGACAACTAAGAGGGACTTGGCTCTTGCCTATTCGCCAGGCGTGGCCGCACCTGTTAAAGCCATATATAAAAACCCTGACTTAGCTTATGATTACACAACAAAAGGTAATCTTGTTGCGGTAATAAGTAATGGATCTGCAATATTAGGTTTGGGAAATTTAGGTGCAATCGCGTCTAAACCAGTAATGGAGGGAAAAGCTGTTTTATTCAAAAGATTCGCAGATATAGATTCAATAGATTTAGAAATTGACTCAAATGATGCAGATGAAATTATTAAATCTATTAAGAATTTCTCAAAAAGCTTTGGTGGTATTAATCTTGAAGATATTGCTGCCCCAGATTGTTTTATAATTGAGAAAAAATTAAAAGAGATTTTAGACATCCCTGTTTTCCATGATGACCAACATGGGACTGCAATTATTACATGTGCCGCATTAATTAATGCTATCGATATAGCAAAAAAAGATATTAAAAAAATCAAAGTTGTAGTTAACGGTGCAGGAGCCTCAGCAATGGCATGTACCAACCTTTTTATAAAAACAGGTGTTACAAGAAAGAATATTACGATGTTAGATAGAAAAGGAGTAATCCATAAAAAACGTGATGGTCTTAATCAATGGAAGTCTGCTTTTGCTATTGACACAAAAGATAGAACATTAAAAGATGCGATTAAAAATGCAGATGTGTTTTTGGGTCTCTCCTCAGCTGGTGTTTTAAAAAAGGATATGGTTAAGTTGATGTCTAAGAATCCAATTATTTTTGCCTGCGCGAATCCAGACCCTGAAATTACACCTGAAGAAATAGAGGAAGTAAGAAAAGATGCGATAGTTGCCACTGGAAGATCTGATTACCCAAATCAAGTAAACAATTTAATTGGCTTTCCTTATATTTTTAGAGGAGCATTAGACGTAAGAGCAAAAACAATAAATGAAGAAATGAAAGTTGCAGCTGTGAAAGCAATTGCTTCTTTAGCAAGAGAACGTGTTCCAGATGAAGTTGTTGCAGCTATGGGTGGGGAAAGACCAACTTACGGAAGAGAATATATTATACCTTCTACTTTTGATCCAAGACTAATTAGTGTAATACCTGTTGCAGTTGCTAAAGCAGCAATTAAAACTGGAGTTGCAAGAAAGAAAATTGATAATTTTAATATTTATTCTGAGCAACTTAAACAAAGGCTTGATCCCTCTGTTACGATCATGCAGGGAATAAATAATCAAATTAAAAAAACTCAAAAAAAAGTTGTTTTTGCAGATGGAGAAGATGAAAATACGCTAAAAGCAGCTATAGCATTTAAAAATTCAGGCTTAGGAATACCTATGATTGTTGCAAAAGAGGAAATTATTAAAAAAAAACTAAAAGAGATCGGATACAGCGAAAACTTCAATATTGAAATTGTAAATGCGAAAAAAAATAAAATTTTAAGAGAAAAATACATAAAATTTCTATTTAACAAATTACACAGAAAAGAAGGTTTGTTGGAAAGAGATTGTGATAAAATGTCTAGAAACGACAGGGTAATATGGGCTTCATGCATGGTTGAGTGTGGAGATGCAGATGCAATGGTAACTGGCAATACTAGACGATATTCTCAATCTTTAAAAAAAATAACTAAAGTTATTGATGCTAGACCAGGTGAGATAATGTTTGGACTAAATATGGTAGTCAGTAAAGGCAAAACTGTTTTCATAGCTGACACAACAGTTCACGAGTACCCTACGTCAAAACAATTGGCAGAAATTGCAAAATCTGCTGCAAGAGTTGTGAGATTATTCGGTTTTGATCCAAAAGTTGCTTTCTTATCCCACTCTACATTCGGTCAACCTATTACCAGCAGAACAAAACATATAATAGATGCCGTTGATATTTTAAAAAAAATGAATGTCGATTTTAAATTTGATGGAGATATGCAACCAGATGTGGCGCTTAATACTGAGTATAAAGATCTATATCCAATGTCAGAAATTGTTGGAAACGCAAACGTGCTTATTATGCCTGGACAGCATAGCGCTGCCATCTCTTACAAGATAATGAAAACTTTAGGAGATGTTAAGGGTATAGGACCTTTATTGATTGGACTAGGTAGAGCAATTGAAGTTGCACCTCTAAGATCTTCAACATCAGATATACTTAATCTTGCATCTGTAGCAGCATACTCTGCAGGTGTAATTAACTATGGAAAAATAAATTAAGAAAATGTTAACAGAATTATTGCTGTTAATAATTTTATATTTTACATTTCTTTGGGCCTCTGCTTGGATAAGATATTTTAATAATTTAGATGCAAGATTTGGTGATACTATCTGGAGGTGGAGTTACGACTATCCAGTTAAAGGAAAAAGAGATATTTCAAACTTAGATGATGAAAATTTCGTAATACTCAGAAGGAAAAGAAATCGTGCAGTTACAATAATGTACTGGATTTTTTTTCTAAGTTTTATAATTTTTATGTCTTTTATGAGTAAGATTTTGTTTTTAATTTTAAACTAGTTTTTTTGTATTCTTAAATCTTCAACTAATAAAATACTGCCAACGACTTTATCTACATCCAGTATTGATTTAGCTTCTTGAATAACTTGTTTCATTTCATCCTTATCTTGCGCAATACCGTAGATGTAAATTTTCTTTTTATAAGTATCTATATTATAATTTGTTGATTTTATTTTCTTATTTACAATCATAGCAGTCCTCAATTGACTTGTAATTAGAAGATCTTTGGCTGATTGTTTAAAATTAAATTCCTCTTTAATAATTATATTATTTTTAACTGATCTCACACCATTAGTTTCCCAAGCCATTTTTGTAATTTGTAGTTTTTCTTCAGGATCTTCAACTTTTCCAGTTATAAAAATTCTGCCATCTAGTACTTTTGTATTTATTGATAAAACATATTTTTTATCTTTCAGAAGCAATCTTGAGGATAGATTTTTTTGCATTATATTATCGTCTATTTGTGTGCCTATTGATCTTGGATCTAAAGCAACACTTACTCCAGTTCCAAATATTCCTTGGGAAGAAGTACCAACACAACTCGTTGTTATGAATAATAATAATATTTTAAAAGTAATATTAACTTTCATTTTTTATATTTAAGCAAAAATTGTAGATTTCTTTCTTGGAAATCTTTTTATTTTTACTAATTATTTTTATTATATCTTTTATACTAGATTTTTTAATTAATTTTTTAATTTTTTTCTTATCCTCAGTATCCAAAAAATTCTCATCATCTAAAGCTAATGGAGAAAAAACCAATGTAATCTCGCCCTTAAGGTTCATATTAACTTTATCAATATCAATTACGTCGAACCGAATATATTCCTCATATAATTTTGTTATTTCCTTACAAATTACAAGTTTTCTTTTAGAAAAGTATTTCTTAATTTCGGTTTTCTTTTTTTCAAACTTTTTCGCAGATATAAAAAAAACTATTGAACAGTTCAAATTTGCTAATGTCTTAAAATCATTCTCTAATTCATTTTTCTTTTCTGGAAAAAAACCATAAAAAAAATATTTACCAGTAAATCCACTAACTGAAAAAGCAGCTGCAACAGAACTGGCTCCTGGAACGCTATAAATTTTTATATTTTCTTTAATCGCTTCACTTACTAAGACAGATCCAGGATCAGAAACACATGGTGTTCCAGCATCAGATATTAATGAAACAATTTTATCAGACTTTAGTAAACCAATTAATTTTCCAAGGTTTTTTTTCTCATTAAATTTATGATTTGATAGAAGTTTATTTTTAATCTTATATTTTTCTAATAACTTTTTTGAAACTCTTGTGTCTTCACAAATTATAAAGTGTGATTGGCTTAAAACATCTATTGCTCTAAAAGAAATGTCAGAAAGATTACCAATTGGTGTGGAAACAACATATAGACCATTTTCTAACTTATTTTTGTTAAAATCAGTGAATGAAATCATTACTTATTATAATTATAATAAACATATTAAAATGAAAGAATTTTATAAAAAAATACTGAAAATCTTATTTGCTTTTATCGCTTTGATTAACTCAGTTAGTTCTGAAGAAGTTGTTAAAATTGGTTTATTAGTACCCCTATCAGGTGAATCATCACATATAGGCCAATCAATAATTCAGTCTGTTAGACTAGGTATTAATAAGATTAATAATGACAAATTATTAGTTGTACCGAGAGATACAAAGTCAGACCAAGCAACAACATTGAAAGTTATAGACGAACTTTACTCTGATGGAATAAAAGTTTTTATTGGTCCAGTGTTTAATAAAAATTTAAAAGAATTAAATAAATTTCAAGATGCAACGTTTTTATCTTTTACAAATAAGGTTATCGGTAATCCGAATAACGTTATAAGTTCAGGCATAAATGCCAAATCTCAATTTGATGCAATTAAAAAATATCTAGAAATGAATGATTTAGATGGAACGTTAGTTTTGGTGCCAAAAAAAAGTTTTAAAGAGGAAGTTGAAGAGGCAATAATTAAATCTAAAATTAAAACAAAAAAAATATTTTATTATGATGCAGAGCCAACTAAGCTTACAAAACAAATTGAAAAAGTAACAAGATATAAAATTAGAAAAAGAAACCTTGAGGATGAAATTAAAAGAGTTGAAAACTCTGATGAAAATAACAAGGAAAGAAAATTGGAGATATTAAATAAGAAGGACACTCTTGGTAAAATTGGATATGACTCAATAATTATCGCTGATTTTAATGAAAGCTTAAAAAGTGTCACAACATCATTGTTATATACCGATGTTTCTCCAAAAAAAATTACTTTTATATCTTTAAATCAATGGTTTGATGAAACTTTATTCAAAGAGGAAACATCACAACCAATTTCATTCCCTTCTATAAATAGGGAGAATTTCCAAAATTTTAGAGATGATTATAAAGAAATTTATAATGAACATCCTAGTCAAATAGGAATTCTGGGATATGATTTAATTGGTTTAATTTACTATTTATTATTAAAAAATAATTTTGAAGTTGATAGCAAATTATTTTCTAAAGACAATAAATTTAAGGGTGTATCAGGAATATTTGAAATAAATAATAAAAAGATTAATCATATTCTTTCTTTTTATCAAGTTGAGAATGGAAAATTTAAAAAAATTTTCTAATTTTTTTAAATGCTTTTGATCTGTGATCAATTTTAAATTTTAATGATGGTTTCATTTGACCAAAAGTAATTTTTTTTCCATTTGGAATAAAAATTGGATCATAACCAAAGCCATTTTTTCCCTTTTTAAAATTTGATATTTTGCCCTCTATTTTTCCGATTGATTGAAATGTTTTGAAATTTTTCCCGTATATTGTGATAGCACAAATAAACCTAGCTTTTATCTTTTTCTTTTTCCAAAATTTATTTTTTTGATTTAGTTTTCTGTAAACTTTTTTAATTGCAAGATTAAAATTATTTTTTTTGCCTCCCCATCTTGCTGAGTATATGCCCGGTGCTTTGTCTAAAAGATCAATTTCAAGACCTGAATCATCGGCTATACAAATTTTTTTTGATTTTTTAGAAAAATATCTAGCCTTAATTAATGAATTCTGTAAAAAAGTCTTTCCAGTTTCTTTTGGACTAGATAAATTAAAAGATCTTGTTGTAAAAGTCTTTACTTTTTTTGGAAGCAAAGCCTTAATTTCCCTTACTTTTCCTTTATTATTTGATCCTATAAGAATTTCAGTAATTTTTTTCATTTTCATCTAGTAATTTAATATTTTCTTACCATATAGATTATTATGGAAAAAGAAGAAATTAAAAATAAAAATCAAAATAATACTGAAGAAGTCATTAAAGATAAATCTGAAATTAAAAATTCTGAAGAGAAAGGAGTTAAAAAACAACAAACTCCTGAAGATAAAATTAAAGATCTAGAAGATAAGGTTACAAGAATATATGCAGATATGGAAAATCAGAGAAGAAGATATGAAAAAGAAAAAGAAGAGGCCTTTGAATACGGTGGATTTTCTTTTGCAAGAGAATCTTTGAATTTAATTGATAATTTAGAAAGATCAAAAGTAGCTCTTCAAAATGATAATGAATTAAAAAATACTGAAGCTTTAAAAAAAATTATTGAGCATTTGGAGATCATCAATAAAGACATGTTATCCATTCTTAAAAAAAATAATATTGAAGTCATTAAGTCAATCAACGAAAAACTTGATCCGAATTTTCATCAAGCAATGATGGAGGTTGAAGATGACACAAAAGAACCAGGCACAATAGTTCAAGAAATTCAAAAAGGTTTTATGATGAAGGATAGACTTTTAAGACCAGCTTTAGTTTGTGTATCTAAAAAAACACAAAAAAGTGCTGATAATTCAGAAAAAAATGATCAAAAATAGGTAAATAATGACAAAAATTAGGGAGTTCAAAGCTTGTAGATTAAAAAATAACTCCTATATGAGTTTCATTATATAAAAATTATGAGCAAAGTAATAGGAATAGACTTAGGAACAACTAACTCTTGTGTGGCCATAATGGATGGTACCCAAGCTAAAGTATTAGAAAATGCTGAGGGAGCTAGAACTACTCCTTCGGTAGTCGCTTTTACCGACACTGAAGAAAAGTTAATAGGACAACCAGCTAAAAGACAGGCAGTCACAAACCCTGAAAATACAATTTTTGCAGTTAAAAGATTGATTGGAAGAAACTTTGAAGATCCCACTGTGAAAAAAGATTTAGAAACTGCACCTTTTAAAATTATTAATTCTGATAAAGGTGATGCATGGATTGAGTCTAAGGGAAAAAAATATTCACCTTCTCAAATTTCAGCATTTGTACTACAGAAAATGAAAGAGACAGCAGAAAAATATTTGGGACAAGAGGTCTCCAAAGCTGTCATAACAGTTCCTGCATATTTTAATGATGCTCAAAGACAGGCAACAAAAGATGCCGGAAAAATAGCTGGTTTAGAAGTTTTAAGAATTATAAATGAACCAACCGCTGCCTCACTAGCTTATGGTTTAGATAAAAAAAAACAAAATAAAAAAATTGCTGTTTACGACTTGGGTGGAGGTACATTCGATGTATCAATTCTAGAATTAGGTGATGGAGTATTTGAGGTAAAATCTACAAATGGAGATACTTTTTTAGGTGGCGAGGATTTTGACAATACTATTGTTGATTACTTATTAAATGAATTCAAAAAAGAAAATGGTATAGATTTAAAATCAGATAAACTAGCACTGCAAAGATTAAAAGAGGCAGCTGAAAAAGCTAAAATAGAATTATCCTCAGCAACGCAAACTGAAATAAATTTACCATTCATAACTGCTGACAAAACTGGTCCAAAACATATAAATTTAAAAATGACTAGAGCAAAACTTGAGGCTTTAGTTGAAGAACTTATTACGAGAACTATTCCTCCTTGTAAGACCGCTCTTAAAGATGCTGGATTATCAGCTGGCGAAATTGATGAGGTAGTATTAGTCGGAGGAATGACAAGAATGCCGAAAGTTGTTGAAGAGGTAAAAAACTTTTTTGGTAAAGAGCCAAATAAATCAGTTAATCCTGACGAAGTAGTCGCTATGGGAGCAGCAATACAGGCGGGTGTTCTTCAAGGCGATGTGAAAGATGTGCTTTTATTGGACGTTACTCCTTTATCATTAGGTATTGAAACATTAGGTGGCGTATCTACTAAGTTGATTGATAAAAACACGACTATTCCAACAAAGAAAAGCCAGGTATTTTCTACTGCAGAAGACAACCAACCAGCGGTATCTATCAGAGTATTGCAAGGAGAAAGAGAAATGGCTGCAGACAATAAGATTTTAGGTAACTTTGAGTTAGTCGGTATAGCGCCAGCACCTAGAGGCGTCCCTCAAATTGAGGTAACTTTTGATATAGACGCAAATGGAATTGTAAATGTTTCGGCTAAGGACAAAGGTACAGGTAAAGAACAAAAAATACAAATCCAAGCATCTGGTGGTTTGAGTGATGAAGAGATCAATAAAATGGTAAAAGAAGCTGAAGCAAATAAGGATGCAGATAAGAAAAAAAGAGAAGCTGTAGATGCTAGAAACCAGGCAGATACTTTAATTCACTCTACTGAGAAAAATTTAAAAGAGCATGGAGCAAAAGTTTCTGAGGCGGATAAGAAAGCAATTGAAACTGCTGCTTCTAATTTAAGAAATGCATTAAAAGGAACAGATGTTGAGGAAATTAAAAAGAAAACGCAAGAATTAGTTCAATCTTCAATGAAATTAGGTGAAGCAATTTATAAATCTCAACAAAGTGCTAAGCCTGGAGATGCACCAAAAGATAATAAACAAGAAGGAAAAAAAGACGATAACGTTGTTGATGCAGACTTTGAAGAAGTAAAAGACGAGAACAAAGAAAAAAGCGCGTAAGTTTTCACAACTATTTGTCTATAATTATTTATGGCAAAAAGAGATTACTACGAAGTCTTAGGCATCAATAAAAGTGCATCAGCAGACCAAATTAAGTCAGCTTATCGAAAACTAGCTGTTAAATACCATCCTGATAAAAATAAAGGTGATAAAGCTTCTGAGGAGAAATTTAAAGAAGCATCGGAGGCTTATCATGTTTTATCAAATGCTGAGAGAAAGCAAAATTATGATAATTTTGGTCACGCAGCGTTTGAAAATGGTGGTGGAGGCAGAGGAGGATTTGGAAATTTTGATTTCTCTGGTAGCTTCTCAGATATTTTTGAGGACTTTTTTGGAGAAGGTTTCGGTGGCGGTAGAAGATCTAGAAGATCAAACAATAGAGGCTCAGATCTTAGGTATGATTTATCTATAACTTTGGAAGAAGCATATTCTGGTAAAAAACAGGATATAAAATTTTCAACATCTGAAAAATGTAATACTTGTAAGGGATCAGGATCTAAGCCTGGAACAAATGCAAGCTCATGTTCAATGTGTGGAGGTCATGGTCAAGTGAGGTCAAGTCAGGGATTTTTTACTGTCCAGCAAACATGTCCTCAATGCTCAGGTTCTGGTGAACAAATAACAAATCCGTGTTCAGAGTGTAGTGGACAAGGTAAAAGACAAGCTTCTAAAAGATTATCAGTTACAATTCCTAAAGGAGTTGATGATGGAACGAGAATAAGACTTTCAGGAAAAGGAGAAGCTGGAACTAAGGGAGCTGGTAGTGGAGATTTGTATCTGTTTATAAATGTTTACTCTCACGATTTATTCAAAAGATCAGATGAAAATTTATTTTTTGAGTGCCCAATATCCATTGCGGATGCTGCTCTAGGTACCTCAATAGAAATTCCTACAATAGATGGCGGTAAAGCAAAAATCAAAATACCAGCAGGGACACAAAGTGGTAAGCAGTTTAGATTAAAGGGCAAAGGTATGCCTTATATGAGAGGAAGTGGAAATGGAGATCTTTATATCCAAGTTAATACAGAAGTGCCAATATCTTTAAACAGAGAACAGAAAGAGCTACTTGAAAAATTTAGAGAAATTGAAAATGAAAAATCAAACCCAAGTATTAAAAAATTCTTTCAAAAAGCTAAAAGTTTTTGGAAAAATTAAATTATGGGTTTAGAAGAAATAGTTCCAGCAATAGCTTTAATTGCAGTTTTATTCCTAGTTCTACCAGGCTTCATTAGCTCAAATTCAAAAAAAAAATTATTTTTTAAAAACTTAAGTATTTGGACTATAATTGTATTATCAGTTGTGATACTTTCGTATCTTATCTTCAAATGAAAAAGATTAATTTAGCTATAACAGGTTGTTTAGGTAGAATGGGTCAGCAGCTCATTAAATCTGCTAAATCAGATAAAACATTTAAGCTAGTCACTCTTACTGAAAACCAATTAATAAAAAAAAAAATTTCAGGCATTAAACCAAGCTTGAATAATTTAGATTCATTTAAAAACGTAAGTTTAATAATTGATTTCACAATTCCGAATTGCACTTTTGAAGTTCTTAAAATAGCCCAAAAGCTTAATAAGAGAGTAGTAATAGGGACTACTGGATTTAGTAAAAAAGAGGAGGAATTGATTAAAAAATACTCAAAAAAAATACCAATTTTAAAGGCTGGTAACATGAGTTTAGGTATAAACCTTTTAATGTATTTAACTGAAATTACATCAAAATCACTGGGAAACAACTTTCTTAGTAAAGTTTTTGAAGTCCATCATAAACATAAAAAAGACCATCCGTCTGGAACAGCTTTAATGCTTGGCAAAGGTATTGCTGATGGAAAAGGGAAAAATTTATATAAACTGATGGGTAAGAAATATTTTAACAAAAAAACTTTTCCTTACTCTAAAAAAATCAATTTTAATTCACTTAGAAGAGGCGAAGTTGTAGGTGAACATGAGGTAAAATTTTCAAGTGGAAAAGAAATAATAACTCTAAATCATGAAGCATTTGACAGAGCTTTATACTCTGAGGGAGCGTTAACTGCTGCGAAATGGCTTATAAATAAAAAACCGGGTCTTTATTCAATGAGAGATGTTTTAAATTTTAAATAGTTAATGAATGAAGCAAGTAAAGTTAAAATAATACTTAAAACATTAAATAAGATTTATCCAAAAACACCCGTACCTCTAAAACATAGAAATAATTTTACTCTGTTGGTATCGGTTTTACTCTCAGCTCAATGTACTGATGTAAATGTTAATAATGTAACTAAAAGTATTTATCCAAAATATAATAAACCTGAACATTTTGTAAAATTGGGGAGAAAAAAAATTGAAAGATTAATCAGAAGTATAGGAATATTTAGAATTAAAGCGAAGAGTATATATAATCTCTCAAAAACCTTAGTTGAAAAGTATAAAGGCAAAGTACCTAAAACTTTTGAGGAATTGGAGGAACTACCAGGTGTTGGGCACAAAACTGCTAGCGTTGTGATGGCACAAGGTTTTGGTCACCCAGCTTTTCCTGTTGATACTCATATTCATCGACTAGCACAAAGATGGGGACTTACTAATGGTAAAAATGTTATTCAAACTGAAAAAGATCTTAAAAGAGTATTTCCAATGAAATATTGGAATAAATTACATCTTCAAATAATTTTCTATGGAAGAGAGTATTGCAAAGCTAGGGAATGCTACGGAATCACTTGTAAAATTTGTACTAGTTGTTATCCTAATAGAAAAAAGCCAATCAAAACTAAGAAAGCTTGATATGAAAATTTTAGGTATAGGGAACGCAATAGTAGATGTAATTTGTAAAGTTGAAGATGACTTTATAACTAAGAATAAATTAACAAAAAGTACTATGAAACTAATATTTGATGAAGGTGAATTCAAAAAATTGCTCTCAAATCTTAAAATAGAAAAAACAGTTTCAGGTGGCTCAGTTGCAAATTCTATTGTTGGGTTATCACAACTTGGAAATGAGGTTGGATTTATAGGTAAAGTTAATGACGATGAACTTGGAAGTAAATATGAAGATGGTTTAAAGCAAGAGAATGTTAAATATTTTTACTCAAAGAAAAAAGAGGATTTGCCCACTGGAACTTGCTTAATTTTAGTAACCCCAGACTCTGAAAGAACAATGTGCACTTTTTTAGGAACTGCGGGTAGAATAAATGAAAACGATGTTAATTCAGATGCAATTAAACAAAGTGAAATAATTCTTTTAGAGGGATACCTTTGGGATGAAGGGGAACCAAAAAAAGCTTTTGAAAAAGCAATTCTTAGTGCAAACAAAGTGGCAATGTCGTTATCAGATCAGTTTTGTGTTGATCGACACAAACCTCATTTTTTAGAATTAGTTAAAAACAAATTAGATATAACATTCGCTAATGAACAAGAAATTATGTCATTAATAGATGCAAAATCTTTTGATGAGGTAATAAGTTTTTCAAAATCCCTTGGTAAAATAATTGTATTAACTAGAGGCGAAAAGGGTGCGGTTGCAATTAATGGTAATGAAGTTGTTGAATGTGGAATTAAGCAAGGTCTCAAAATTGTTGATTTGACAGGTGCGGGAGATCTTTTCGCAGCAGGCTTTTTGCATGGATACGTGAATAAAATGTCTCTAAAGGACAGCCTTAACAAAGGTACTGAAATGTCCTCTAAAGTTATTCAACAAATTGGAGCTCGACTTTAAAAATTATTTTTTTTGTCTTTTAAAACTACCTTTGCCTTTTTTAGGTTTTACCACCCTAGGCTTATAACGCTTTGACATTAAATTTTTAGCTACTAAATTCTTTTTTTTCATTTAAATTTTGTAACCATCTTTTAAGCTGACTAAAAAATTATCATCTTTAAATGTATCTTTAATTTTTTTTCTTAATCTATAAACATGAGTTTCTACTGTGTGAGTTTCTAAATTTTCTGAATACCCCCAAACTTCTTTTTGCAAAATATCAATACTTTGGGGAGTTTTATTTTTATTTAAAAATAAAATAATTTCAATTTCTCTTTCTGTTAATTTTAAATCTTTTTTTTGATAAGACATAATTCTTGAGTTTAAATCCAATTTATATTGTTTAATTGCAAAGTTAGATTGAGAACTATATTTTTGTTTTAAAAAATTTATATTTATTTTTTCAATTAAACCTAAAATTTTTATAGGTAGCTCAGTTAAAATAATTAAATTTTTGTTATCAATATTGTTTGATAATTTATTTTTTGAGATGACTAAATATATATTTCCCTTATTTTCTTTAGCTAAATCCTTTTCTCTTTCTTGATATTGCAATTCAAATTTTAAAAATTCTCTTAACTCTAAAAGAATATTATACAAACCTTTTAAATTTAATATAATAACTTTAGGCTGAGACATTCAAATAATTTATGCTAATACGTTTAAAAAATAAAGATACATTAAACATTGATGAATTTTCTTTTAAGTGTTCTATTGGTAAAAATGGCTTAAAATCAAAAAAAGTTGAGGGAGATTTAAGTACGCCAAAAGGATCCTTTTTGTTAAAAAAACTTTATTATAGATCAGATAAATTTAGAAAAATTAATACTGTACTCCCAAAGATAAAAATAAAAAAAAATATGGGCTGGTGCAATGACCCAAAACACAAGCAATATAATTCACTTGTAAAAATAAATAAGAAAATTAAGCATGAAAAAATGTTTAGGAGGGATAGAAAGTATGATTTAATAATTGTTCTTGATTATAATTTAAATAAACCTGTTCCGTTCAAGGGTAGTGCAATATTCATCCACTTAACAAAAAACTATAAATCTACAGCAGGATGTATTGCATTAAGTAAAAATGATATGTTAGTTCTTCTTAAAATAATAAAAAAAAAAACAAAAATAAGTATTTACTAATTTCTATTTCCCATGATTTTTGATCCAACCCTAATGAATGTGGCAGAGTTTTTTAATGCCTCTATATAGTCGCCAGACATACCCATGCTCAAATGTTTAACATTCAATAATTTGGCAAAAGATTTCATTTTAATAAAGAATGGCGTTGTGTCCTTAATAAATGGTGGTATGCACATCAGTCCAATTACATCTAAATCAAAGTTTTTTTTAATATTTGAATAAAATTCTAAAACCTCATTTTGATTAACACCGTTTTTTTGTTCCTCATCACCAATGTTTATTTGAATAAAAACTTTTGGTCTAAAATTTTTTTTGACTTGCTCGTTTGCTATTTTTTCTGCTAGTTTAATACTATCTAACCCATGAATATAATCAAAAAGCGGTAAGCAAAATTTAACTTTGTTTGATTGTAATTTGCCAATTAAATGAAGGCTTATATCTTTTCTCGTTGCTTTGATTGGCTCCCATTTTTCAAGTGCCTCTTGTACTTTATTTTCACCAAAATGCCTGTGCCCAAATTCTATTAATGGTTCAATTTTGCTCATCCCAAAAGTTTTTGTGACAACTATAAGCTGACTATTAGGATTGATTTCTTGAATTTCTTTTTTTATTGATATTAAACTATCTGTTGGATTATGCATAAATATTTAGACATTTATTATTTCATAGACAAGTTAGATTTTAAAGAGTTATCAGAAATTAATAAGAAAATTAATATCATTTTCAGGGATTATAATAGGCAGATAGATAAGAATGAAATTTTGACAATAAAACAAATATGTAAGAAAAAGGGTTTTGGTTTATATTTAGCAAATAATCTAAAACTAGCAATAAAACTAAATTTAAATGGAGTATATCTTCCTGCTTTTAATAAAAACCTTAATTTTAAAAATATTAGCTGTGCTAAAAATTTTAAAATTATTGGATCCGCTCATAATTTTAAAGAAGTTCGAATTAAAGAAAAGCAAAAATGTGAGAAAATCTTTATAAGTCCCATATTTAAGACGGAAAAAAGTAAAAAATATCTAGACACAATTAAGTTTAATTTGATTGCAAATAAAACAAAAAAGCAAGTAGTTGGTCTTGGAGGTATTAATTCAAAAAATTTGAAGAAGATTAATTTAACTAAATCTTGTGGAGTTGCCTCAATATCATGGATAAAAAAAAACGGCCTAAATAAAATTTAGGCCGTTTTTAAGAATTATTGTCTTTCGACGCAATTAGAATGAGAATCCTACTGCTAATTCTGTTACTTCGTCAGATAGTGCATTTGAATCCCAACCTGGATTATCAGTATCAGTCATGTAACCTTTTACTGACATAGATCCCATTGAGTATGCAAATTGAATTGAAGTAGACTTCATTTCAACATCAGCTACTGTACCATCATCCTGTTCATCGTATGTTTCTTTTAACTCACCCCATGAAATAGAGAAGTTGTCATTCACGTTTGCAGCGATTGACATTTTGTCATATTCAAACATACCATTTGCAGTTGTGTACACCTTGGCAGTAGTGTTATTAGCGTTAGCAGCACCAGCAAGACCGTTTTCTGCAGCACCAGTTTGATAACCGAATGATACAGGGCCAGCTGTGTAACTTACATGCCATGTTGCGTTCATCGCATCACCATCTGTTTGTGAGTCTGAAGAGTCTTTAGTTCTCTCGTTTGCGTATGCACCAGCAGTGATACCCATACCAGATACTTTAATACCAAGAGTTAATCCTGACGGCGCTGAAACGACAGGGTGCTTCGAATATTTTAAAGTTTTACAAGTTTCTTGGAAATATTTAATGAATTTATCTATAGATTTATAATCGTTTTTTTCAGCAAAATTCATAGTATAGCTTAAGTTTACACCAGCCGAAAACTGCATACTTTCATTTATGATTATCAAAGGTTTATCTGTTGCATTTTTTAGTGCGTCCATAGAATCGTAATCTAACGCACAAGCTTTAGTGGTAAATTCAACAATGTTGAAATCTTTAAATCTATGTATCTCAGCAGAATTATTCTTATCAAGCTTGAGTGCTGTAGGACGTACTTTTGCTAAGGTTTGTATATCAGTATAAATTTGCCTTTGACCATAAAAATTTTCGTCCATATTTTTTGCTAAATTTTCAAGGAATTTATTACCCTTAAAATCGTCTATTCGCTCAAAAAAGTTTTTCACACCAATAGATCTAAGCATTTCAAAAGGTCCCATTGCCCAATTAAAACCTAAACGCATTGCTTCATCTATATCATTAAACTTATCAGTAATTCCTGGAACTAATGAGGATGCATACTTAATTATTTTTGAAATTACGGACCATGCGTACTTACCATATTTATCATCCCTATTTATTAAACTATTTAAGTTAACAGTTTCGATTCTTAGATCTATTTTTTTTGATGGAGAATATTTTTCTGTTTCTAAATTAATAGCTTCTAAGATTTTTTGATTATTATCTTTATTAATTCTATAAAATCCACCCTTTCCTTTTCTACCTGTATAACCTTGTTTTATAAGTTTGGTAATTAATGGGATCTCTTGTGCTACAATTTGAAATTCGTCATTTTTTGATAATTCTTTAACAAAACTTTTTAATACATCAGCCATTAAGTCTATTCCGATTAAATCATACAAACCAAATACACCAGTTTTTGGTATACCCATTGGTCTTCCAAATACTGCATCGGCTTCTTCAATAGTTAATTTCATTTTAAACGCTTCAGTCATTGCCACCTGCATTGCATAAACACCAATTCTATTTCCAAGAAAGCCTGGTGTATCGTTACAAACTATTGCTCCCTTACCTAGCTCTTTTTCACAAAATGCTTTTAGTGAGTTTATTTTGTTAATATCGTTATTTTCATTTTTAACTATCTCAAGTAATCCCATATATCTAACAGGGTTAAAAAAATGTGTGATACAAAAATCTTTTTTTTCCTCAGTGTTAAGCTTTTCTGACAAAACTTTAATTGGTATTGAGGAAGTATTTGATGATACTATCGCTCCTGATTTTCTATTTTTAAAAATTTTTTCATAAATATTATGTTTGATATCAATTCTTTCAACAACAGCCTCTACTATCCAATCAGCTTGTTTCACAGTATCAAAATCATCATTGATATTGCCTACATTAATATTGTTAATTTTTTTTTTATCTATTAATAAAGGAGGTCTTGATTTAAAAATTCTATCTCTTGCTTTTTCACTTATCTCGGTTGTCAAATCTAGAAGTGTTACTGGTATATTTGCATTACATAAATGAGCTGCTATACCACTCCCCATAGTTCCAGAGCCTATTACTACAACTTTTTTGATATCCATTTCTTATCTATTTATTCCTCTGAGCCTTTCAGATCTTCGTCTTAATAGTTCAGCTGTAACAAGAATTAAAGTAGATAAAATTATTAAACATGTCGCAACAGCTAATATTGTTGGACTTAATTGCTCTCTCAATCCGGTCCACATTTGAATTGGTATTGTAGTATTTTCTAGTCCAGCTAAAAATAATACAACAACAACTTCATCAAAAGAAGTCACAAAAGCAAATAATCCGCCCGATATTACTCCTGGAAGAATTAGTGGCAATGTAATTTTCATAAAAGTATTAACAGGATCACTACCTAAACTTGAGGCTGCTCTTGTAACACTGTGATCGAAGCCAGACAATGTTGCTGTTACAGTAATCACCACGAATGGAGTACCTAAAATAATATGCGCTAAAATTATTCCTGTATGAGTTGCTGCAAGTCCTGCCTTGGCCATAAAAAAGAAAATTGCAACTCCTGAAATAATCAAAGGAACAATCATTGGTGAAATTAGAGTTGCCATAATTAATCCTTTGTAAGGCATATGTCTGCTGCTTAATCCTAATGCAGCTACTGTTCCTAAAATCACAGAGCCCAATGTGGCAAATATAGCAATTATAAAACTATTTTTAGCTGCAAGCCCCCATGGATTTTTGGTTCCATAAATCATATCCTTATACCATCTTAAAGAAAATGCATCTGGATCAAGATTTTTCATTCCTTCAGAGAAACTTAAAAATTCTTCGGCATTAAACGATAAAGGGAAAATTACAAATAATGGTGCGATCAAAAAGAAAAAAACACATGTACAAATGAAAATGTACATATAATGCCAAATTCTATAATGTGGTTCAGTATATTTTGGTAATGCCATAATTATCCTAACTTAATATTATCAATTCCAACCAATTTGTTATAAATCCAATATATTGCTAATACACCAGCAAGTAACATTAATCCCATCGCTGATGCAAAGCTCCAATCAAGAGTGCTCTTCATATGGAATGCGATTTGGTTACTAATAAGAGTTCCTGACGCTCCGCCTACTAGAGCCGGGGTAATATAATAACCAATAGCAAGTATAAAAACTAATAAACAGCCTGCTCCAATTCCAGGAATAGTTAATGGAAAGTAAACCTTCCAAAATGTTACGAATGGTGTTCCTCCCAACGATTTTCCTGCTCTCATCAAGCTTGGAGATATTGTTTTCATCACACTATATAAAGGTAAAACCATAAAAGGTAATAAAATTTGTGTCATTGCAACATAAGTCCCGGTTTTATTGTACATCATCTCTGGCCTATTATCGTCAGCCACTAAACCAATCATAACAAAGAAATCGTTAACAACGCCTTGTTGTTGTAAAAGTATCATCCAACTGGCTGTTCTTACCAATAAGGAAGTCCAGAAAGGAAGAAGTACACAGATCATCAATAGGTTGCTATATTTCATTGGCAATGTTGCAAGCAAGTGTGCAATTGGATAGGCCATAAGAAAACATAATAAAGTTACAAAAAAAGCTATCTCTAAAGTTCTAAGCCATAAAACTCTATGAATTCTACGATCTTCTTCTACACTTACAATTTTACCTTCTTCATTCTTGTACATATCCATTCCTTTTAAATATTTAGAACTTGTAAATGCTGGTGCACGTCTTTTTATCGCTCGCCAGTACTCAACGTCTGCCCATCTTTTATGTACTGCCATTATTTGTTCTTTATAGTTTCCCTCTTCAAAATTTTTTGCTTTTCTTCGTAATTTTTTTAAAATACTTTTGAATCCGTTCTTGGTGTAATTTAATTGAGTGGATAATTTTCCATCACGTTTTTCCTCTACTAGTTTTTGAAAATCTAAATAAAAAGCTTCAAACACCTCTTCTGGAGGCATTTCATTTCCATCCCAATCTTCCATTGATTTAAATGTTTTTGGTAACATTTCAGTAACCATTTTGTCATCCACACTTCTCAACAACATGTCTCCAATTGGAAAAATATAAGTAATAAGTAGAAACAATAATAAAGGTGCAACTAAAAGAAATGCTTTAATTTTATTTTTTCTTTCAGCTTTTTTTAAACTTACCTCTAAAGGTATACCGTCTGTAGTTAAAATTTGTCTTGTTTCACTGCTCATAAATAAAAAAGGGCGGTTATAAAATAACCGCCCTAAATATAGTATATAATTTTAGTCTTTAAAACTTAAAATTATAGTCCTGCTTTCATAGCTTCCCATTTTTCTCCAAGCTCTGTACCGTTATCAGCCCAGAAAATAGGGTCTACTAAGAAGTAGTTTTTAGTATTCGCTTTTGCTGTTGGCATTTGTGGTACCATGTTCGTCTTACCATCTTTATACCAAGGCTCGCCTTTAGCCATAACTTTTAGTGAAGATTTTCTCCAAGGAGCGTAAGCAATATACTTAGCACTTCCTGCTAAACCTTCTGTACTTGTCATTTCTGCTAAAGCTTTCTTTGCGTCAGCTTCGTTTGGTCCACCTTTAACTAGAACAAAATATTCATAATCAAGACCTTGACCATCCCAAACTTGTTTGATTGGAGCTCCTTCTCCGATTTCAGCATTGAAGAATCTTCCGTTCCAACCAGTTGCCATTACAACTTCACCTGAAACTAATAGTTCTGGTGGTTGAGCACCTGCAGACCAGAATACACATCCTCCATTTGGATCAGTGCAAAGTTCTTTGATCTTATTCATTGCTCTTTCTACACCTGCTTCAGTTTCTAAAGCTTTGTAGATTTTTGCTCCACCTTTTCCTGGCTTAATACCATCTGCTGCTAAAGCGATCTCTAAATTTGTTAGAGCGCTTTTATAGATAGCTCTTTTTCCAGGGAATTTTTTTGTGTTAAAGAAATCTTTGATAGTCTTTGGAGTACCTTTAACGTTATTTACGTTATAAGCATAGTTCCAAGAGTATAAAATATTTCCTACAGCACATTTGCTAGGCATTGGAGCAAAGAAGTCTTTACTCGCAGGAGTTCCATCTGGTGCTGCTGGGAAGTCTTTGTCAAAATCAAATTCAACAAATAAACCTTCGTCGCATCCAGTAATAGTATCCATTGCAAATACGTCGATTATATCCCAAGTAATTTTGCCAGCCTCTTTTTGTGCTTTAATTTCTGATAGTCCACCAGAATAGTCTACCCAATTGATAGATATTCCAAGTTTCTTAGCAGTAGGATCACCATATCCTAACTTTTGAGACTCAGTATAAGCTCCACCCCATGATGCAACAGTTACTGCAAATGCTGATGAAGTTATTGAAAGAGCAAAAGATAGAACTAGTAATAGTTTACTTAATTTTCTCATTTATCCTCCGTTTAAACGTTTTTTTATAAAAAACCAATTACAGCAAGATATAAAGAGTGAGTCAACAGCCCATTTTGTAAAAAAGGGTCTAATTTTGTTAATCTAGAATGATTTTAAACTTGATGATTATTTTGGGTCTAGGGCCCTTGCGTCATGGCTGTTCCAGCTAACATTTATTTGGTTACCTAGTTTAATATCCATATTAGCGGAGCTATTAGGAACTTTTAAAATAAACTCTTTATTTCCTAAAAGATTTAATCTTACACGTGTATGGTCTCCATGATATATTACTTCCTCGATCTTTCCTTTAAAGTTATTATCCATCTTTTCTTTTGTATTAATCAAAGCTCTTTCGGGTCTTAATGAAACTGTTGTTTTATCACCATTAGATTTAACTGTTATTGGATTTGCAAATATTTCTGAACCATCATCCAACTTAACTTTACACTTTTCTTTAGAAAAATTTGTTACTTGACCACCAAAAGTATTATTTTCTCCAATAAACTCTGCAACAAAAGAATTTACAGGTTCTTCGTATAATTTATCTGGAGATGAAAGTTGTTGAACTTTTCCGTCATTAAATACAGCAATTCTATTTGACATTGTTAACGCTTCGCCTTGATCATGGGTGACATATACAACTGTTACACCAATACTTTCATGAATATGTTTTATTTCATATTGCATACTTTCTCTTAAATTTTTATCTAATGCACCTAAAGGTTCATCCATTAATACTACTGCGGGATCAAAAACCAGTGCTCTTGCAACTGCTACTCTTTGTTGTTGACCACCTGAAAGTTGACCGGGCATTCTATTTTCAAAACCGGTTAGAGATACCATTGATAAAGCTTTATCAACTTTTTTATCGATCTCATCTTTTGAAACTTTTCTTACACGCAAAGGGAATGCTAAGTTTTCATAAACAGTCATATGTGGGAAAAGTGCATAATTTTGAAATACCATTCCAATTCCTCTTTTGTGAGGTGGAATATTTGAGATTGGATTCGAATCTAAATATATTTCGCCATTTGTTGGTGTCTCAAATCCTGCTAGCATCATCAGGCAAGTGGTTTTGCCTGATCCAGATGGACCAAGCATTGTTATGAATTCACCTTCGGCAATATCTAAATTTAGATCTTTAACAACTAAAACTTTGCCGTCGTAACTTTTATCAACTTTATCAAATCTTACGAATTGTTGGTTATTTAGCATGATGATTTAAAACATTTGTTGATATTTTTTTCAAGTTCTTATTTTATGTATAAATCTCTTGAAAAATTGCAAAATAATTCACTTCCTTTATCAGTTACTCTAACAGATTCAGACGCCTCTACTCCCCATTCTCCAAATTGCATTACTGCAATCATGTGAAAACAAACATTAGGCTGAAGAACTGTCATGTCACCTTTATAGATATTTAAGGTATGTTCACCCCAGTCAGGTGGATATCCTATTCCAATCGAATATCCAGTCCTAGACTCTTTTTTAATATTATATTTATCTAGAACCCCCCAAAACTTTTGAGCAACATCATTTGCAGTATTTCCAGGTTTTGTTGCTTCAATGCCTGCCTGTAATGCTTCATTAGTTGCTTTCATAGCATCAATTTTTTTTTGCTCTGGTTTACCTAATTGAACCGTTCTTGCCATAGGACAATGATATCTTTTAACAACACCAGAAAGTTCTACTATTGTTGCCTCACCATTAACAAATTTTTCATCTGTTGCAGTTAAGTGAGAAGCTGAAGTTCCTTTGCCTGTTGGTAGTAAAGTTGTAATACTTGCATATTCACCTCCAACTTCTGGTGTTCCTTTGAAAAGAGCTTTTTGTATTTCAGCCACTGCATCGCATTGTCTTAAACCTGGCTCTATAGTTTCCATTGCAACTTTCATGGCTCCCTCTGATATTTTTGCTGCTTTTTTCATATATCCTATTTCAGTATCAGATTTAACAAATCTTGCCCAGTTAACTAGTCTTTCTGAGTCTTTAATTTTTGCATCAGGAAGTCCCTGCTTTAACTTTTCATAACAGTAAGCTGTAAAATAATGGCTATCCATCTCAACTCCGATATTTAACTTTTCCCAATTTCTTTTTTGAATGAGTTCTATTAAGGCGTCATATGGATGCACTGGCCATGTATGAATATATTTTTCATCATATACAATAATGTTTTCATTTTTTAAATATGTTTTGATGTATGCTCCGCCAGCATCTTGTGCTCTAATGAAACATAGCGGTTCATCACAATCAATGTGAACAATAACACATTGAGAATAATAAAAAGACCATGCATCATAACCAGTCAAATAATTAATATTATTTGTGTCCTGAGATATTAAAAGATCAATGCCTTTTTTTTGCATTAATTTTTTGGTTTTAATTAGACGGTTTTTATATTCTTGTTTTGAAAACAGCATATCAATTTGAGTAAAATAATTTTCCAAAACCTTTTATTGAATTATTCTCACCAATTTTTTCAAGTGCGTCCCAGATGAGAGTTTGGTTGCTAGACAGCACAATTTTTTTAATTTTTTTTTCAAGCTTATCTAATATCGATAAAATTGGCAATGCTGTACAAGAAACAAATAATGCATCGGAATTTTTATGATCCATTTTTGTTAAAACTTTGAATAAGTAGTTTGGATCAACTTTTCCAATATCTATATCAGATTTAATATTAAAATAAGAATTAGACGTAATTATAAATTTTTCATTTACAAAAAAATTAAATACTTCATCATTTAATTTTTTTGGGTAAGGAGTAAACAAAGATATTTTTTTAATATTCATTTTTTTTAAAGCCTTAATTGCTGCTGTACTTGGTGTAACAACTTTTGTGTTTGGTTTTGCTTTTTTAATTTTTTTTTCAATTGATTTGAAACCTGCGGCTATTGTTCCCGATGTACAGCCATACGCAATACAATCAATTTTCTGATTTGGTAAAATTTCTTTTGTAACATTTGTTACTTCTTTGGACATTTTTATAAGATTTTTACTAGTTAATGGATTGTAACACTTAATTCTATTAACAAAAAAATCAATTTTTTTTCCATTAATAACATTTACAAAATCTTTTTCGATCATAAAGTCACTAGCTAGTGCAATTAAACCAATTCTGGGATTTGTTTTTTTTAAATATTGTGGTTTTATTTTCCTTAAATTCATTTTTCTAATTATCTTTTTCTAAAGACTTAATATTAATAAAATTTTTTGATAATCCTTTATTATTTTTTTTTATATCATCAAAGAAATTCCATGCTAGAACGAGCATAGTATTATTAATATCTTTTATTTTTTCTTTTGAGTGTATTGGTATTTTTACACCTGGAATAAATTTTTTATGCTTCAACTTGTTATCCTCTACAATAAAATCAATTTGATTTGATATTCCAAAAAAATTAAGAGCAGTAGTCGCTTTAGCAGGCGCACCAAATCCTATTATTTTTTCGCCTTTATTTCTTAAATTGGAAATATTTGTTATTACGTTTTCTCTAATTTTATAAACTTTATCTGCGAACTTTTGATAAGTTTTGAAATCATCCATGCCATAATTTAATTCCTCTTTGATCAATTGATGTACACTATTATCAATTTTTATCTTTTGATTTTTTTTTACGTAAATTCTTATGGATCCGCCATGTGTATTTACTTTTTCAGCTTTGTAAATTGTTGCATTAAATTGATTAAAGAAATTTTTTAACGATATTAATGACCAGTAATTGTAATGCTCGTGATAAATATTATCAAAAGTCAAATCTTTGAGCGTATTCATTAGATATTGCACCTCAATGATAATTGTTCCTTTTGAACTTAATAAACTAAGCATACATTCTGCCATTTCTTTTAAATTGTCAGAATGTGCAAAAACATTTGATGCTAAAATTAAATCCGCATTTTTTTTAATTTTTTTCATGTTTTTTTTAGTTAAAAAACCGTGAAAAGTTTTTATTTTATTTTTATTTGCAAGTTTGGCTAAATTTTTTGCAGGTTCTATTCCTAAAACATTTTTAAAGCTTAAGTCTTTAAAAGGTTTGAGTGCAACTCCATCGTTACTTCCAACATCTATAATATATGATTTTTTTGAATTAAGTTTAAATTCTTTAACATATTTTTTTGCAGCGTTTACAAAATGATCTCTAAATACCTTTGAAGTTGATGAAGTATATAAATAATTTGAAAACATTTTTTTTGCATCAACTGCGACAGACAGTTGGCAATTATGACAACTTTCACAATAGTTCATTTCTAAAGGATATAATTCAGTTTTTTGATTTTGGTTCTTTAATAAATTATTTGCTAAAGGTTGATAACCTAAAGAAACAACTCTCTTAAGTTTTGTACTACCACAAGATCTACAATTAAATTTATAACAACTCATTAATAGATCTTTTTCTTTCTCATCAACAAAAACATGTTTTATGGTATGAGTTACTCCATAATTTTCATGTTCCCTTTCACCTCTTACTAGGTTTAAAAAAGTTGTATCTTTAGTAAAAACCATTGTGTGAGCAACATTAGGTTTTATTGTTGATATTTGACCTTCATTGACGACTTGTGTAATTTTTGGAGAGTTTGGATTTAACAAATCTTGAAAAATTTCAATTATTTGTCCCTTGGTGAATAAACATTTTTGTTCTTGTTGTGGATGATAATGGTTAGCTCTTATTGTTCCTTTTTTTGAGTCTATTAAACCAATCATATTTATTGGTTCTGTTAATTCAAAATTACTAATCTTACCTCGAGTATCTACATATTCATTTTCACCATTTCTTACAAATTCTAAGTCTTTAACAAGATCTTGTTTTGACCATTTTTCAATCATCTCTTTGACACTTTCATCCAAGGCATACAAAAATTTAAATCCTGTACTAGTTAATTTTTTATTTGATAAAGAAAAACCAAGATTAGGAATTTCATCATTTGTTTCTTTTATTGATATTTTTGGATTATATTTTTTACATATTTGTGCAACATCTTTTACTGTGACTTTATCTTTTGTAAGATTAAAAAGTTCTTTATTGATATCATTTCTTTCCTCCATAAATTTAAAACATCTAGCAACATCAATCAAAGGCACGAGGCTCTTAATTTGTCTTCCACCAGCAAAAAGTTTTAATGTTCCGTTCTGAGAAGAAATTTTTGAGAAAAGATTAGTCATAATATCAATTCTTGCGGTATCTGTTGAGTAACCATAAACAGAGCCTAATCTTAATATAATGTAATTTTTTCCAGATGACTTAAGTTGTTTTTCGTTAAAATCTTTTGATTTTCCGTAAGCTAATTCAGGACAGGTTTGTTTGTTTTCTTGTATATCCTCTTGAACATCTTTCATTCCCTCATAAACAACATGTGTTGACGGCATAATTATTTTACAATTATCACTTATTACATCTAAAATATTTTGTGTTCCTTCTTTTGCTACTCTCTCAATCTCTTTTTCTTTTTCTTCAGATGCCTCACTTTTAACTCTGGGCACTGCTGTTATGCCTGCAAGGTGATGAACAATATCTGCATCTTTGCAGTATTTTTTTATTAGATCTTTGTCTAAGATATCACCATGAATAAAATTCATATTCCAATTTCTCAATTGATTTACTCTTTCTGAAATAAATCTATTATCAATAACAGTAATTTGATCATTCCAACTGTACCCTGAATAAATTTTACATAATTCTGTACCAATGTAACCAAGGCCACCTGTTATGATTATTTTTTTTCTCATTTTTATCTAAGTAAATTATATTTTAAAATACATCTTATGGCACTAAAACTGTCTTTCCATTAAATATAGGAATTAAAATCGAAATTTTCATAGTTATGAAGTCAAATTAGATCTTAATAACCTAAAATCAACCTAAAACCTCAAAGTCAAAAACCTACATTTTTGTCTATTTGCGTACAATAATTGTGGTTAGATCTATGTTTATTATATGAAAATTAAATAAATTTTTATTGAAAAACCCGCATATTCATAATTAAATTATATTTTTATAAAACGTTAACAAATAAAGGAAAACTATGAAAAAATTAATGATAGCTGTATGTATGTTTTTTACTGGCATAGTATCAAACGTATATGCAGATGGGCACGGAAATATTAAGATGGGTATAATTTTAGGTTTTACAGGACCTATCGAATCTCTTACTCCTGCAATGGCTGCATCTGCTGAATTAGCATTCAATGAGGCATCTGACTCTGGTTCATTGTTAGGTGGAAAAAAAATTAAAGTTGAAAGAGCTGACTCTACTTGTGTAGATTCTGCTGCCGCAACCTCTGCTGCGGAAGGATTAATTTCTAATGGCGTAGTAGCAATTATGGGTGCGGACTGTTCAGGTGTTACAGGAGCAATTGCATCTAACGTTGCAGTTCCAAATGGAGTGGTTATGATTTCTCCATCAGCAACATCACCTGGACTTACAACTTTAGAAGATAAAGGATATTTTTTTAGAACTGCCCCATCTGACGCAAGAGGTGGACAGATTTTAGCAGATATTACTAAAGATAGAGGTGTGAAAAGTGTTGCTATAACTTATACAAATAATGACTACGGAAAAGGTTTAGCAGATGTTTATAAAGCTGCTGTAGAGGCTCACGGTATTAAAGTTACAACAACTGCAGCTCACGAAGATGGAAAAGCAGATTATGCAGCTGAAGTAGCAACTTTAGCTTCTGCTGGCGGTGATGCTGTTGCTGTAATTGGTTACTTAGACCAAGGTGGTAAAGGTATTATTCAAGGATCTCTTGACTCTGGAGCTTTTGATACTTTTATTTTATCTGATGGTATGATTGGTGACTCTTTAACAGATAATTTTGGTAAAGCTTTAAATAAATCATTTGGTTCAATACCAGGATCTACTGGAAAAGGAGCAGGAGTATTTGCAAAAGTTGCTAAAGCTGGTGGAATTGACTCTTCTGGACCTTACACAGGAGAATCTTATGATGCTGCTGCTTTAATAACATTAGCTATGCAAGCGGGTGGTAAAGCAGATAGAGCAACTATTCAAAAAAATGTAATGTCAGTAGCTAACGCGCCTGGGACTAAAATTTATCCAGGTCAACTTAAAAAAGCTTTAGATCTTCTATCTAAAGGTAAAGCTGTAAACTACGAAGGAGCAACTGGGGTAGAATTTACTGATGTTGGAGAAGCTTTTGGATCTTTCCTCGAAAAAGAAATAAAAGGTGGAAAATTCAAAACTAAAAAACAAAGATAGTTTTATATTTAAAAACCCTAGTGTTAAGTTACGCTAGGGTTTTTTTTGCGTGAATTTCAGCTCTTACTGTTGCCAATACTATTAAAAGCATAAAAGGAATACAAATTAAATTCATTATTTTCCAGCTTGTAAGTGTAATAAAAATCCCTGCCGATAAACTACCTATTGCATGTATAGAATAAACTACAAAATCATTTAGACCTTGTGCTTTGAATTTTTCCTCTTCTTTATAAGTCAAAACAAGTAAACTTGTTCCTGAGATAAACAAAAAGTTCCAACCTAATCCTAAAAATATTAAAGCAATCATATAATTTAAAAAAGTTTGATCAAAAGAACTTACAATCAATGTAATGCTGTAAAGAAATATACCTGCATAAATAATATTACTATTACCAAATTTTTTAATTAAAAAACCTGTCATAAGAGATGGTAAAAACATTGAAGCAACATGAAACTGAATAACAATACTGGTTTTGCTTAAACTCATATTTTCCATTACATGCATGCTGATTGGAGTTGCGGTCATAAGAAATGTCATAATTGCATATCCAAATGCTGATGCGCATACAGCTTGAAAAAATCTTGGTTGTGAAATTAATTCAATATAGCTTCTTCCTTTATATTGTAAATTAATTTCAAATTTTGATTTATCTTCATAAAATAAAAAAAGAATTGATGGAATAAAAGTTAATAGAGCGAGAGCAAGATATGATCCAACATATAAGTTTTCACTAATCAAATCTTTTGAAAAATTTGCTAGACTTGGTCCTAAAAATGCGGAAATGATCCCACCAAATAATATTATTGATATTGCTTTTGGTGCCATCTCTTTATTAACACTTTCAGCAGCTGCGAAACGATACTGATGTGTAAATGCCATTCCAATACCTATAAATACATTTGCAAAACAAAATAAAATAAAGTTTTGGCTGTATATAGAGTAAGCTGCTAAAATAGAAAATAATGTATTACCAATTGATGCTAATATAAATCCATATTTTCTACCAATCAAACTCATTACCCTGGTAGCAATAATTGCTCCTACGGCTATACCCACTACAGAAATTGACATTGGTAAAGTTGCTAGTGATTTAATTGGACTTATTTGAGAACCAATTATTCCACTTAAGAAAACGGTAACTGGTGCTGCCGTAAAACTAAAAATTTGACTAAGAGTTAATAATAAAAGGTTTTTGTTCATTAAAAGATGTATTTATCACTTAAATACATCGCAAATGCTAAAGCCATTCCAAGTAATATATATTTCATATTTTTTTGACGTTTATTTTTTCTGGAATTAATCCCTTTGGACGATACCTCATTATTACTAATAGTCCAACTCCAATCATTAAAAATCTAAAATAGGGTGCACTCTCAATAAGATGAACCTTTAATGCATTAGTTTCATCTAAATGTGTAGTAAAAAAATTAATTAAATATAAAGCTATTGGTCCTGCTTCTACCCATAAAAACCATACTACAAATCCACCTAATATTGCTCCAAAATTATTACCAGTACCGCCAACAATTACCATTACCCAAATAACAAAAGTATATCTCATTGGCCTATAGCTTCCAGGGGTAAACAAGCCATCATTAGTCACCATCATTGCGCCCGCCAAACCAACAATTGCCGATCCTAGAATAAAAATCAGCAAATGCTCCTTAACTACATTTTTGCCCATTGCTCCTGCAGCTTCTTCATTATCTCTAATTGCTCTCATTTTTCTTCCCCAGGGTGAATAAAGAGCTTTTTGAGTAAGGATTAATAAAATTATAACCACTGATAAAAATAAACCAGTCATACAGAGTTTTACATACACAGATGATGCATCTATGACTAATTGGTTTAACATATCTTTTTTATCAGAAACCGAACTTAATAAATTTAATTTTCCTTCATGAATTCTTTCAACTAAATTTATAAACCAGGGAGAGGTTTGTAGATCTATCTCGTAGGGAACTGGTCTTTTCAATCCAATTACATTTTTAACTCCCCTTGCTAACCAATCTTCATGTTTAATAATTGATACAACTATCTCAGCAATTAGTAATGTTGCTATAGCAAGATAGTCAGCTCTTAACCCTAAGGCTATTTTACCAACAATAAATGCCAAGCCAGCTGCAAAGAATGCTCCAATAATCCAAGAAAATAGTACTGGCATTCCAAGTCCACCAAGAAAACCAGTTTTTGCAGGATTAACTGCTTCAATTGCTTCAATACCTGGGAATGCAACAAACCTAATTAAAATTACCCCAAATATAATCGAAAATGTAATAAAATAGTTTTTATATTTGTGATTTTTATATTTTTTTAAAAAAAATCTTACAATTAAAACCAGACTAATTATCAAAATTAAACTACCTACAATATTTAATCCTCCCGCACTCCAAGCTTCAGGAACAGGTGCAACTGAAACTAAAACTACAGCTAACCCACCAAGAGCTGTATAACCCATGATGCCAAAGTTTATTAAACCTGCGTAACCCCATTGAATATTCGCTCCCATAGTCATCACTGCAGAAATTAAACAGTAATTAAGAATTGATAATGCAATTGACCATGATTGAAATATTCCAACCATGATTATTAAAAATAACATGATTGAATAAGCAGCTATAATATTAAAATATTTTCTCATATTTTTTTTCCCTCGAAAATACCAGAAGGTCTAAATAACAAGACTATTACTAATATTGAAAAAGAAACTGCAAATTTGTAATCTGTAGATAATAATTGTACCAAAGAATCTGGCTCTAAAAACTCTGGTAACAAATAAATAAAAAACTTTTTATAAGCATAAGTAACCAAAATCTCAGCAAATGCTATTACATAACCACCTAAAAATGCCCCATAGGGGTTACCGATCCCTCCTACAATTGCTGCAGCAAAAATTGGAAGCATATTATTAAAATAAACAAATGGTTTATAACTTTTATCTAAGCCGTATAAAACTCCTCCAACAGTCGCCAAAAATCCAGCTATGATCCAAGTAATCATAACAACTTTTTTAGGGTCTATACCAGATAGTAAAGCTAAATCTTCATTATCAGAGTAAGCTCTCATGCTTGTGCCAGTTTTAGTTTTATTTAAAAACCAAAATAATGTTGAAACTAAAATAATTGTAACCACAAGTGTTATCGCCTGTGTAGATTTAATAGTAAGTCCCTCGCTTAGTCCTGTCATTTCTTTAAATTCAGAGGCTTTAAGTATAAATTTTTCACCATCCATAAATCTTCTGTCAAACGGTCCTATAATTATTCTTATGATCGCCTGAGTAACAAACATTACACCAACACTAACCATAGCTAACTGAACAGGTGCACTTTTATTTATTCTGTAATATTTAAAAACAAATTTATCAATAAATAGCATATATAAAATCATAGCAAGTATGGCTAAAGGCAGTGTCAATAATGCTGTAGGTAAAAATCCTAGTCTAACTCCAACTGATTGAAAATAATATGTAAGTAAAACAGCGAACATTGTCCCAAAAGACATCATGTCTCCAGTTGCAAAATTAGCAAATCGAAGTACTCCATAAATTAATGTCACAAAAATTGCACCTAGTGCTAATTGAGATCCATAAGTAATTGCTGGTATTACAGTGTAATTTAATAATAAAATTACTGCATTTAATAATTCCAAATTATCCTCCAAGAAAAGATCTTCTTACTTCTGGATCTTCCAATAGTTCACTTCCAGAACCTTCAAATTTATTTTGTCCAGTAACTAGAACATAGCCTCGATCAGATATGCTTAGTGCTTGTTTGGCATTTTGTTCGACCATAATTATTCCCACATTTGTCTCTTTTACTCTCAATATATGTTGAAATAATTCATCCATTACTATTGGTGAGACTCCTGCAGTTGGCTCATCTAACATTAATACTGATGGCCTTATCATTAAAGCTCTACCCAAAGCAACCTGTTGTCTTTGCCCACCAGACAATTGTCCAACCACTTGAGAACTTTTTTCTCTTAGTATTGGAAAAAGATCATATATTTCCTCAATAACATCGTTAATATTATCTTCTCTTAAAAATGCTCCAACTTCTAAATTTTCTCTTACTGTCAGTTCAGAAAAAACATTTTTTGTTTGAGGCACAAAAGAAATACCAGATTTAACTCTTTCTTGTGGTGAAAGTTTTGAAATATCTTTTCCATTTATCTTAATGTTTCCAGATTTTAAATTAAGTAAGCCAAGCATTGCTTTCATTGCGGTAGATTTACCTGCACCATTTGGTCCTAATATTGCAACAATTTCACCTTTGTTAACTTTGATAGTGCAGGTGGATATAATATCTGGTCCATTACCATAACCAGCTGTCATTTGATTACCCTCAAAAAAAGCCATTAATTCGAGTCCTTATTTTTCAGATTTGCCCGCCCTAAATAACTATCAATTACTTTTTCATTTTTTTTAACTTCTTCACAAGTACCCTCAAACAAAACTGATCCTTCTGACATTACAATAACTGGATCACACATTCTGCTTATAAATTCTATATCGTGCTCTATCATGCAAAACGTATACCCTTTCTCTTTATTTAGCCTAAGAATTGCAGTTCCTAAATCTTTTAACAATGTTCTATTTACTCCGGCTCCAACCTCATCCAGTAAAACTAGTTTTGCATCAACCATCATAGTTCTACCAAGTTCAAGAAGTTTTTTCTGTCCTCCTGACAAATTCCCAGCAAGTTCGTTTGACAGATGTTTTAAGTTTAAAAACTCAATAACATCTAGAGCTTTTGCTTTTAATTCTACCTCCTCTTTTTCAACTAACTTAGGATTAATTAATGCTGTAATAAGATTTTCTCCTGATTGATTGCTTGGTACCATCATTAAATTTTCTAAGACTGTTAAATTTGTAAACTCGTGAGCAATCTGAAATGTTCTTAAAAGTCCTTTTGAAAAAAGCTGATAAGATGGAATATTTGTTATATTTTCATTATTGAATATAACACTTCCTTTTGTAGATTTAATATTTCCAGCTATTAGGTTAAATAAAGTAGTCTTTCCTGATCCATTTGGTCCAATTATTCCTGTTATAGATCCCTTTTTAATTCTTAGAGAGCAGTTATTTACAGCAGCTAAACCACCAAAGTATTTTGAAACATTTTCAACATGTAATATTTCTGTTTCACTCATTCTCTATTTTTTATTTAATCTTTTTAAAATAACCTCTGAAGTTTTATGTAGTGAGTTATAAAAACCCATCTTTTTTAATTCTTTGAGAGATTGTTCATTTAATCCTTTTGGTGTTTGTGAATCATTTACTAATTTTTTTAAATCATTAGATTTTTTATAAGCGTCTTCTGCAAGTGCTAAAAATAAGGAAGTTATATAATTTTGAGCATCTTTTTTTTTAATTCCTTTTTGAACCAACCACGATGATAGTTGTTTTAAAATTTCATAAAAAGGCGCCATCATAGAAGATGTAGTCCAAAAATTTAATGATAAATTTTCGTTACTTATTTCAATTGTATTTCCTATTTTATTAAAAAAATCTTTAACCTTTTTATTTGGTGGAAAAATTGGTACTGGACCTTTTTTGAGTGATATGGGTGGTAAGGGTATAGCTCTGACTATTTTGGCTTTTACTTTAACTAATCTTTTTAAATCTCTCATTTTAGTTGTTGAAATAAAACTAATAATCAAATGTGTTTTTTTAAAATCTAAATCTTTTATGATCTTATTTCCAACTGTTGGTGTTAAAGCCAAAAAAATCCAATCACTTGCGTTTAAAATTTTTTGATTATCGTCATAAATTACAATTTTTTTACTCTTTTTGCTTAATAACTTTGAAATTTTAAGGCTTCTTTTGGAAATGTAAATTTTAGAATACTTTATTTTTGATTTTAATATACCCAAAATAACTGCTTTGGAAATTTGACCAGTTCCTATAAATCCAAGCTTCATCAGAATATGTTTATAAGAGTTAACAAAATAAATCACTCAAAAAAAAAGCCCTCGCAGGAGGGCTTTTTTTAATTCTTTTTTAAAGATAATTTAGAATGATCTTCCAAATGATACTGTCAAGTTAGTACTGTCAATATCAGCTGTTACTTGTGTAGCATTAGAAGTTGTTGCAGAAACTGGGTCATAGTCGTTATCAGATAGAACTACTCTCATAAAACCTTCTGCCATATCTCTTTCAATTCCAATACCTAATTTAGTACCTTGGATAATTACATCGCCTGTTCTATTTGTTGATGAAACAGATTTAAGATCGTATTCACCTTCTGCATACATCATACCAGCTAGTGCGAAAACATGATTACCAGCAACATCGCCACCAAGAGTTACGTAAGCTGTAACATGGTTGCTCGCATCAAGAGTACCACTGTTAGTGCCATTTGTTCCTCCATCCTCATTTTGAGTTACTGATCGGCTTTCAAGCTCAGCACTCATTGGAATATAGTCAACTCCAAATGAAGCTTTACCGCCGTTTGGCAAATCTGTAGCAAATTCTACAAACAACGAGGGAATAATAACGTCATTAGATATATCTTTAGTCGTATCAATTGATCCATTACTATCAATATCATCTGTTACTGTAGTGTCTAACATTGCCATCGAAGCAGAAAAACCGAATTTTCTTTCGAATGCATTAGATGAAAAACAGACTAGAGTAAAACCTAGTATTGCAATAATTAATTTTTTCATATTAACCTTATAAGTAATTGTTGTTATATAACATGGTCCTAATAACAAATTTTCCATGATTAGTACATATATTCATTTTTAAACAATTAGTTGAATTTGGAAAAACCGCGTTAATTATAGTTTTTTATGTTGCATTTATATCACTTATTTAGTTTTTTTCTAAAAAAACTATGAATATTGCAATTAAAAGTAAAGCACATGCCGATATTCTATTTATTTTTTGTGGATTCGCTTTAATCCAACCTACCAGTCTATCAGCAAGTATAGCATATGCCATCAATGACAAGAAATCTAAAAAAACGTAAGTTGACATTAATATAATAAATTGAATTAGATAATTGCTATCGAAATCAATAAATTGTGGAAAAATAAATGGAAAAAACATCCAAGCTTTTGGACTTGTGCCAGCAATTATAAAACCGTCATTAAAAAACGACAATATACTTCTTTTTATAATAGATTTTGAATTCAATTTATTTAAACTCGAATTATATAAATCATAAGCTAAGTAACATAAGTACATAATCCCAGCCCATTTTAAGATTATCAAAAATATTGGATAATCAGAAAAAAACGAACCAATAAAAAAAATTACTAAAGTTGCTTGAATTATATTAGCAGTAATATCTCCCAAAGCAGTCCATATGCAATTTTTTACCCCATAATTTATTGAATTAGATATTATTACTATTCTAGGAGTGCCTGGTGTTATAAATAAAAATAAAATAATTTGTAAAAAAAGGAAAAATTCGAGAGGTAGCATTTGGGTGATAGTCCTAAAAAACCGGGAGCTAAAGATGGCTAGATAGGACTATCTTTTATCAATATAACATATGTTGAAAAAAAAGCATCAATGATTTATTTGAATTATGTAATTTTTATATGAAAAAAAGTCACAGACCCCAAACAAAGGTTAAAAATCCAGAGCCAAATCGCACCAGTCCAGATTGGGTTATATGGGCAGCTTGGGCCGATCGTATCACTTTTGAGGATATTAAAAAAAAGACAGGGAAAACAGAAAATGAAGTTATTAAGATAATGAGGAAAACCTTAAAGCCATCCTCATTTCGCCTTTGGAGAAAAAGAGCAAAAAATCAAAGTATTAAACATAGAAAAAAGTTTGAGATTTCAAGAAAAGAAATAAGAAGAAAAATAAAAAAAAATGATTATATATAATTAATGAAAAAAATAATTATGTACACAGGTCCTATGTGTAATTTCTGTGATGCAGCAAAAAGATTACTTGCAAGGAACAATGCCACTTTTACAGAAATTGATATTTCATCAAAAGAAGGTTTGATGGAGGAAATGATTAAAAAAGCCAACGGCAAAAGAACCGTGCCACAAATATTTGTAGATGAATATCATGTGGGAGGATATCAAGAGCTTAGAGAGCTTGAAAAACAAAACAAATTACAAGAATTAATAAATTAGATTTTTACTGGATATCGATACTGACTAAAGGTTCCTCTGGGTACATAGAACAAACATCAGTTGCCGCATCAAGTCTAAAGGCGCCAATTGCATCTTTTGTTTTGAATTTAACCTTTATTAAAGGTGACTTAAATTTTACTGTATAAGGATTTGCCAATTTGTAAATCATAACTGCTGTAGATCCTGAAACTGTCATTGATATTGCATATTGTGGTGATGAGTAATCCATGTCAATATTTGATGAACCAACATCACCATCTCTTGTACCATCTGTAGCACCATAACTACCTGTATTCGGCAAAAACATTGATGTTGAAACTGCTGATCCGGTGAGTTTACCAACTAAAAGCTGAGTTGCGCTAGCGTCAGTACCACCATCAGTCATGCAATCACCATTATCTGTAGTAACCGATCCTGTAATAGTAAAAGTTCTGCTAACCGTAGCCCTTAAATGTGTAAAAGTTGTGCCCAAAGGCAAACCAGTTGTTTTAGCAAATTTTCCTACTTCGGTTCCTGCAGCGCTTGAAGCTATATTAAAAGATGCTGATGTATCACCGACTGTTGTGCTCGTTGAACATGCGCTGTCTTCACATAATTCAACTTTTTGAAGTTCAACAATATACTCAGTAGCATCACCAGTTGCAGGATTTGCTGAATAAACTTTTGTTGTAAAAAAAATAATAAATAAAAATAAAAATATTTTTTTCATATTAGTTTCCATTGACAACAACTACACCGGATGACTCTAATTCAAGAACTAATAAATTACTTCTCTCAACTCTCTGTAACATTTTTTCTCTTACATCTGAGTTTAAAAAAGCTTTACTTGAGTGTCCATCAGCCATAGTTGGCCTTTCTTTGCTATAAGGTAAATAAATTAATTTTACAAAATACTGATCTTTATTGATATTATTATCATCAAGCCCAAATTCAAAAGTGAAATTATTTGTTACATAAAATTCCCCTTTAAATTTATCTCCTGATGAGTCATCAGAATTTTTTTCTGAGAGCCATTTATAATTATTATAGGCTATATTAGCCCAAGGTGTATAGGGCACTTGGCCTTTAATATTTAGCTCTCTACCATCTAACACTCTTTCGGTATTGTCTCTTACATGATTACCACCACCAAAACCAAAATAATAATTTCCATTCAACTCAAAATTTGATGCATATAACTCTGCACCAAGACTTAATCTTTTATTGTATTTATGATCTAAGTCAAAGAAACTGTTCAGACCCATAAAATAACTTTTATCATCGGATAAGATCCTTTTTCCCAATCCATAATTAATAGATTTTCTATTTTTGCCAGATATATAGGAATTATTAAACTGAGCTTGGTAAAATAAAACACTATCATCTTCAATTGAAAAGGGTCTGACAAACATAATTGATCCAGTTGGTTTATTATCTTGCTTAACTTGTATTGATACTTCTGTATCACCAGGGCCATCTGGTAATAAATTAAATATGAATTTTTCTACAGTCTCTGAACCTTTGCTATAAACGTTATCTAAAACTTTTTGTGTGCCGCTCTCTGCATTTAATGGTGAAAATAAAATTAGAGAAATTAAAATTATTAAGGTTTTTTTCATAATATAAAATATTGTATTATATTAATTCTAGTAAATAATCATTTATTTTTTTCTGTCTCTTTATGGGGAGTTTTTTTGATTAATTCTGTATTTTTTATATTTATTGCCATACATGTAATATCGTCTCTTAATTTTTCCGCACCCCAATTTAATTTTTTTTCAATAGATTCAACTATAGCTTTTGGAGTTACTTCTGAAATATTATTTATAATATTCTGTACTCCTTCACTTCCTAATTCCTCTCCATTTTGAAGATATCCTTCTGTAACTCCATCTGTGTAAACTACAAAAGTCTTATCTTTCATATTTATTGTGTTTGATTTGACCATAGACTCTGAAAAATATTTTACAATTCCGATTGGTGGCATTTCAGATTTTATGTACTCATAATTTTTATTTTGATCAAAAGTTAAGATACTTTCATGACCAGCGTTAATAAAAACCATTTCACCAGTTTTAATATTTAATTTTCCAAAAACAGCAGTAACAAACATTCCTTTGAATTTAGCTTCAACTAATTCATTGTTTACTCCAAAAACAACTTTTTCGATTGGATATTTGAGATTAGTAAGGGTTCTAAAAATTGACGATGCTTTTGCCATGTACATACCAGCTTTAATTCCTTTTCCAGATACATCCGCTAATGTAAAAAAATATTCTTCAGGTGTAGATCTTACAACATCAAAATAATCCCCCGAAACATCTCTTGCAGGTACATTTCTAGCAAAAATAAAATTTTCAAATTTAGATATATCTGGAAATAAACTTTTTTGAACACCTGCAGCTAATTCTCTTTCTTTTAAAAGTTTAGCTTCTTTTTGTAAGTTTTCTAAAGCAAGTTTATTTTCTTCAATAAATCTAAAATATAATCCAGTTAAAAATGTTACAGTGACAATGAATAGTGGGTAACTTATATCAACTAGTTGGGATTTAAATTTATAAACTGAAAATCCGATAATTATAATAGCTAAAATATTTCCAAAAAAAATTGATAAACTGTATCTTGGTTTTATTTTTTGAGATAATATAAAAGTAACGAGAGCAACAATTATAGAAAACAATAATTCAAAAATATAGGTGTTTGGGTTTCTAACTAAATAAGATTTATCTAAAATATTTTCAATAACATTAGCGTGAACTTCTACTCCTGGAATAGTTATTCCCAAAGGTGTTTTTACTAAATCAAAAAGTCCTTGTGCAGATGCACCTATCAGCACATATTTGTTCTGAAAAAATGATTTATCAAAGTTTCCCTCATAAACATCACTCGCAGAAATATATTGCTTCTTTTGAGATTTTTTATATTTAATCCAAATTATTCCATTTGGATCAGAGTCAATTTTGTGAGGTCTTGCACTAATTCTATTTATTCCAACCTCATTTAATTCAACATAAATATTTTTTTGTTTTTCGCCCACCCGGACCATTTCTAGTCCGATTGTTGGGTATAATTTTTTATTCAATTGAACAATAAGTGGCAAAGATCTAATGATACCATCTAATTGATCTAAAAAAGATATTGAGCCTAAACCTTTTACATTATTTTCCAATACTTCTAGTGATCCAATTGAGAAAGGATAGGAGTATGTGAATTCAAATGGATCTCCACCTTTTGATAAAAATCTAGCTTTAGCTTTTCTGTCATAATTTGTATGTGATGGCACATTGCTTCCTAACACTGCAATAATAGATTTAGACTCTTTTAATTTTTCAGCAAAAAGATCATCTGGACTTTTCAAATTTTGAAGTTCAGCAACATCAGATGGTATTAGACCATAAGATTTTATTATTTCCTCAGGTGATTGTTTATCTTTCTCTGTAAAAAATATATCGAAACCAATTGCCTTTGGATCTGATGTATTTAATTGATCTAGTATTTTTGCAAAAACTGTCCTGTTCCAAGGAAACTGTCCAAATTTTCCAAGACTTTTTTCGTCAATATCAATTATTACTACATTGCTATCTTTTTTTTTTACAAATACTTTCTGGTACAAATCAAAACTTAAGTATGAAACTGATTTTATAAATGGTGGATTAATAATCTTAAGTGAAATTAGTAGTAAAAGTATTGCAAAAAAAATAAAATAGTTTGTATTTTTTTGAAGAAACGCTTTCACAACTTGAGCTTATATTGAATTTATATAAAGTAAATAAAACTTAGTTAAGAAGAGATCTAATTACTTCTTTTTTCTTCTTTTCTTCTTAGCTTTTTTCTTCTTAGCTGCTTTTTTCTTTTTAACTACTCTTTTCTTTTTAGCTATTTTCTTTTTCTTTTTAGGCTTTGGTTTAGCTTTTTTCTTTTTCTTTGGTTTTGCTTTTGCTTTTTTCTTAGCTTTTGGTTTTGCTTTTTTCTTAGCTTTTGGTTTTGCTTTTTTCTTAGCTTTTGGTTTAGATTTTGCTTTTGCTTTTTTCTTAGGTTTTGCTTTAGCTTTTTCTTTTTTCTTAGCTTTAGGTTTTGCTTTTTTCTTATCTGCTTTTTTAGCTTTTTTAGTTTTTTTCTTATCTCCTTTTTTAGCTTTTTTCTTTTTACCTTTTTTCTTATCTCCTTTTTTAGCCTTTTTCTTTTTACCTTTTTTATTTTCTGCTTTGGCTTTTTTCTTAGCTTTTTTCTTCTCTGCTCTTTCAGCTTTAATTTTTACTTTCTTCTCTTTATCTTTTTGAATATTTTGCTTAATGATAGTTTTGATTTCTTCTTTTTCAAAACCTAATGACTTAAGCTCTTTTCTTAATTCTTTTTTGATTGCTTTTCTTTGAACTTTTTTGTCATCTTTAGAAAGCTTCGCAACTCTCAAAGCTTTCATTTTTTTATTAAATTTCTTTAATTGATTTTTTGTAATTTTTTTAGCTTGTCCTGGTGCTTTATTTTTTGTCATTGAAGTAATGCTATATGGATTATTCAATAAAGTTTGACCAAACTTATTACCAACCAGAACTGCTCCAGGTCTCATTCCTAAAGTATTATTTTTTCCTGGACCTATTAATAAAGTATCTGTTTTTCCTCTTGAAACTATTGTTTGGAACTCAGTTCCTCTTGAGCCTAATGTTCCCTCTGGAACTTCAACGGTTAAACTGTCTGGATTTTTTTTACTTATTAGTCCAGAAATAACTTTTAAACTTCCTTGTTTAACGCTTGCTACTATTTTTCCATCATTTGTCTCTGGATCAAACACAAACGTATCCATTACTACTTCTGAATCTTCACCAATCGTAAAAGTAGATTGATCTAAAAGTAATATTTGAGTACCAGCGCCAACTCCCGCATATATTGTTTCATTTAAATAAATTTTATCGCCTGCTTTTAACTCTCTAGTTTCGGTTTTAACTGTTCCTGAAATAGCTCCAACAATTCCAACTAATTGTTTTTCAATAGTTAATTTTTCCTCAGCGTAAGCACTTAAGTTTAGTGCAAATACAATCGCTATAATTGACGATATTAGTTTTTTCATTTCCTAGAACCTAGCAAAATTCTCGAAAAATTAAATGAAAAAAAACTCATATTGAGCGCTAGAAAATGCACCAAATTTCAACAATAAATTGAAAAATTTATTAATTTAGCCTGAATGATCTCGAGAAACTTAATGAAAAGGAATCGGATATGTAATCGTAGTTTATAATATTAGCTTCAGAAATAACTTTTTCATAAGATAAGTTTATAAATAAACTTCTATTTGGATCAATTGCTGGAAAAATATCTCCTATTGCCTTTGTTAACATTATATCAAAAGTATTTGTATAATCTGATCTTAATTTATTTGAATTAACTGAAGTATCCTCTTTTTTATAATCATTAAAACTCATAGCGTTACTAACTGCAATATACGCCCATGGGAAAGCAAAATTTAATCCAAAACCTATATCATAAGTTTCATAATCATTTCCTGCATCCACTCTTGCATCAGTGTCACTATATCCAAAACTTAAACTTGTAGATATTATTTCAGTTAAAATATAATCATGACCTAAAGTGTAGCCGTGTACAATGGAGTTTGTATCCATTGCTGTATCATCAGTTGAATTATGATTTCCTTTTGAGTCAGCAAATGAATATCCATAACTAAAAGAATTTCTTTCACCTACTGAAAAAAAACCTCCTATACCATACATTGTTGAAAAGCTATCTGCATCTGTTTGATAATCCGATTTACTAAACATCATGTAAGGACTTAAGCTTTGATTACCGTACACTGTATCAAAAGCAAATGTTAAACCATAACTTTGATAGTCATCGTCAGTTTCTGCATATTGTTCTGAAGAACTATGATTTAAATTTATTAAAAAAGATGACTCTTCGCCAATTGGTCTTGAGGCAGATATACCAAGACCGCCACTTAATGTTCTGTCATATTTTGCAGAATTAAAACCAGTTATTTCATCAGACGAACTTTGTAATCTTTTTTTGGAAACACTATTAACGTTATCTGTATAAACTACACCGGTTGAAATATCTGCTGTTAAATTCCAGAGACTTGGCTCTCTATCTCTTAACTCTTCTTCTATTTCTATTAGAGTTTCTAAATCTTCAGGATCTAGATCTCTTCTTAATTTCATCTCTTCAATTATTGTGTTTGCTTTTTCAGGAGAGTCGACCTGAACTAACACTGATAGTAAATATAATTTTATCTCAACATTATCTGGATAAAGCATATTTAATCTTTCAAGAGTTGAAATGGTTTGTTTAAAGTTTCCCATTTTCCCTTGTTGTTGAGCGTACTTTAAATTTAAATCTAGATCATTTGGGTTTTGCAAAATTTGCATGTAAGTAACATTTTTCTCAGATGAAAATGCAGGTTTAATTACAAAACCAAAAAAAACTAATAAGCCAAAAATTATTTTTAATAATTTGGTCTTTTTAACAAAATTATTCAGTCTAATAGAACTCATAAAAACAAAGAACATAGATCAAATAAATGAAAATTCAATTTTTTTTAAATTTGAAAAATAAGGATTAATTTCAATAAAATTTAAGATTAAAACGTATTTATGATCAAAATAGGCTGTATTAGATTTTAAATTATGAATTATCTATATTTACTCATTGGATCGTAAACACAATCCATTTCTTCTAACGTTTCAAAAAATATTTGGTTTAATTCTGATGTGTGAAATGTTTCACAATAATTATCACTTTTCACTTCTTGGATTAAATTAGACTTAACATTGTTTGCCGCAATAGATCTAGATAGAGAAGTTGTGGCCTGAAGAAAATTTCCTGTCTCGGCTAAAGTATAGCTTGGACCTATCATTGCAGTATACTGTGAACAACTACTAAGAATTGGTAATAACAATAATACAGTAAATATTTTTTTCATAATTAAAGTTTATTTTCTATCAATTTTTATAAAAGGAATAAAGTATCCATTTTGAGGTGAATTTCCAAAGCTCTAATTAAAAATTTTTGCCACCCTTAGTATTCAATGTAAGTATCTCTTCTCCATCTTTGCATGAGTCCTCTGATGCATCCCACTTACAAGCTTTTACTTCAAAACCAGTAACATGTGAGTCCACGCATACTCTATAACCATCAAGCAGAACGACTGGCTCATCCTCATCTGCATCAAATAAGTCTGAGTTAATCTCATCAACTGTATCATCGTCAGGAGTGCATGAAGCTTGAATAAAATAACTACCGTTTATAGAGTCGTACTCCTGCTCTTGCAACGCTATTTGCTGCATTGCGTTTGTTGCAGCAGATTGTTTAGCTCCGCCTACGTATCCGTTATAAGCTACTGTTCCTATTGCAGCGAGGGCTCCAATGATTGCAACTACAACTAATAGCTCAATCAAAGTGAAGCCTCTCATAAATTTAATCTGCAATGTTTAATGCTCTAGATAAAATTGCTACAGTCTTTACTCTGATACCGCAACTGTTGATGTTAAAGTTTTATCTGTCGAACAATCTTTATCATAACAAGTTGTTAATGTAATCTCATCTGCATCAGTGTTAGTAGTTAAAATTACATTACCTCTTGCGCCACCATCATCCGCCGAAGGCGCGGCGTTCACTACTGCCAGACCACCATCGTAAGGATCTTTATCTTGTAGCACAGTACCATCAATTAATTTTGTGATAATTGCAGTACCATCACTTGAGCATGTAAGGCCTCCCATAATCGAGGAATTTTCATCTAGCGCACACTTGCCTCTTTCATTAGCAATGTATTTAGTAACACTGTTGTGAATTGATTTTGTAGAATTCTCTCTTGCAGCTCCAATATATCCGTTATAAGCAACTACTCCTACAGCTGCTAATGCACCAATAATTGCAACTACAACTAATAATTCAATTAAAGTAAAACCTTTTTTGTTTTTATTTTTATTAGTCATAGACCTCCCTATAGTCTTAATTTTTTAATTCCTATATTCTTATTATTTATAATCATTATGTAAAGAATGAAGTTTTAATAAATTTCCCTTAAAAACCTTATTTTTTTAAAAAATGTGCTCATTTTGGCTTAAATTTGAGATTTTAATAATTAATTAATAATGTTATCAGTACACCTTCATGAGTTATAAAATTACAGAAGAAGGAAATATATCCACAGTATTTCTTAATGGAGAAATCGATATGGATGTAACTGAAAAAGCAAAAGAGGTAATTTTACCTATCGTTGAGTCTGGTAAAGAAGTACACCTTAATCTTAAAGATGTGTCCTACATGGACTCTTCTGGAATATCAGTTCTTATTGAAAGTCATCAAAAAGCTTTAGAGAATAATACTAAAGTTGTTGTTAAGGAAGTTAGTAAATCTGTTTTAAAAGTTATAATGATGGCGAAGTTGGAGCAAATACTAAACTTAGAATAATGGATTTGTCAGAATCTAAAGATTTTCTGGTACACACTGCGAGCTTAAAAGAAGTCAGAGTTTTTTCTAGAGAGGTTTTTGATAAACTAAAATTAAATAATGATTTAAAAGAGGAATTAGTTTTAGCAATTGCTGAAGCCGCACAAAATATAGTTAAGCATGCATACAAAGGTGTTGAAAATACAACAGATCACATGCAAATTAAAATTTCCCTTAAGGAAAATAATTTAGAGATTGGATTTTTTGATAAAGGAAAACCTGTTGTTGCAGAAAATATTCAACATAGAAAACTAGATGATATTAAGCCTGGTGGTTTAGGAACTTTTTTTATCAAACAAATTATGGATGATGCGGTTTTTAAAAAAGACGAACAGCAATGGGTAAACCATTTAGTTTTATCGAAAAAAATTTAACCACCCATTATTGCACCAACATTAAATATTGGTGAATACATCGCAATCATGAGCCCGCCAATCATAACACCCATGAAAACAATCATTATTGGTTCAATTAAACTAGACATGTTGTTGACGGCAGTATCAAATTCACTTTCATAGTATCTTGCAACTGAATTGAACATTTCATCAAGTTGTCCTGTTTGCTCGCCAACTGATACTAACTGACTGAATGTTGGAGGAAACAATGGCTCTTTTAAAAATAATTTAGTCAAAGTCTCACCAGAAAATACACCTTTTTTGACATTCTCTAAGGCTTCTGTGACTACTACATTTTTACTTACAGATTTTGCAATCTCTATACTTTCTAATAAATTTACTCCAGCGGCACTCAAATTACCCATAATTAATGAGATTTGGGCAATTAATGATTTTAAAATTAAATCACCAAATACCGGTAGTTTTAATACTTGCTTATGCCACTTATATTGTATTGTAGCGTTTTTAGTTGTGAGATATTTAAATAAAAAGTAACCCCCAACTAAAAATAAAAAGAGAATTTTTCCACCTGTTCCTCTTAGAAAATCACTCATCCCCATAATTATTGCTGTAGGTTTTGGTAAATCTAAACCCATACCTGAATACATTTCGGCAAAAACTGGAACAACTTTAATTAACATGAATGCGCTTACAACCATTGCTGTAGTAAACATAATACCAGGATACATAAGTGCACCTTTGATTTTCTTTTTAATTTTTTCTTTTTTTTCTAAATCGTCAACGATTTTGAGTAAAAAAATATCTAATTTACCACTGGCCTCTCCTGCTTTAATTAGGTTCACATAAACGTTATCAAAATGCTGAGGATATTTTTCAAAACACTTAGATAACGTAACACCACCCTCTAAACTCTTTCTTATATCTTCAAGGACTTCTTTAAGCGCCGGCGACTCCAATTGGTCTCTTAACATTGCAAGTGTTTGCAAAATGGGCAGTCCTGCCTTCACCATGGTAGCAAACTGCTTTGAGAAAATTAAAATATCTTCAACTTTTATCTTTTTTTTTCCAAATAAGGAAAAGCCTTTACCTTTTGCCTTTTCTTTTGTTTCGCCTTTTTTTTTCTTAGTTTTAATTAAATTAGTGATGATTACTTTTTGTTCTTTAAGTTTAAAAGATGCCTCATCTTGATTTAGAGCCTCTATTTCACCCTCTACGTATTTACCCGCTGAAATACCCTTATAAGTAAATACTTCCATGACTAACTAGCTGATAAAACCCGTTCGAATTCTCTAAAATTCAAATCTCCATTTGCGATCATTCTTCTACCCATATCTTGCATGGTTTGAAAACCTTCTTTGATTGCAATTGCTCTTAGTTCAGGTGTTGTGGCTTGTTTTAAAATTGCTTCTTTAATTGGTTTTGACACTACTAATATTTCGTAAATTCCTTGTCTACCTTTATAACCAGTATTTTTACATTTTGCACAACCTTTGCCTTTTATGGCTTTTACTCTAGATGCTTGTTCTGGTGTAAAACCTAAATCAGTTAGAACTTTTGGTGTTACATCTTCATCTGGAGCTCTACAATCTTTACAATTTCTTCTCGCTAATCTTTGCGCAAGAACCATCTGAGTTGCTGCACTAATTAAATAATCTGGAGTTCCCATATTTTGTAATCGAGTGATAGTACTTGGAGCATCATTAGTGTGAAGTGTGCTAAATACTAAGTGACCTGTTAATGCAGCCTTCAAACCTATATCAACTGTTTCCTTATCCCTCATCTCCCCAACCAGAATTATCTCCGGGTCTTGACGTAAAAAAGATCTCAAAGCGGAGGCGAAGGATAAACCAATATCGTCTTTAATTTGTACTTGGCCAACACCATCTAATTCATATTCAACAGGATCTTCTGCAGTCAAAATATTAAGATGAGGTTTGCTTACTTCTTTTAAAATACTATAAAGAGTGGTTGATTTACCTGATCCAGTCGGTCCAGTTACTAATACAAGACCTTGCGTACTATGAATAGCTTTTCTTAAATTTTTAAGATCTTGATCCTCAAAATTTAGTTGTTCTAAAGTAATATCACCTGCATCTTTATTAAGAATACGCATTACAATTCTTTCGTTGTTTGCTGTTGGCAATATGGACAATCTTAAATCAACAACTTTACCATCAATTTTAAAATTTATTGCACCATCTTGTGGTAATCTTCTTTCAGCAATATCTAATTTACCCATGATTTTAAAACGTGTTACGACCGCTCCATAGTTATCATGTAAAAATTTTTTGTATTCCTCTTGTTCCTGAAGCATACCATCAAGTCTATATCTAACCCTTGATGAAAATCTGTATGGCTCAATATGAATATCACTAACTCCAAGTTTAATTGCATCTGCTACAACAGCAGTACTAAACTTAATAACTTCAGACTCATTTTCTATTGCTTCAATTTCCTCTTCAGGTTTATTTTCTAAAACTTCTCCTGCATCTCCAAGCTCAGAGTCAAAAGTTTTTACTTTTTCCTTATTTTCTTTTCTTATAGTTTCAATTTTTACATCACCACTTTCACTTTGTAGTTTTTGAATAAACTCAGAAATCTGTGATACCTTGGCTGCATGAAGTTCAATATTTTTTTTTGTGATCGCTTTTAAATTTCTCATTAACCCAAGTTTTGAGCTATCAGATATTGCTATATGTAAATTTTTTCCCTCGACTTTAAAAGGTGCAACAAAATTCATATTTATGTAGTTTGATGGTAATACAGATTTTATATCATCTGTAATTTCAATCTTGGACAGATCCACAACATCTAGACTTTGCTCTTTAACTAAAACATCTAAAATTTTATCTTCATCACAAAGCTTTAACTCAAATACAGCATCAATTTGTGATTTATTTTTTTCTGTGCTTACTTTTTTAATATTTGGTAAATCTTTTCCAGAAATAATATCGTTATCAATCAATACATTGATTAAGTTTATTTCGCTTTCTCTACTTATTTTCAACATTTTATAAAACTCTTGGTGCTATAAATATTAATAACTCATCTAAGTTATCACTTTTTGTTGTACCTTTAAATAAATTTCCTAAAATTGGGACATTTCCAATGCCTGGTAATTGAGCTTTTGTATCAAATACTTTATTTTTCTTAATTCCACCAATCACGACAATGTCTCCATCTGCTATTAATAGCTTAGTTTGAATTTGCATTGTATTTATACCAGGTTCACCACCAGTGGTTCTGTTTACAGAGTCGTTGTTAACAGTGACATCTAATAGTACATTTCCATCACCAATAATGCTTGGGGTAACTGATAATTCTAAAACGGCAGGTTTAAATTGTACGTCCGCACCTTCAGATCCTGTTGCTTGGAATTGAATTTCCTCACCTTGTTTAATTGTTGCTATTTGATTATCCAAAGTAAAAACTTTTGGATTAGATATAGTTTTTCCTAAACCAAGTGTTTCTAAAGCTTGTATTTCTGCTTTTAAAACTGCTGTACCCGTCCTTTTTAAAATACCAATACCACTTGTTGCTCCTGCTGCTGCTGCTGTAAAATCTGTAATTGATCCATCTCCTGAAGCTAGACTTCCTGTGTCTCCAGCAATAGCTCCATCTGTCATTGATCCACCTATAATACCACCAACTGACTCTTGGTTTTTCTGATAAGCACCTCCTAATCTTGTTCCTAAAGCTTTTTCAAAAGTTGAGTCTGCTTCAACTATAAATGCTTCTATTAAAACTTGCTTTGTCCTGACATCAATTTCGCCAATTATTTTATCAACAACATCTAAATCTTCACTCTTTCCTCGAACTATAATTGATCTAGTTGTAACTTCCTCTGTAATTTGAATTGGTGAAAAACCAGCTTCGCCTGTTGAAGTAAATAATTCGTTTATTGTAGTCTTGGCTTGTGCTGGCGAAATATAATAAAGTCTAAATATTTCTGAAACAATTGGTTCAACAGAGTCCTCTAATTCAACCTTTTTTTTCACGGCGGCTGCTCTTGTTGATTTATATGTTTCTTGAGCAGTTAAAGTTGATGGAGAATGAACTCTTATTAAATTACTATTGACATCAATATCAGCTGCAAAATTTTTCATATCTAACAAAGCATTAAAAGCTTTATCCCATGGCACATTAATTAACTCAGCTGTGATTGAGCCAGCAACCTCATCTCCCACTAAAACATTTATGTTTCCTACTTTGCCCATCAATTGCATAGCTTCTGCATAATCAAGCGCTTTAAATTTAAATGAAACAGTTTGTTTTAAAGCTTCGAATTCATCTGGTATCATTAGATAATTTCTTTTTTGCTGAGAGGATATTTTTTTTCTTTTTTGTAAAGCTCTAGTATCGCCAATAACTGGTTGTGGGCCCATATTTACAGTTTTTTCAATTTCCATTTTTCCTGATTTTCTAATATCATCTTTGATAAGAGGTGTATTATGTTTAAACTTCTTATTAGTTTTTATATTAGGTTTAGCGCAAGCATTTAATATAAGCAGTAATATAGAAATTAAAGAGATTATTTTTAATGATTTAATATTCACTTGTCTCCTTAATTTGGTTTTTGAAATTCATTATTAAATATTTTTCTTCAGTTTGAAAAATTGCTTCTTCTGTAGTCATATCAACTAGCTTTACTCCATCATTCAACTCCTCAAACATGCCAACTGTAATTACTTCTCCATCTTGGTTAATCATAGAAACGAAACTACTCTCATCTGACTTAATAATGCCGACTAATTTAAATTTATATAAATCAATCATCTTTTTTTCAGCAATGCTATTTTCACCATCTGTTATTACCTTAACTCCACCAGAGAAAGATGAGTCTCCAACAAATGGGTCATTTAAAGGTAATGGCTCTTCTTTACTTTCTTTAGGGGAATTATCTTTGTCATGATTATCAGCAAACACATTAGTAGATAATATTACTACAAGGATTGTAAAAATTAGTTTCTTTAATATTTCTTTAAAAGAACTCATCAGCTAGCCCCACTATTGTTAAGGTTCCACTTACTTTTATCGCTCCAGTTGAATCTCCTTTTTCTACTTGTATCCTTTCTGACTCAAAATTCAACATCTTATTGGATAAAGACAAAGCCCTTTTAAATTTAATATAGCCTATAAAGTTACCATTGATCTCAAATTTTACTGGAATTGTGTAATATGCAATATTTTTAATTGCATCTTTTTTAGATTTCGCTTTTTTGCTTTTCTTTTTTTTCTTTTTCTTTTTTTTCTTACCTTTATTAAGTATCTCAGACCTTGATACTTGTTGTGGTTTACCTTTTTCTATTACTGAAATGACCAAACCATTTAAAGTCGCAAATTCACTTAGGTTTTGATATAAACCTTCAACTTCAGCTTTGGAGTGAAATAATGTTGAATAATTTTCATATTTAGGTTTAATTTTTTTTATTTTTCTTTTTACAGATACAATCTCCTTGTTAAATTTGGTTATCTCCTCTTGCTTAGTGTTCATATCATTTATTTGATTTCTCTTCTTTTCAACAATTGGGTTTAAAATTGCATAATAGATTATCAAAAAAACTATTATAGAGCCTAAGCTTATGCCTACTTTAATTAAAGTTTTTTTATCAGCAAAAGCTAAAACTTTTTGTTTTAAATCTTCAACATTTAAGTTTTTTAAATCTAAATTTTTTAAATCATCAAAATTCATAGTTATCCCTTAACCTTTACAAATACTTTAAATCCTTTCATTACTTGGTCACCTGCTTTTACTCTTGGCATTTTCATTGATGAAAGTGATGCTTGTGTGATATATGTCTTAGACTGCAAATTTCTTATCAATTGTAATATATCATTATCACCTGCTGCAATTCCAGTTATTACAACCTGTTTTTTCCCATCATATTCTACTGAGTCAAATTTAACTCTATTTGGTACGCTGCTTGCAATCTGAGCTAAAACTCTATAACTCAAATCTTTATTAGATTTTAAACTATTACTCAATTTAAGAGTTGTTGTCATTTTTTTCAATTCTTTTGAAAATTTCGCAAGCTCACCTTTCTTGGTTGTATGTTCTGCTACAACAGTGTCATAAACTTTCAGTTTATTGTTGTAGCTGTAAATATTCCAAAATGATAAGGCGAACAAAATTAAATATATACCTGCAACAGCCCCCACAACTCCTTTGTATGCAAAGTCAGAAAATGCTTTCATTTTCTTTTGCTTAATCATCCCTTCTCTATTTGGAAGAAGGTTGATGTTTTTTACGGCTGTAACGAATTTATAATATCCAAATACGTCAAGTTTTCTAAATGCCAGACCAACGACGGTAGAAAAATAAGATCTGTTATCAAAAGTAATTTTACTTTCTAATTGTTGTGGAATTTTTAAACCATCAAAAGGATCAAATAAATTAAAACCAGTATTTACCAAACTTTTTCTAAAGCTTGACAGATAATCATCTACATTTGGTAAATTAGAAACTACTTTTATATTTCTAACTCTTTTTTCATATTTTGTTTCAAAATCCTGCACTGCTTGTTTAACTTGTGTCATAAATCGTCTGACTAGCGCATCTTTTTCCTCTTGATCCTGAGACTCTTTTAGAATTTTTCTATCTTGGCCACGTAGAAAAATGTCAGTAATTATTGGGTTATTATTATACAATATCATTACATAGTTCTCATCTAACCCAAATTCTAACATTGCAGTAAAATTAGCATCTTCAGTTTTATTTGAGATTTGATTTATTTGATCAACTGCAGATTTTAATGCAAAACATTTAACGTCTATTATTACAGGATTAAGTCCACTGTTTTTAATTATAGAAGTATAATTATTAATATCTGCTAATTTTGAAGCTACAAATAAAATATCCATAGTGTTTTCTTTTGAGCTTCTATTTATTACTTGGTGAAAAATTGAATAATCATCTAAGTTATCAGTTAACTGAACTAAGTTTTCCCATAATGAATTTGTATCAATAGCTTTTTTTAATTCTTCATCATTCATTAATGGTGCTGTAACAACTCTTATAATTGCGTTTGTAACTGGAATTGCTATAGCAGCATTAGGTGTTGATATTTTTGATTTTTGTAATGCAATATTTAATTGTTCACTTACTTTTTGCTCATGGTCAACAATTGCAGCATCTTCTGGTAAATCAATTTCATGAGTATAAAATCTATCGAGTACCCATTGATTTGCCTTGTTAGAAGAAATTTGCGCAAGTCTGATTTCTTTATTTGTAATCTCAACACCTACAATTTCTTCCCCTTGTGCTGTCTTTTTACCAAGCTTTGATTTTAAAAAATTATTAAATTTATCTTTTACTTTATTTTTATCAAAACTTAATTTCGGAGAACTTGAATCTTTTTTTCCAAAAGATGGCGATTTTAATTTTATATTTTTTAATTTATTAAAAATATTTTGAACTTTTGAACCACCGGTGTCAGCATTTTCATTTTGGATTGTTGAAATGTTATTTTGTTCTTGTTGTTTAATTTCGCTTATTTTTTTATTAATAAGTTCTTGTGTCGACAACTCAGGAGATTTTGTTGCTGTTGTTTCGTCAGGAATGGTTGGTTTTACCTGAGAAGTTTCTTGACTTTCTAATTTTGGTTGTGCATCAACGTTATCTGTTGCTTGTTGCTCTAGTTGTTTTTGCTCTTTTTCTTTTTGTTTGTGTACATCATCAAACCATTTCTCCAAGATTGGAATAGCCTCCTCTAAATTTGGAGTACCAGATGATGAAATCTTTTGTTTTCCGTCTATATAAAGTCTTCCAACCCAATTTTTTGATTTTAACTCACCTTTATATTTATCTTGTCTTATATAAATGTGTAATCTCCCATCTTTTTTGTGAATTACCTGATGTTCCTTCTTTTCCTCTACATTTTCAGTTTTAATTTCGCTTTCATTTTGTAGGTTTTGCTGATTATCGTTAACACTTTCCTCTAAATTAGTTTTTTCCTCATTTTTATCTAAAACATCTGAAGTTTTATCGCTTTCAGGTTGTTTTTCTTCTGGATTAGTTGAAGTTTCAGAGGAAGTGGTGACACTCTCTTTATATATATTTTTATCTTCAGTACTTTCATCAACTTTTGGTTGATTTTCAGTATCTTGGTCATTTTTATCTATAATGACTCCAAATTTTTCTTTTTCTTTATCGTCCATATTTAAAATTTAAAATTTCTCTAACACAAACATAGTGAATCTCTAACACAATTTATAAAAATGTCTAACACAAAATACAACCTATGGTGACCATTTTAGGTCAATTGGTCTATAAGTGTTGATTTTACTTGCTTTTTTCATTTTCAGAAAAAAAAATAAAAAAAATAAATAAATGAAAAATTTTCTCAAACTCTAACACAAATGACTTAAATTTTTTGTGTTAGAGTATATTTAAAATCTATAAAATAATAAAAAGCTAATAAAATCAACATTATTTATATTTTAAGTTAATAGCATATTTTTGTGTTAGAGAAATAATTTTTTGTGTTAGAGCAGCACAATTTATGAAAAATTAATTTTATAATGATCAAATTAGAGAATTCATAATCTGGATTATTAAAACATTAACCCATTCAAAATTTCTAAAAATAGCAAATTTTATGAAAATACAATTAAAAATTGTATTAATTTTATCTCTAGAAAGGATTTTTTAATAAATTTTATCAAAAATTGAAAAAAATATTTTTTTTTACAAGAATTTTAAAAAATTTTCGATTTTAAGAATATTTTTTGTTAATTAAGAAAATTATTTAGTTGTAATAAAATATCTTTTAAAGAAAAACATTTTAAACAAAGTTAAAAACATAATTTTATTTATAAATAATAATTTAGTTAAGATAAAATTATTCTATTAAAGATTTTCCTCTTATATCAGTTGTAAAGGACTGGTACACCATTACACTTAAAGTCTCAACATTTTTTACTACTCTATTATAATCAAAAGACCAATCAACTTTGGTGCAATCTAATTCTTTATAATAATAAACTTGCGCTCTTCCGATTGATGGACCAATTTCATCTGAAAGAATATTTAAAATATTTGTTTTCTTATCAATTGCAAAATTATATCTACATACATTTGCTGTTGTCCAATAAAGAACAACTGAAACTAATATTGCAATGAAGCTCATAAGTTTTGTCATTGTACACTATCAACAGTGACAATTGTTAAATCATCTTTTTGAATCATGCCTGCCTTTACAATATCTTCTATCATTAATTTTAATCTTTTATTATTTGGTGTGTATTGATATTTTTTTATATATTTTTGAAAACCTTCCGCTTCAAGCATGTCACCTGATGAATTTTTTATTTCAGTTATACCATCGGTAAAAATATACATTGAGCTATCTGAAAAGTTTGTTGTTGTTTCTTTATATTTAATTTTAGGAGTTATGCCTAGTGGAGGACCAGCTTCAGAAAAATTTGAAAACTTTTGATCTTTATCAATTACAAGAGGTGGTTCGTGTCCAGCGTTTGATAAAAGTAATTCTTTTTTATTGCTATCATAAATTCCAACTAACATTGTTACAAACATTCCTCTGGCAGCTGTTTCACAAATTTCTTTGTTAAGTAAATTTAAAAGATCTGATGTTGAAAAAATAGTTTTACTTAAGCAACGATATAAACTTGATGCTTTTGACATTAACAAAGATGATTTAATTCCTTTGCCCGATACATCAGCTACACCAAACCCATACATTCCTTTTCCTATCTCAGAAAAATTATAGAAGTCACCTGATACAACCTTTGCTGGGATATTTATTCCGGCAATCGGAAAATTCTCGTCTTTATTTTTAGATAATAATGTTTTTTGTATTTCTCCAACTATTTCAATTTCTTTTTGCATTCTATTTTTTTCTACAAGTTCTTTTGCCATTTTTGCATTACGAATTGCTAAAGCTGCTGGAGCTGATAAAGTTTCTAATAATTTTCTGTCATTCTCCTCAAATAATTTTGTAGTAGTTTTTTTATTTAAACAATGAATAACACCAATACATTCATTAGCAGCAATTAATGGTGAACATAGAACTGAATAGGTTGTGAAATTAGTTTTGTTATCTAAATCAAAATAAAATTCTGCAATTTCTCTTACATCTTTTCTTACATCACCTACTCTAATACATTTTTTTTGAAGAACTGCTTTACCCATTACACCTTGTGTCAGTGGAATTTCATATTCATCAAGGTATGATTGATATTTAGATGCAATACATTGAAATACTTGTTTTTTGTCGTCAATTAAAAATATATTTGCTGCCTGGGCATTTATTCTTTTTATAATTACCTCTAAAGCAGTTTGTAAAGTTTCACTTAAGTCCAAAGATGTTGCAAACTCTTGGTTCATTTGAGTAATAATAGCTAAATCCTTATTTAAGGAGCTATCTTTCTCAATTGGTTCTATTTTCTTTGTGTTAAAAAACATTTTTTATACAAATCCTATATTCTTTTATAATTGGCATTCTAATGCTTTTTTGGTAATTTTAATAGCTATGGAAATTATAATTAATTCGCCAAGTTTCTATTTACATATTCAAGATGCAGTGGTTTTTATTCAATATTGCATTGATGGGATCATAAATATTGCATCGCAATTTAAAATCTAGTTAGTGATTTTTGCTTTTTTTTTTATTTTAGGAGCCATCTGGGGTAGTTTTTCAAATGTTTGTATATTTAGACTACCGCAAGACAAAGGAGTTGTGTTAGATCGTTCATTTTGTCCAAAATGTAAATGTATTATTAAATGGTATGACAATATTCCTTTAATATCTTTTTTATATTTAAAAAGAAAATGTAGAAATTGTGATTGTAAAATTGATTTTCAATATTTTTTTGTTGAATTATTGAGCGCATTGACTTTTTGTGTCGTCTATTTTGTATATGGATTAAGTGTAACAACATTATTATTTATAATTCTAAGTATATTTTTTATTATTATATTTTTTATTGATCTAAAGCACTTTATTATTCCAGATGAACTATCCTTTCCTTTAATGTTTATTGGTCTATTGAAATCATTTTATCCTAATTTAGATCAAGAATTATTTCCAAATTTAATTAATTCATTAATTGGTGGAATACTTGGTTACGTAATCATTTGGGTTATTATTTTTTTGTATAAAAAGATTAAAAATAAAGAGGGAATGGGTTTGGGAGATGCTAAACTTTTATCTGCAATAGGATTTTGGTTTGGATGGGTAAGCGTTCCACTTATAATTTTTTTTTCCTCAGTAATAGCTTTGTTATATGTTGCTCCAACTTTAATAAATAAAACTAAAAGCTTAACTACTGAGATTCCCTTTGGTCCATATCTTATAATTGGCACATTAGTTTATATTATCTTTGGGAACCAAATAAAATTAATATTATTTAATATCTAAAAATTCTCACGCCAAGAATTTCTAAAAGTTCTAAATTGTTTTTCACTTGCAAGTATTTGGACAAGTGTATCTTCCGACTCCTCTGGTCCAGCAAGGTTTGCAAACATGCTTCCACCGTGGACAACTAATTTAGATAAAATACCACTTCCAACTTTATAGCAGCTACCCTCGGCTACAGAAGAATCAATGTGAAGTGAATCTAAATAACCGCATTCATCATCATAAGCACAAACATACGCTGTTCCTAACTCGCAAACTAATTCTGCTGGTTCATAGATTGGAAAATAAACTTTTCCTCTATAAACAGTTGGCGCTGCTGAAGTTTTTCTAAACTTATTTCCTGTTGTTGACTCTGGGTTTGCATCGGGTTCGCCTAAATGATATCTCCATGCTTCATCACTAGTTGTTACCTTACATACTGGACCAACCTCGTCTGTTGTATTAACACAATCAGAGCTTCTCTCAATCCTAGGGGTATTATCGCTAGCGAACGCAACAGCACTATCAAGAATAAAGTTTTCACTTCCGCTTACAAGTTTAGGTGAATTTTTTGAAACAAAGTTTGGAAAGTCGCGATCTCTTATTCCATAAACTATATTATCCATTAAGCTTTTCCCGTCTTCTCCTGCCTTTTCGGATATTCTATTAAAGTTTCCTGTTCCCCCAAACAACCATAGATTTCCAGAGTCTCCTCCTATGGCTGCATCCATTTCAAAAAAACTAAATCTTTTATTTACATTGTCTGCTTGTAAATTCATAAGAAATTGCTGCTCGAATAAAGTTCCTTCTGATGTTAAATTAATTTTCATAACTTTACCCTCTAAATCATTAATATAGACCATTGCTCCACGCCAATCAGCTTGTGGAACATTATCTGCGGTAATTACTATCGGAGTGGCTGGAATAGAGTTTACTATTGGACTTGCATGTTGATACTCTCCTGTAATTCCGATTTTATATCCCTTTTCTTCACTATCTAATATTCTCATAAAACCTGCATTTTCTACCGATCCGAATAATCTTCCAGCTTTATGCTCAAGTTCTGTATTATCCCCTAAATGTCCAGCCTCCAAGTCCACCATGATGATACCAGAGCCTACACATTTAGTACCAGACCCCATTCCTCCACCCATGACTGCAACATATCTATCATCAGCATGATCTGAAGCTCCACTTGAAGATGGTATCCTAACAATTCTTGGTGTTGACCACGTCTCGCCTAATCCAGAATAATCAAATTCTTTATTATCAATTGCTTGCCCTTCACATGTAGTATCTATTTTAATCACATCTGATAATCCACTTATACCTTGGTCGACTGTTATTGGATTACTAGTACCAAAGTTTACTGTTAATATTGATCCATCATAAGTTGCTGTTACTCCTGTCATTTCAACCCAATCATCACTCACTAATTTTGAAATTGATAGTATTCCGTCCTTCACCGTTCCGCTACTAACAGCGCTGTCTGGTAATTCTATATCAAATGTAAAGACATTATCTTTAAAACAGGTTGTTGCTCCTCCGTCATATGTTGTATTTACAAAATCACCTCCTGCGTAATCGCTATTACCTTGACATGCTGCTTTAGCTTCCCTGTTAGTAAAAAAATCTGCTTGAAAGTCATCCGTAGTATCGTCTGGCGTACCAGCATCATCTGTATAGGTGCCTAAAGCTATATCTTTTGTTTCTGCTTCCTGATAGATATTAGCTGCATGTACAGCCTCAAATGACTCCTCAATAGAAATTGTAGATCTTTGATAAGGTATTCTATGTGTCACACCATTATGGTCTACTCTTACAACTTCTTTATTATAAGCGTCATTGTATATAGAAAACATATGGAGTGGTCCTGAACCTGGTTCATAATTACCCTTTGCATCTTGTGCACCAACTGTTACTGTTGGTTTAGTTACATCTAATACAGAAAATCCTGCACCACCACGACCATAAGGAATCATTAATAATGTACGCCACGATTGAAAATTTTGATATTCTGTTCCACCATCGTTTAGTCCATAGATAAAAGCATCGTGAACAACTGGTGATCCATCTACAGCAAATATTGGATTAGTACCACCTGCTTCAGCTGCACCTCCAAATTGTCCATCCAGAGATTTGTTTACTAAGAGTGGTAGTTGAGCTGCAATCATGGGAGGTACAAATGCCCACTCCTCATCTCCAGTCTTAGCATTAAATGCATGCAACGTTCCTCCGTTTGAACCAGCATAAACAACTCTTGTTCTATTTTGGTTGGCTGTTTTAAATGCCCCATAACCTTTTGTTGATCTCCAATATTTTTCTTGGTTGTTACCAAAAAAGTTTGTACTAGCACCTGGAGGGCCAACTTCGATTAATTGAGAATGATATATATCTCCTAAAATCCAGTCTCTATCTTCATCAATAGGGCATGCTCCACCACCTGGAGTTCCTTTATAGTTAAAGTAGTCAACACCTCTTACAAAATTAATTAATCCTTTTACATCATCATCGATACCATCTTCGACACCATCTGTTCCTGCTAGACCACATGTTGATCCTGAATTGTGATAATCTCTTACCGCGTTACCAGTTGCTTCAAATAAGTTTTGAATTGCGGCTGCATTACTTGTGTTCCAATTATTCCATCCACCACCACCAGTATAACCAGCATCTCCATACTGATTAGTGTCAATTGCAGTCCAAATTTTTCTGCCAGTGGAACCTTTTACAAGAAGTCTTTCTCCAGCGTCCCAGTTTCCAAAAGCATTATTTTCTTCCATGCTATCTTGAATTACATCGCCATCAATTTGATATCTATAAAGATGCCCTCTCCATTCTTTATTTGCCTTATAATTAAATTGTGCTTGATAAATAGATCCGCCTTCCTCAAGAGTTGCAGTGATTGATGGTGCTGTAAAAGATAATCGTTCTGCAATAATTTGTCTGATTTTTGATGAGATCTCTGTCTTTAAATCAGCTGGGGTTTCAGCGTCAATCGGACTTTCACAACCTGTTTTATTGTCTAGTCCTTCATAGGAAATCGGATTTACATTGTCATAATAATCACCCGGACTTTCGCAAGATCCAGCTCTTGCTAGTCTGTCAAATATTACTTTAGCATTTGCATTTTGATAAGATCCACCATAGCCAACCATAAGAGTTGTGACCTCATATTCATCTCTTAGTTTTGCTAAAGTTCTGAAAGCTTCTGTACTATTTCTAATATGTCCATCACTTATAACGATAACATAATTTTGCTGACATGGTTTGCCCACTTTATCTATAACTGGCGTCTCTCCCGTTCTATTTCCAAAATATTGATATGCAATGTCTGCAAAAGCGTTTCCATCTGTTCCCCATGCCATACCGATAGTTGGAAGTGTGGCAACAATTTCAGAAGCCCCAGTAGCACTTACCCCGTCCTCTAGACAGTAATCATTAAGGCATCGATCAGACGTACCTACTGGGTGAGTTCCGCCCATCCAACCATTGTCCATATAGTAACACGCATTTACAAAGTGACACCATTTTTCACCACCGCCTCTTGGCCCGTCTTGATACCAAGCTGCACCACCTCTTGAATCATTAGTGCCTGAATTCCAATGACCAAAACCATAGTTTGCACCTGATGTTAAAGAACTATCAGTTACAATTTCCTCTATTGCATCTTTTGCACCATCAAATTTTGATTTTTTTGCACCACCATATCTTGCTCGCCATGCTGTATCTTTTAAAGCATCAGTCATTTTATTTTCATCGAATTTATGTATGAACGAGTTTCTATCACCCACTAAAACTCTTGTAGCGCTAGTAAATATATTATTTGCGAAAGTAGAACTCGAAGCCTTTCCTGGCAGATTAAATTCAACATCAGCAGCATCGACATCTCCTGGGTCTTTATCATTTAAAGTCTTAGCGGGTCCATATTTACCTATGGTAAAATCTAAGCTAGCTGAAGTAGAGGTATGATCTATTGAAATTTTTTGAAGAAGATGAGAGTTTTTACTTGTTGCATAGATCTTGTTATCTTCTGCTACAGAATATTTGATCGCGTAAATATCTTTTATATCATCTGAAAGAGCATTTGTTTGACCAGCAGATATTGCTTCATCTCTTCCTGTATTAATAAAATAATCCCAGTTTCCATCTGTAGGACAATAAAGGTCGTTACCATCTTTTGTTAAAGTATAGCCTACAAGGTGCTGACCTGCTGCAAGATAAATATAATCACCATTGTTACTAATGGTCATCGACATAGCTGCATTTCTATTTAATAGTTTTCCAAAATGTTGATTATTATTTATCGAACATCTTTTTTCTTTACCACTAGTCAAGTTCTTTACGTACATTCTGCCTTTTTTTCCACCATCATGGGTTCTGCCTGCTACAAAAAGAATTTCATCATTATCTATCTCTCTTATCTCTAGTAATGAAGGCATTGCAATTTTTGTTTTATTAAAACCAATCACACCAACACATTTCCCATCACTATCGATTGCAACTATCTGTCCACCATTTTGGGTTGAAACTCCATAAACTATATCGCTTGAAGTAACAGCTCCAGCCCAACTTTTATTGACTTGAGAATTTTTATTTCCACAATTTGAATCCCTATTTGTTCCTCTAAAATTGATAGCACCACCAGCAAATGTTAAATCTCTCTCTCCCGTTGAAGTAATAATTTTTGAAAAACCTCGTCCATTCTCAGCAAATATGATATTGCCATCACTTAATTCTACTGACCAGTCCACACCATAAGTACCCATATTGCCCGATACTAAATTTCTCATACTGACTGAACTATCTAACAATATTAATATATTGGCTGGCACATCTCCTTTACCTGACCCAGGAGGTATTGGTTTTGAATAAGATTTTGAACCTATTAAAGAAAATATAATTAAATTAATTATAATTATTTTAAATAAAGTTTTTAATTTCATTAGTCTTCATCCTCAAGTAATACATCATAGTATTTTGGAGAGGTCACAGCAACCCCCTCTGAAATTTCATTATTTTTATCTATAATTTTATAATAAAAAATTTGTTTTCCTCCAATGTTCCAAAACTTATATCCTGGCCATGATCGACTCTCAGTATCAACCGTTCCGAAGTTTGCTTGTACATATTGTTTCAGTAAACCTTTTTTGCTCTGATCATTATCTTTACCATTTTGCACTTCAATTTCCACAGCACCAACTTTGTTGTTTACTACGTACCCTTTGATTAAAACATCTCCAAAATCTATATCTTCACAAAAGGCTCTCTTTTCAGTGAAATAAATAAAAACCTCACCGGCCAATCCAACAGATCCAGTTCCTCTAGTTGTGCCAATGACTTCTTCTATTTGTGACTGTTCTTCTTCAAAAGTTCCAAAAATATTTTCAATTGATGATTTATTTGAACCAATATCTATGCTTAATAAATCACATGCCCATGAAATTTGTGAGCTAAACAGTGTGGTTATAAAAAATAAAGTAAAAATATTTTTTTTCATTTTTTAATCCGGTAAAACTACCATACTTTCTAATGGTATTATAATTTTATCTTCGTCATAAATACCGCATGCATAAATTCTAAATGCAGTTCCTGCGTTCTGTACATCTATAGATCCTTGTTGAACACTGTTTCCTCTTTCAAAAGAATCTGCAGGACCAATGTTAACTAAAAAATATTCATAAGTAAATCTCTGTAAAAAACTAATTTCTCCATCCCTAAATTTTTCCTCTTTTGAACTTAGTGGAGAAGGATATGAAGCGTTGACTATTGGTTGAACGATATTGAAGAAGGATCCTTCTACATAATGTGCAACAACATTTTCTAAATCTATAATATTTTTAAAACTTCTATAGCAAGGAGTTCTATTATCTGCAGTTATTGTATAATTATTTCTTGGAGCAATATTTTTTGATGAATCATCATCTTCTCGGGTTGCATTTAATCCTGTTTTAATTCTCCTTGGTTTTCCTAAATACTTATTCACTAAATATTTTTCAGCCTCCAGCAACCCTGTTTCACCAACATAAAAAGCTTGCTGATATAAATCATCAGTATTATTATCTCTATGGTCGCTAGATGATAATACAACTAAAGTTCCACCCATTAGTGACATGGCTACTAGAAGAACCAATGAAAGAATTAATGTAAATCCTTTTATATTTTTATTTTTGTTTTTCATCTTCCTATATTTCTTGTGTGAATACTTACAACAACATTATCTCTTAAATATCTATCGCCAAAGCCATCACCACCGTATCTTTCTTTCCTTAACGTTTTTAAAAACTTTTTTTGTTTTGGCGGAATTTTAAAAAATTCTTTATTCGATCTAAATATTAATGACATGTCTACTTGTTTAATTTTATAAAGATTTATTCGTTGATCGTTATTTGGTAAGGGATAATCTCCATCTTTCCATAAGTGATGTCCATTCTCATCAAACAATAAAAATTCCATATCAACCAAATGTGACCGCACGAGCTGATTTGTGTAACACTCTGTACATCTGCTTGTCCAATTACCAAATGGGTTATCATCATTCTCGATCCAGCTTTCTTTTGTTTTATAAACTCCATAAAAATCATTATCAGGATTACCGTCCTCATTATTTATTTGTAGCCCAAAATATGTAATTTTATATCTTTTATAAGGTTGGAGCGGATCGTTCTTATCAAAATCACCATAGACAATTGATATGCTGTCACAGCAAGAGTCTGTGGGTCGATTTTTTTGTGGGATTGGAAGATCGGTACCAGCTGCTGCAAAGTCTGCGGGAAAATATCCAAGGGTATCTCTAAGAACTATTATTGGGTCATGAGAGTCAATTATACCTCTGCCTTCCTCTAATCCTGAAATATGTGTTAAATTATCTGATGGCGGAATTCCCTCATCGTTTACCCCATAATAATGCTTGTAACCTGCTAATCTTATATCTCTCATCATCATTCCAACTATATCTCTACTTGAACTGCTTATTCTTGCTTTATCAGTTACTTGTTTGTAACTACTATTCACAGCGGTGTATGATGCAAACATTGCTCCCATCATAATAGCTGTTACTGCAACTCCTACTAACAATTCAATTAATGTTACACCAGATATTTTATTCAATTTTTTTTTCATCATTCATTAAAAATATAATCTGCCTGAAAGTATAGTGTTCTTCTCTTATTGCCACCATTGGCGTTTATTTCCACCCTTCCCATATAAATTTCATCATAAATCATGTCCCAACTACCATCGAGACAATCAGTATCTGAACAAAGTTTATAAATTCTAATTTTTTTTGAATCTCCATCAGTTTCGCCAGTTGGATCACCTCTACATTTTAAATAACGGTCTTCTCCTAAAATAACTTGCCATCTATTTGCTTTATTTTCTGGAGCGCCCTCTGCCAATGCATTTTTGTAAAGACTAGTCATATTTTCCTTTGAAAAAATAGGACCACCTTTTCCACTACATGTATTAAATTCAAATGCGCTTGGGTTGGTTCTTACATATTCAGCAAATTTTTTAATCGTTTCAGGACATGGAGTGCCATCTAGAGCTGTTGGGATACCATAGTCATTAATCAAACATTGTTTGGAAGATGGATTAGTATTTGCTGTCTCATCTCTTGATCCAATCATATCTTCAGCAATCATGCTCGAGAGATAATTTATTTTTGTCCTCTCAGCTGATACACCAATTGAGTTCACTGAATAATTAACTAGTTGAAATACAGCAAGAAAACCGATAGCTACTATTGCAGTAGATACTAAAGCCTCTACTAGACTAATACCTTTTGAAAATTTATTTTTCATTGCGTTACCCAATCACCTGCCCATTTATACAGATTAATACTTCCAAACCTGCTCCATTCTATACGAAAAAAATTACTCTGGGTAGGACCTTCAGAAGTTAATTTACAGTCATCATCTGCTGTATCTCTTTGACAAATGAACAAATTTTCATTAGCCATGGACTCTCCTCCTTCTGTAATTAAAAACATGTCGCTAGCACCATAAAAAGTACCATCTTTTGAAAAACATATATTGCCACCACTATCAGGTATGTCCATAGGTTGATCAGCATTATTTAACATGCCTATTAAAACTTTGGTTTTATCGATTTTGATTTGGTTAACAGTTAATTCATCACTTATTGCACCCTCGTCATCCCAGTCGATGTCCATAGAGCATCTTTCGTCAAATCTGTGAAAAGGTTTTGGTGTCGTACCATCCCACTTATCTCTTACAAGAGCAGCAAACTTTTCTTGTCCTAAACCATTTGTCTCTATCACGATTTCATTTGTGTCTGAATCTGTGTAAACTGAAAATTGCACAAAGCTATATTGTCCTCTTTGAACTTGTGAAAAAATGTTTCTCATTAGTGAGGCTGTTTCTGTAGCTTTAGCTCTTACCATTCTTTCTGCTCTCCACTTCGTGAACGGTTTAAAAGATGTAGCTGAAATTGCACCAATAATTGCAATAACAATTATAAGTTCTAATAAAGAAAAGCCTTTAACTTTCTTTTCCTGCATTTGCATCAATCTTTCCAGCTGTAACAAGATTTTCTAATGATTTTGACATTGTGATCATTCCATCTTTTACTGCGGTCTGCATGATGCTAGGTATTTGATGAATTTTTGCTTCTCTAATTAAGTTTTGAATCGGAGCAGTACATTTCATAATTTCAAAAGCACCTACACGACCTTGGCCATCTTTTGTTTTTAAAAGTCTTTGTGTTACAACCATCTTTAAAGAAGTTGAAAGCTGCGCTCGTATCTGAGCTTGTTGTTCTGGTGGGAAAACGTCTATGATTCTATTTATTGTATTTGGTGCTCCACTCGTGTGTAGTGTTCCAAAAACCAAGTGTCCAGTTTCAGCAGCTGTAAGTGCAAGACTTACTGTTTCCAAATCCCTCATCTCTCCAACTAAAATCACATCAGGGTCTTCTCGTAGGGCTGCTTTTAGTGCACTTGCAAAAGTTTGTGTTTGCTTTCCAACTTCTCGATGTGAAACGATACTTTTTGAGTCTGTATGAATAAATTCTACTGGGTCTTCTACAGTTATAATATTTGCAGTTCTTGTTTTATTTATTTCATTAACTATAGCTGCAAGTGTAGTTGATTTTCCAGAACCTGTTGGTCCAGTGACTAAAACTAAACCCTTATGCATATCGATTATGTCATAAAGGGCATCTGGTAAATCAAACTGTCCCATCTCTGGTATTTTGCTTTCTACTCTTCTAAGAACTGCAGCTGGTCCATTTAATGTTTTATAAAAATTAGCTCTAAATCTTAGTCCACTAATATTAACTGCAGAGTCTAGCTCGTGTGTATCTTGAAATTTTTTTGTCTCATGCTCATTACAATTCGTGGTCATTAAATCTATAAGATCTTGTGGTTTTACCATAACATCTTTAACCATGATAATTTCTCCAGTTTGCCTGTATGCTAAAGGAGAGCCTGATCTAATATGAAAATCAGATATTTTTTTGTTATTTTTTGCAAGTTCTTCTAATTTTTCAAACATATTAAATTTGTATATATAAATGTGAAAAAAAACAATATTTACTTCGGCCTAAGCGACCAAAATAAGCAATTATTTAATAAATAAAATAATATAAAATCCAAATAATTAAAGAGTATTCAAAAAAACTTTTTGTAAGATTCAATTGCTTTTCTGTAAATTTTGATTTTAAGAATTTACTCAAAAATATAAAACCCAAATGTACTAAAATGATTGAAAAAATAATTCCTATAAGAGTAAACTGAAAAGAGAAGTTTTTATATCCAAAGTAAACAGCAGCTATAAAAGTAAACCATGACACTTTTGTTATAAATAATTTAAAAATAAGACCAGCTTTTTTACTAAATACAGACTGTGTTTTTATTAAAGAGTAAGACCAAGTTAAACCAATTAAAAAACTCAAATATTTTAAAATCATTTTATTTTTTTTCCTTAAAAACTAAACAAACCCCGTTATTACAGTATCTTTTTCCGGTTGGCTTTGGCCCATCATCAAATATATGTCCATGATGACCTCCACAATTTTTACAATGATACTCAGTCCTTGCATAACCAATTAGATGATCAGTTTTAGTTTCAAATACATCGGGTAAAGACTCAAAAAATGACGGCCAACCAGAACCACTCTCATATTTTTTTGAAGACTCAAAAAGTTTTATATCACAATTTGCACAATGATATGATCCATCTCTTTTTTCAAAATTTAATTCACTTGATCCAGGAGGTTCAGTGCCCTCCTCAAACAAAACAAGTTTTTGATCTGAAGATAATTTAGAATTAATTTTTTTTACCATCTTAATTTAGTTTAGTTTTTTTATTTGATAATGAAATTCCTATTATAATAAATATCGCACCTAAAATATGATAAAACATAAATTTTTCATCAAATATTAACATAGCCATTATCGCACCAAATATTGGCATTAAGTGTAAAAATATTCCAGCTCTATTTGCTCCAATTATTCCAATTCCTTTAATCCAAAAGAAAAATGAAGCTAGTCCTGGAAATAATACAACGTATGCTAAAGTTAGGAAAAAGGGTTTATTGAATTGAATATTATTTCCTAAAGACATTTCAATAATAAATATAGGTATTAAAAAAAGCAAACCGGATATAATTACGACCTCAAGTAAAGCAATTTGAGATATTTTAATTTTATCTTTTTTCAAAAAAGACGAATAGATTGCCCAGGCAAGCATAGCAACTACCATGGTCAAATCTCCTCTATTAAAATCAAGATTACGAATTAAATTAATATCTGCTTTAGTAATAATAAAAATTACACCAATTAGAGAAAGTGCAACTCCTGACAATTGAAAAATATTAGTTTTTTCAATTTTTAACATAGATGAAATTAAAATTATCCATACTGGTATTGTTGAAATCATTAAGACTCCGCTAATTACCTGAGTATGATAAAGTGAATAATAAACAATTGAATTAAATATAGTGATGCTAGTGAAGCCTAATAATATGAAATGACTAATTTTTGATTTAATATAATTAAAATTGTTAATTATTTCTTTATAAGTAAAAGGTAAAAGTATTAATCCAGCAAATAGCCATCGATAAAAATTTAGTGAGAATGGTGGTATTTGATAAATGCTTGCAGCTTTACCGACTATAAAATTTCCTGACCAAAATAACGTTGCAAAAATTAATAATAAATATGCAAGTCCATTTTTATTACGCACAAATTATGAAAATCTTAAAGAGCTATAAGGTTCTAAGCTTAAATTTGTTTTTTCGTCTAAAATCATTTTAGAAACAATCTTTCCAGAAATGGCTCCTAATGTCCATCCTAAATGGTGATGGCCAAATGAATAAAATACATTTTTATAATTCTTTGATGGTCCAATAACTGGTAAAAAATCAGGTAGTGTTGGTCTAAATCCTAACCATTCGTCATCATGTTCTGGTAAACCATCTAGCATATACTTTGCATTGTTTATTAAATTTCTTACTCTTTCTGCAGATGGCGGATTTTTCAAACCTCCAAATTCAACTGTTCCAACTACTCTTAAACCTTGTTCCATTGGGGTCATACCAAAACCTCTATTTGAAAATACAACAGGTCTTGATATCAAATTTTCACAACCCTTAAAGTGTATGTGATAACCTCTCTCAGTTTCAAGTGGTATATCCTCATATAAGTTATCAGAAATTCTTTTTGAAAATGCTCCACAGGCAATAACAACTTTATCAAAAATAAATCTTTGGGTTTGTGATCTTATAATTGGTTTTTGATCATCAAAATTAAGTTCGTTTATTTCCTGCTTTAGAAATTTTCCACCCTTTTGAATAAATAAATCAAAAAGTTTTTGAAAAACTCTTTTTGGGTTGTTGGTGTGTCTTGCATACGAATAAAATACCCCACCGTCATATATTGGCTTGATATTAGGCTCTAAATCATGAATTTCTTTTGGATTAAGAAGTTGTTGATCAACACCAAGTTCATCTCTAATTTTAATTTCTAAATTTCTGCTTTCTATGTTTTGATTATTCCAAATATACATAATTCCATTTTTAATCACTAAATTTTCTAAATCTAACTCTTCAAACAATTCATCATATGCTGGTAAGGCTAGGTCTAAAATTTGATGCATATATTTTGCTGTGTGCATCATATTTTTTTTGGAACAATTTCTTAAAAATTTAAAAAACCAAGGTATCATTCTTGGGACGTAGTTCCATTTTAGAGCAAGAGGTCCAGTAGAACTTAATAGCATAGCAGGAACATCGGTGAGAACGTCTGGTCTATTTAATGGTACAGATGCATAAGGTGAAAAATGACCAGCATTACCATACGATGCACCACTACCAGGTTCGTTTTTATCAAAAATTATGACATCGTGACCTTTTTTTTGAAGAAAAAGTGCATTGCAAACACCTTGAATACCTGCTCCGATTATGCCTATACTTAATTTGCTCATGATAAATAATACATCAAATTAATGTTTAAATTCTAGCGACAAATTAAACAAAAATTAGTGTATTATTTGTTTGCTGTGGATTTTTGTACTCATTACTATACTTAAACCAATCATCGTTGCTAACATTGATGAGCCACCATAAGACATAATTGGAAGTGGAGAACCAACTATAGGTAGTAAGCCTAAAACCATAGACATGTTGACTGCAACATAAACAAAAATTGCAGATCCAAAACCATAACAGAAAAGTTTTCCAAAAAAACTTCTAGAATGGGAACCAATATTTAATATTCTAAATATTAAAATTCCGTACAGAATTAATAATATAACTGAACCAATAAATCCATGTTCTTCCGAAAATAATGTGAATATAAAGTCTGTATGTTTTTCAGGTAAAAATTCAAGGTAACTTTGGGTTCCTTTAAGAAATCCCTTTCCTGTAAGACCGCCAGAACCAACTGCAATCTTTGATTGGATAATTTGATAACCTGCACCTAATGGATCTCTATCTGGATTAAAAAAAGTTAATACTCTTTGTTTTTGATAAGGCTTTAACATTGAAATTACAAAAGGTAATGAGATAATTAAAGTTAATCCAGAATAAATAAAATATTTTATATTAAATCCAGCTAGCCATAAAACAATTACACCACTTATAGCAATTAAAATAGAAGTACCGAGATCAGGTTGGCTTACTACGAGAAGAATTGGTAAAAGCAAAATAGCCATTGATATAATAATATTTTTAAAACTATTAATATTAGGCATTTGTTCTCTGTGAAAATATCTTGCAAAGCAAACTATTATCGCAATTTTCATAAGCTCTGAGGGTTGAAGATTTATAAAATATAAATTTATCCATCTTTGAGAGCCAGACGCAGTGACACCATACATTGAAGCCCAAATTAAAAACCCTAAAGTAATTGTATAAAATAAATAAGCTGTTGAATGCCAAAATCTCAAATTAAAAAAAGATAGAAATATCATCATGGAAAAAAAAGTTACAAATCTTATAAAATGACTTTTAGAATGGTATAAAAATTCGCCACCATCAGTTGAGTACATAGAAAAATTACTAATTATACCTAAACAAAGAACACAAAAAATTAATACAAAATCAAAAGATCTTAGTTTTTGAAAAAATGTATATTGTTCTGAATATGAGGATTGCTCAAACATTTTTTAAATATCCACTAAATTATTTTTTCTAATTTTTTCTCTTTCTTCATGACGATCAATAATTTTTTTCATAAGTTTTTTTGCTAAAGGTGCTGCGGTAGCACTTCCAGACCCTCCATGTTCAACTAAAACACATAATGAGTATCTTGGATCTTTATAAGGTCCAAAAGCAACATACCAAGCATGATCTCTTTCCTCGTATGGAATTTGTGCTGTATCTAAATCCAGCTCTCTTTGCAATTTTGTGATTTTTTTAACTTGAGCTGTACCAGTTTTGCCAGCAAATCTATATTTTGGATCATCAATTCTTGACCGATAAGATGTACCTCTAACTTCGTTGGTAGAGGCAGACATTGCTTCCAAGACAAACTTAATATTCTCTTGGTTTCGGAAAAGTTTATTATATTCCTTTTCACCTGTAGAAAAAATTTCCTCAGCAGATCGAATTAAAGATGACGAGTTTTCATTTGTTATTTTAAGGCTCTCTCTCATTTTATATTTTATCTTCTCAAGTGATTCTTGATTTTTGTCTACTGTTATTCTTGGAAATATTTTAAATCCTCCATTTGCCAACTGTGCTGTCATTAGACATAGCTGTAATGGTGTAGTTTGAATATATCCTTGGCCTATTCCAGTTATTAAGGTTTCACCTAGAACCCATCCTTTACCTAACGCATTTTTTTTCCATTTTGTTGACGGCACCAAACCCTTTTTTTCCTCTGAATATAAATTTTTAAATACTGTATTCCCTAGTCCAAATCTTTTTGCAGTTATATTAAGTCTATCAACACCAAGTCTCCTGCTCATCTCGTAGAAATAAGTATCACAAGATTGTTTTAGTGCATCTCTTAGATCTACTATGCCATGACCCTTTTTTTTCCAGCAGTGATATGTTTGACCATACATTTCCATTTTGCCAGTGCAATTAACTTTAAATTTTGTAGAGATGACATCATTCTCTAGGGCTGATAAAGCAACAATAGGTTTTATAGTTGAGCCAGGTGAATACAAACCAGAAATAGTTTTATTAATCAAAGGCTTTAAAGGATTTTTTCTGATCAAGTCCCAATCTTTATAACTTATGCCATACATAAATAAATTCGGATCGAAAGATGGTGATGAGTGCATGGCAATTATTTCACCTGTAAATATATCCATCACACTTATAG
>CACPID010000002.1 GCA_902633965.1 uncultured Pelagibacteraceae bacterium | reverse complement strand
TTATCTTTTGCCTCCTCAAATTCCTGGTAAGTAACAATTCTTTTATTTTTTCTAGCCGCTAACAATGCAGCTTCATTCACTAAATTAGCTAAATCTGCACCCGAAAAACCTGGGGTTCCTCTTGCAACAGTTCTTAAATTTACGTCAGGTGACATGGTTATTTTTTTAGCATGGACTTTTAATATTTTTTCTCTTCCAATTATATCTGGATTTGAAACCACAACTTGTCTATCAAATCTTCCGGGTCTTAGAAGTGCGGGATCCAACACATCTGGTCTATTTGTGGCTGCAATTATTATTACTCCTTCGTTAGTATCAAATCCATCCATCTCAACTAGCAATTGGTTCAAAGTTTGTTCTCTTTCATCGTTTCCACCTCCTAAACCTGCCCCTCTACTTCTTCCAACAGCATCAATCTCATCTATGAAAATTATACACGGCGAATGTTTTTTTCCTTGCTCAAACATATCTCTTACTCTTGACGCACCTACTCCAACAAACATTTCAACAAAATCAGAACCAGATATAGTAAAAAAAGGAACACCAGCTTCCCCAGCAATTGCTCTAGCTAATAAAGTTTTGCCTGTTCCTGGTGGACCAACTAATAAACATCCTCTAGGTATTTTGCCACCTAATCTACTAAACTTTCTTGGATCTTTTAAAAATTCTACCACTTCTTCAACCTCTTCTTTTGCTTCTTCAACACCCGCAACATCATTAAAAGTTACTTTACCCTTAACCTCATTCATCATTTTTGCTTTAGATCTTCCAAAGCCCATTGCGCCACCTTTACCACCTTGCATCTGACGCATAAAAAATATCCAGACTGCTATTAAAAGTAACATAGGAAACCAAGATAACAACACACCAAATAATGATGGCATTTTTTCATCTAATGGCGCAGCAGTAATACTAACACCTTTGTCTGAAAGTTTTTCTATTAAGTTCGGATCATTTGGAGAATAAGTGGAAAATTTATTTCCATCAGATAGTACACCATTTATATTATTACCTTTTATTTCTACCTGCACTACTCTTCCATTTTCAACTTCAGTTAAAAAAGTTGAGAAGTTAATTTTTTCAATATTGTTATTTAGTGTTCCCTGTGGATTTTTGAACATATTATATAGACCAATAGTCAAAAATACTATTATCGCCCACATTGCTAGATTTTTAAAATTCATGAATATAAGATAAGAATTATTATTGATTTAACAAGTATCTATTTTAACCACTTTCACATGAAATTATAACAGTTTGGTTGATTTTTTGAAATAAACAGCCTCCAAGTGTCATTTTTTTAAATTTTGGATGTGACTTAATCTCCTTGATTAGTAAATTTGTACTTTTGCCCCTTGGAGGGTAGTATTTTTTACTAATCTTTCTCATTACAATATTCAGAGACCTCATAATCACCTCATCCGGCTGTAAAAAGAAATTAAGATTTAACGTAGCTTTTTTTTTATTTAAAACAAAACTTAGATTATTTTTAATATTTTGATTAGCATAAAAATCTAATGCGTTATTTGCAGTTTTTAAATTTTTAATAGTTAAAATTAATTTATTTTCATCTAAACCTTCATTTTTAAGATTTTCAATTAATTTTCTAATTCTTACTCTTTTAAAATCTTTGTTAAAATTAGATGGATCTTTAACAAAAATTTTAAAGACTTTTAAAGTTATTTTTTCAAGTTGTTTTTTATCAAAATCTAATAAGGGTCTAATATAGTTGATTTTATTTATTTTGGTCTTTTCGTCTAGAGAAACTAAACCCTTCAAGCCGCTTCCCCTGGTCATTCTGATAAAAAAATTCTCATTTAAATCATTCTTATGGTGCCCAAGAAGAATATTATTTAATTTAAGTCTTGAGCATTCTCCGCTTAATAATGAATATCTTTTTACTCTTGCGATAGCCTGAATATTTGATGAAGGTTTTGAACCTGTCCATTTAATAATTTTACATTTAATGTTGATTTTTTTTAGGATTTTACATACATCCTTAGCTTCTTTTGATGAATCTTTTCTTAAGTTGTGGTCAATAATACAATAATTGAATTTGGCACCATATTTTTTTTCATAACACTTGGATAAAAAAGCAAGCGCTAAACTATCAGGTCCACCTGAGACTGCGACTAAGAAACTTTCTCTATTATCTAATTTTTTTTCAAACTTACTGAAAATAGGCTTGATAAAATCTTTATTTAATAAGTTGCTAATAAAATTATGATTTATCTTTTGAGCATTCAAACTTTTTCTCTTCATATTTTGCTTTTTGAAGAACAGACTGATTAGCTTCTGGATATTGTTGTTTCACACCAGTTATCATCAGACAACCTTGATCCTTTTCTCCAATTTGTACTAGTGATACACCGAGTTTTAATAAATTAATAGGTGCCTTCTCACTTTTAGGATATTTTTGATAACCTTCTAAATATGCAGAGGCCGCATCTGTAAAAAGTTGCCTTATTCTAAATGTTTCTGCGTACCAATATTGTGCGTTGCCTGCAAGTTTATGATCAGGGTTTGTATTTACAAACTCTCTGAAAGCTCTTTCAGCCATATTGTAATCACCATTTTTTAAAAAGCTTGTCGCAAAATCATATTGTTTATCTGGATTTGCATCTGGAAGTATCTTCTCTTCTGATACAAAAGTTTCAGTAACAACCGAACCTGTGGTATCAATTGATTGAATTTCTTGTTCTTGATTATTTGTCTCAGTATCTTTGTAAGATATTGCCCCCAGATCCTGTGGTTCTGATGAACCTGGTAAAATTTTTTTTTTATCACTTGAAGAACTTATTTTCTTATTATTATTTTCACCCACTGACAATGTCTCAAGTTGTTGAAATCTCATCTGATTATCAGATTGCACTTTAGAAAGCCTATTAGATAACTTGTCTAATTTAAAATTTATTTCTTCAAAACGGTTGGTAAGTTCTTGAAATTGTTTTTCAATTTCCGAAAGTTTTAATAAGTGTCTTGTAAGTACTTCTTCAGAACTCTGATCTAATTCTGTAAAACTTTCATTAAGAATTTCATTCTGTGAATTTGAATAAACTGCTTTTTCTAATGTTTTTAAATCTTGTTGAATAATTTTAATAATTTCCTCATAATTATGACTTTCAGCAAATACTTTTTTTGGAATAAAAATGCAAAAAAATATTACAAAAGAAAATAAAAAAAAATTTTGTTTAGTCATCAAGATTATTTGTAATTATAATGATGGCAAAAAAAAGACCCTGATTATCTAATCAGGGCCTTTTAGTTTTTTGTAAATTAGTTTGCTTTAACTGTTACTGATCTTCTATTTTTTGACCAAGCTAAAGGATTTGAACCTGAATCAACAGGTCTCTCTTTACCATAGCTGATTACTGAAATTCTATTTCCAGAAATTCCGTAAGTCATAAGATAGTCTTTAACTGAATTTGCTCTTCTTTCACCTAAAGCTAAGTTATATTCTCTTGTTCCTCTTTCATCAGCATGACCTTCTAGCACAACATTTATTTTTGAATTTTTTCTTAACCAAGCTGCTTGTTTTCTCAAAGTTTCTCTTGAAGCAGTAGTCAAGACTGATTCATTTGTTGCAAAGAAAACTCTATCTGCAACTCCTGAAGCTAAATATTCAACTGTATCTTTTCCAGTATAAACATCGCCCTGCATTTGATTCGTAACTTTTTTAGTTGCACAAGCAGAAAGCACTAAACTTGCTAGCATTATCAAAAATGCATTTTTGAAAATTTTCGTTAAAATCATTAACTACTCCTTATTTGAATATTTTAAGTTTTTCACAACTAATTAAATCTTTCAAGTATAAAAATCAACTATTTAATCCTAATTACTTAATAAAGACGACCAAGATGGGTCGGAAGCATCGGTTTCAGTGTCCACCAATCTCTCATTATAGCCCGTTAAATCAATTGACCATAATTTAGCAGAAAACCCCTTACCTTCAGAGTCTGACTTGGTCTCTCTATAGAATATAAGCACTCTACCATTAGGTGACCACGAGGGTGCTTCTTGGTAAAAGTTTTCCGTCAATAACCTCTCACCAGAACCATCCGTTCTCATTACGCCAATATAAAACTTTCCCTTGTGAAGTTTTGTAAATGCTATTAAGTCCCCCCTTGGAGACCATACGGGTGTACCGTATAAACCTTTGCCAAATGAAATTCTTTTTACTTTTGTACCATCGCTCTTCATAACATATATCTGTTGATAACCACTTCTGTCAGAATTAAAGCAAATATATTTTCCGTCAGGTGAATAAGATGGAGACGTATCAATTGAAGGATGATTTGTAATTCTTTCAACTACTCTATTCTCTAAATCCATAGTGTATATGTCAGAATTTCCATCCATAGCAAAACTCATGATAATTTTTTTTCCATTTGGTGAAAACCTTGGTGCAAATGTCATTCCTGGAAAATCACCTACTACCTCCTGTATACCTGTTTCAATATCTAAAAGATAAACCCTAGGAAGATTTCTAAAATAAGACAAATAAGTAATCATTTGATTTGTAGGATTAAATCTTGGGGTCAAAACTAACTCATTTCCTAATGTTAAATATTTTGTATTAAATCCATCTTGATCCATTATCGCAAGTTTTTTAATTCTTTTGGTTTTTGGTCCCTCTTCTGAAACATAAATTATCCTTGTATCAAAATAACCTTTTTCTCCAGTTAACCTCTCGTAAACTTTGTCGGTAATTATATGTCCAACTCTTCGCCAATTTGTTGGCACTGTAGTAAAAGCTAATGCCATCATTTCTTTACCTGCTAACACGTCCCACAATCTAAATTCTACTCTTAGTTTTTCATTTTGATAAAATACTTTTCCTGTGATGAGCGCTTGAGCTTTAATCAAAGACCAATCTTCAAATCTTGGTTTTAAATGTGCTATATCTGGCTTCTGAAGAAAAGCATCTTTGCTCAAGGGATTAAATAAACCAGAAGTTTGCAGGTTATTTTCAACAACCTTTGAGATTTCAGATCCAATATTTTTTTTTTTCAATGTTTTTTGGAGTGCTTCGTTAGAATTACTATCAATTGATAATGGAGATACAGCAATAGGCAGAGGATTTAAATTTCCTCTTGTAATATCAACTTCAATTAGAGCATTTGCATGTGTGATGCTAAACAAAAAAATTACAATATATTTAAAATATTTAATCATCCCTCTAACATCTCTCTTGCATCGAAATTTAATTGAAGTTCTTTCCATCTTTCATAACCTTCAGTGGGTACCCTTAAGGGTTGACACATTTTAATTGCTCTAAGCGCACTTTCTGCCAAAACTTTATAAAATCCCTGACCTGGTGTATTCATCCTTGCATGATCCAATATCTCAGATTTAACAACCGTTCCATCTGGTTTTAACTGTAATTTAATTCTTACTAATAAATTTTCATTATATGGTAATCCTAAAGGAATACTCCAGCAACCAAAAATTTGTGCTTTTAATGCATCCTCTTCACTCAAAGTAAGACTTGTAATACTTAGATCTTTTTTTTGAGATTGCGATATTTTATTAGTTTTTTTTGTAGTTTCAGCGAATTCTTCTTTTGATTTATCAATTAAAGCGGCTATATTATTTGGATCAAATAATTCTTTTTTTTCAAATTCAGAAACTTGTTTAATTTCTTCATCGAGCTTTTCTGGATTTTGTTTTTTTTCCTCAATTTTTTTTACTTTTTCAATATTTTCGTCAGGCAAGGGAACTGCATCTGGTTTTTCTTTTTTAACTTTTTTTGGTGGCGCTTGTTCAGATGTTAGTTTTTCCTCTTCTTTTTTCTTTACTTCTTCAATTATTTTTTTTGCTTTTGGCGCATAAGGAATATTAGTCTTATCTGATATTTGTATTAATTCTACAGACACAAGAGGGGGTAAGTCTATTGGTTCTTTTGTTAAAAAAGGGAGACTTATTGCTGTTATAAATATCATTATGATATGGAATCCAGATGAGATTATTACATTTCTAACCAAGATTTTACCTTTCTTTGTAAGGTTCGGATATCAGGGCTACCTTTGTAAAGCCTGAACCAGAAAGCATTCCCATCACCTCTAAAACTCTACCATAATTTATTGTCTTGTCACCTCTGACATATATTCTGGTATCAGTTCTATTTTTTGAGACTGCTAAAATTTTCGCTATAATTTTTTCATATTCCACTTTAGATTCTTGGATAAATATTTCTCCTTTAGAATTGATTGTTAGTGTCAAAGGCTCTTGTTCCTCTGGAAGAGAGTCGGCTGAACTTTCTGGCAAATCAACCTGAACTCCTACTGTTAATAAGGGTGCCGTAACCATGAATATAATTAAAAGTACAAGCATAACATCAACGAAAGGAGTGACATTGATCTCACTCATTGGATCATTTTTTGATCTTTTAAGATTAAAAGCCATTTTAAATTATTGTTAGAAATCTTTTTGAAAAATTTTCTAATTTCTGCGAGTATTTTTTTGAGTCACTATTAAATTTATTATAAGCTATTACTGCTGGTATGGCAGCTAACAAGCCAAGTGCAGTTGCAAAAAGAGCTTCTGCAATCCCTGGGGCAACAATTGCTAAACTAGTATTTCTTGATATAGCAATTGATTGAAATGAATTCATTATTCCCCAAACTGTACCAAATAATCCAATGAAAGGAGCTGTTGCACCTACAGTTGCAAGAAAAGTATAACTCTTTTCAATTTTATTCATCTGTTTCTCTATATTTATTTCAAGCATGTTTGAAAGTCTTTCATTGAGTTGAGTTTTTGATCTTGTTTTTAGTGCTGCTTCCATAGACGATCTAAAAACCAGCGCCATTGGATCCTCTATATTTTTTGGAATAGTATTATAAAAAGATTCAGCTGACTTTGATTTCCAAAATCGTTCTTCAAAAATCTCAGAGGATTCATTTATTTTTTTAAATAATTTTACTTTTTCAATTATTATTGCCCATGAGTATACTGAGCAAGCTATTAGAATAATTATTACAGACTTGACTACAAAATCTGCACGTATAAATAGTTGAACAAGTGAAAAGTCAGTGTTACTTGCTAAACCTACTGCTTGTGATGTTATATCTGCTTCCATTCGATCTACTTGTCACTTAATTGTGTCATCAATTTGTCTTAAATTTCAAAATTGTCTATTCTGATCTTAAATTTTCGAAGAAATAACTGGCAATAAGCATGGCATCAGCTTTATTTGCATCTTTTTTTTTTGATAAATTCATTGAAAAATAGGGAAATATTTCGATCGCTCTAGTTCTACTAGCGTCTTTTTCTGAGTTAATCAAATTAAAATATTTTTTCCATTTAGCAGGCCTAACAAAATACATTGATAAATTCATTGCTGAGCATATACCCTTTAATACACCAAATGATTGACCAAAATTAAACATGCTCGTTACTCCTTGTCCAGGCATAGCCGTTACATGTTCTATGACTACCTTAATCTCATTCTTGTTGTAATTTTTTATTTTAGAGGAAATTTCATTAAATATTTGAGAACTGTTGACTTGTTTTTTATTTTTCTTTCCTTCAGCCATACTTGGCATTTCTATTACATCGGTTACTTTTCCATCTTCCATAAAACAAATTGCGCCAGAAATTCCTGGATCAATTCCAATAATCAGCATTAGTTACTCCCAATTTTTAGATTCGTAAAAATATTTTGTACATCATCATCATTATCAAGTGAATCTAAAAAACTACTTATTTCGTCAAAAATATCTTTGGAAATAATTACATTATTAATAGGTATCCATTCAATTTCTGTTGATATAAAATTTTTAACAGTCATCTCTAATTTTTTTTTTACTTCGTATATTTTATTTTTTTCACAATGTATCTCATGAATTTCATTATCAGAATGGCACTCTTCTGCGCCTGCATCAATAGCAATATCTAAAATTTTCTCCTCTGAAATTTCATTTTTTGGAATTTTAATGACTCCAATTTGTTTAAAATTATGAGATGCAGAGCCAGAGGAGCCAAGGCTACCTCCATTCTTTTGAAAAATAGTTCTAATTTTTGATGCAGTTCGATTTTTATTATCAGTTAATGCTTCTACTATAACTGCAATATTTTTTGGTCCAAAACCCTCGTATCTCATACTCTGAAAATTTGAGGAATTTATGTTTGTGGATTTATCAATTGCTCTCTCAATATTTTCTTTTGGCATATTAGCTGAACGTGCTGATTGTATGGCTGATCTCAGTCTAGAATTCATATCAGGATTTTTATCACCTAATTTGGCAGCAACGGTAATTTCTTTGGATATTTTTGAAAAAATTTTTGATCTTTGTTTATCTGCTCTACCTTTCTTGTGTTTAATTCCTGCCCAATGTGAATGACCTGCCATAACTAATTTGTATTTTTTAAATCTCCACCAAAGATAAAGTTATTAATTTTATCAGCTAAACCAGTATCTCTATTACAATCTACAATTACACCTGAAAGGCTTGCTTGTCCTGTTGCAGGGAAATGTTTTTTTGCATCCAGTTTAAAAAATTTTTTAATTGAGTTTTCTTTGTTCATTCCAATGACTGAATCATAATCCCCACACATTCCTGCATCAGTTTGATAACCTGTTCCCTTTTTTAATATTCTTGTATCACTTGTTGGAATGTGAGTGTGGGTACCAATTACGAGAGTAGCAATACCATCCATAAAGTGTCCAACCGCCATTTTTTCGCTTGTTATTTCTCCATGAAAATCAACAATCAAATAATCGTAATTTTCTTTTAATTTATTTTGTGAATTAAATTTTTTTATAGACTCAAAGACATTGTCGCACTTTTTCATAAATACATTTCCCATTAAATTTAAAACACCTACTTTAGATTTATTTTTTGTTTCAAATATTTCAAATCCTTTTCCAGGTGATGGTGGTATTAAATTATAAGGTCTAAGTAGTCTTTTTTCTTTATCTATATATTCCGCAGTTTCTTTTTGATCCCAAACATGATTTCCAGTTGTGATTACATCAACACCACAATTAAAAAAATCTTTAGAGATTTTTTCTGTAATCCCCACTCCTTCTTTAGCTGCATTTTCACCATTGACAATTACAAAATCAATTTTTTTTAATTTAATTTGATTTTTTAAATTTTTTTTTATTGCATTGCACCCTGGTTCACCTACTACATCTCCTAAAAATAATATCCTCATATTTCAAATATCTCTTTCTCAGTTAAAATAACATCCAATTTTCTGTCAAATTTTTCAACAGGTACGTATTTAATCATTTGGTACGAAAAGGCTAAACCCAATTTAATAATTATATTTTCTCCCATCTTGCATAAAAAACGATCATAAAAACCTCCACCATAACCTAAACGATTTAGTTTTTTATCAAACGCAACTAAGGGTATTATTAAAATATTTGGCTTAACTTTCATTTTCTTTTTTGGCTCTGGTATGCCATATTTATTAATATAAAGGGGATCTTTTAATTTATATTTATAAAATTCCATTTCAATATTATTTTTTAAAATTGGAAGTGATAATATAAATTTTTTTTTTTCTAAAAACTCCATTATTTTTTTTGTGCTAACTTCAGAATTAACTGGATAATAAATACCAACTACTGGTTTTTTTATATTAGCTTTTTGAATAATTCTAAAAATTTTTTTTTTATCAATGTTTAATGATTTAGAATATTTTTTGTCTCTAATTTTTAATATTTTTTTTCTGATTTGATGTTTTAACACAATTTATTGTACTGAGTTTTCTGTGCTAATTTTTTCGACAAAATCATCTATTTGTTTGGTCGTATTTTCAATAATTCTTGAGTAATTTTCATGGATTTTATTAATTTCTTTTTTTAAGTTTTCGTGTTCATTTACCAAAGTTTGAATTTCACTCTCTTTTTCATCTTTATATTTATAGACTAATTTTTTTAAATCTAAAAATTTATCTTTTAATAACTGAAGCTCTTTTTTTTTATTATCGACTTTTTTCATTGTTTCAAAATATTCATCAATAATTTTAATTGATGTAATCAATAACAATTTATTTTCACCTATATTTCCTAAGCTTGATTTTAATTCTTCGAATTTTTTGCTAAGAAGGTTTGATAATTCCTCTAAATGCTCCTCTTGGCCGTCATCACAGGATAGCAAAAATTCTTTACCATTAAATTTAATATTTACATTTGCCATTTATCAATCTCTTCTAACAAAATATCTGTTTCTTGATTTAATTCATCAATTTTTTCGTTAAATTTTAATTCTTTATGTCTTTGCGAGAGTTTTTCGTCTTTTATTTTTTTCCTTAAAGTCTCATGTTCAGTTACAAGAACTCTATACTTCTCCTCTATATCCCTTTTTTCAATTTCTAATTGATTTTTTTGATCTTTTAAATTTTTAGTCTGTTCTGCTAACTGTGGATTTTCAAATTTTAATTTTTTTAACTTCTGAAGTGAAGAATTAAGTTTTTCTTCTTTTTCATTAAAAGTTTTCATATATATATACTTATATTATTAAATTGAGTCTTCTTAGTCTAGATAGGATAATTTTTGAGCAAACAACACAGAGAATTAGCAAATAGCATCAGGTTTTTATCAATGGATGCAGTACAAAAAGCAAATTCTGGCCATCCAGGAATGCCCATGGGAATGGCTGATGTAGTGACAGTTCTATTTAAAGATTTTTTAAAATTTAATCCAAAAAAACCTGATTGGTTAAATAGAGATAGATTTGTTTTATCGGCTGGGCACGGATCAATGCTTCTTTATTCACTTCTTTATCTTACAGGTTACAAAAGTGTTTCTCTAGAGGATATAAAAAGTTTTAGACAACTAGACTCTATTTGTGCAGGACATCCTGAATATCACCCAGGATCTGGAATTGAAACTACAACTGGCCCACTGGGTCAAGGCATAGCAAATGCTGTTGGTTTTGCACTAGCTGAAGAAATTTTAAAAAATAAAGTAGGTAAAAAAATTATAAATCATAAGACCTATGTTTTAGCTGGGGATGGATGTTTAATGGAAGGAATAAGCCATGAGGCATTAAGTTTTGCAGGTCACCTTAGGTTAAAAAATCTTATTTTATTATTTGATAATAATTCAATATCAATTGATGGGCCAACTAACTTAGCAGTATCTGATAATACAAAAAAAAGATTTGAGAGTTATGGTTGGGATTATCTAGATATAAATGGACATGATGAAAAACAAATTTTTAGAGCTCTTAAAAAAGCACAAAAAGCAAAAAAACCTTTTGCTATTTCGTGTAAAACAACAATTGGTTATGGCTCTCCAAACAAAGGTGGAAAAGCATCTTCTCACGGAAGTCCACTAGGTGAAGAAGAAATTAATTTGGTAAGAAAAAAATTAGATTGGAATTATAAACCTTTCGAAATTCCAAGTGAGATTAGAAAATTGTGGAAAGAAATTGGCTATAAAGCATCTGTGAAAGCTGAAAAAGATGAATCCAAAAATCAAAAAGAAATAAAAAAGTTTGGTTGGTTGGGATGGTCAATTACAAGACATTCTAAAAATAATTACCCCCCTGGTTTCAAAAATCATAAGGATCAGATTAATCAATCAATTGAAAAAGCAATAAAAAGCTATCTAAAAAATTTAAATCCTATTGCAACAAGAAAATCATCTGAAATGTTTTTAGAATTAGTTTCAACTTTGCCAAACTTAATTGGGGGATCAGCTGATTTAGCTGGTTCAAATAATACCAAAACTAAAAAACATGAAATAATTAAACCGGGAAATTTTAAAGGAAATTATATTCATTATGGAGTAAGAGAACACGCTATGTGCGGTATTATGAATGGTTTGTCTTTGCATAGTGGTTTAATACCTTATGGTGGAACATTTTTAATTTTCAGTGATTATTGTAAACCCTCAATTAGATTAGCTGCAATGATGAAACAAAGAGTGATTTATATTTTCACTCATGACTCGATTGGACTTGGTGAAGACGGTCCAACACATCAACCAATTGAGCAGTTAGCTAGTTTAAGATCAATTCCTAATTTGAATGTTTTTAGACCTGCAGATACAATTGAAACTTTTGAGTGTTGGCAATTAGCACTGGAAAGTAATGAGTCACCAAGTGTAATTGCACTATCTAGACAAAAAATAAATCCTTTAAGGAAAGAATATAGTAAAATTAATAAGTGCTCTAAAGGAGCATATGAAATAATGAGAACGGGAGAAAATATAAAAGTAATATTACTTTCAAGCGGTTCTGAGACTAGCTTAGCGTGCGAAGTTAGCCATAAATTAGCCACAGAAAATATTTATTCAAAAGTTATATCAATGCCTTGTCAAGAGTTGTTTGACAAACAAGATGAGATCTACAAAAAAGAAATTTTCTCTGGAACAGAACTTTTGGTCTCTATAGAAGCTTCTGAAACTGAATTCTGGAAAAAATATACAGGTTCTAATGGAATGAATTTTGGTATTAATGATTTTGGTAAAAGTGCTCCCTACAAAGATATTTATGATCACTTTAAACTTAATTCGACGGCTATAACTAAAGCTATAAAAAAGAGGATATGAAAATAAAAATAGGAATTAATGGACTTGGTAGAATTGGTAGAATGGTCATTAGATCAATTATTGAAGGTAAACATAGTAACTTTGAGATTAAACATATTAACAATAGAACAGGACCTGAAGTAAGCTCAAATTTGCTAAAGTACGACTCAATTCATGGTAAATTTAATTCTAAAATTAAGTTTAATAAAAATAAAATTACAATTGGAAAACATAAAATATCATTTTCTCAAGAAACAAATATCGAGAATATAAATTGGAGAAAGTATGGTGTTGATTACGTTTTTGAGTGTACAGGAAAATTTAATTCAAAAGAAAAACTTTTACTTCATATAAAAAATGGCGCAAAAAAAGTTATTGTTTCGGCGCCTTGTAAAAATGCCGATAAAACTATAGTTTACGGCGTTAACCAAAAATCTATAAATAAAAATGATAAAGTAATTTCTGCAGCATCTTGTACTACCAATTGTTTAGCACCCGTAGTGAATGTTCTTCATGAGAATTATCAAATCGAGAGAGGTTTTATGACAACAATTCATGCTTTTACTACTGACCAAAGATTATTGGATAATTCTCATAAGGATGCGAGAAGAGCGAGATCTGCATCACAATCAATAGTACCAACATCTACAGGTGCATCAAAAGCAATTGGAGAGATCATGCCTTCTTTAAAAGGTAAGTTAGAAGGTGTAGCGATGAGAGTGCCGACTCCAAATGTCTCCTTAATCGAATTAGTTTTTTGTACAAAAAAAGATTTGTCAGTTCAAAAAATAAACAGAAGTTTTTTAGATGCATCTAAAAAATCATTCAAAGGGATAATAGATATTACAAATGAAAAATTAGTATCAGTTGATTTCAATCACAACCCTCATTCAGCTATTGTTGATGCTAGCCTAACAAATACAATTGGCAAAAATATGGGAAAAATTTCAGCTTGGTATGATAATGAATGGGGTTTTTCTTGTAGAATGTGCGATCTAGCAGAATACATTCATAAAAAAATCTAATGAAAAGCATACAAAGCAAAGGTTTAAATTTAAATAATAAAAAAATTTTAATCAGATTAGACCTAAATGTACCTTTAAATGGTACAAATATAATTGATACAAACAGAATTGATAAAACTATTCCTACATTGCAATATTTATTAAAAAATAAAGCAAAAATAATTATACTTTCTCATATTGGAAGACCTAAAGGAAAAGTTATAAATGAACTATCTTTGAAACCTGTCTGTAATGAATTGGAAAAAAAATTAAATCAAAAAATATTATTCATAAATGATACAATTAATAAAATAAAAATTGAGAGTTTTTTTAGTGAAAGAAATAAAATGGTAATGCTTGAAAATTTAAGATTTTTTAAAGAGGAAGAAAGTGATGATGTAATTTTTGCTGAAAATCTTGCAAATCTAGCTGATATTTATGTTAATGAGGCTTTTTCGTGCTCACATAGAAAGCATGCTTCGGTTCATTCAATTACAAAGTTTATTCCCTCATACTCAGGTATACAATTGGAAGCAGAAGTAAATTCATTAATTAAAATAACTTCAAATATTAAAAGACCAATATCTTGCATAATTGGGGGGTCTAAAATTTCAACAAAAATAACTGTTATTAAAAATTTAATAGATAAGTTTGATAATATAATTTTTGTTGGTGGCATGGCTAATAACATTCTTAAATTTAAAAAATATCAAATTGGAAAATCAATATATGAAAAAAATGTCGATCAAATAGTTTCTGAAATTTTTGAATTATCTCAGAAAAAAAACTGTAAAATTTTTTTTCCATTGGATGTAAGCACTGGCAAGAGCGTTGAAGAAAAATCTATAATAAAAAAATTAACTGAAATATCTGATGATGATATGATTTTAGACATTGGACCTGAAACCATTAAAATGATTAAAAATATAATCAATAACTCAAATACAATACTTTGGAATGGCCCAGCTGGTTATTTTGAAAGTCCAGAATTTTCAAAAGGTAGTAAAGAGATTGCTGAACAAATTATAGTCAGAAAAAAAGAAAATAAAATTTATTGTGTTTCTGGTGGAGGAGATACTGTTGCAGTTCTAAATAATTTTGGATTAGCAAAGGATTTTGATTTTGTTTCAACTGCTGGTGGAGCATTTTTAGAATTTCTTGAAGGAAAAGAGCTTCCTGGTATAAAGGCACTTAATTCATGACAGAATTAAATCAAATAGCAAAAAAAATCTTAGAAAAAGGTAAAGGAATTTTGGCTGCTGATGAAAGCACCGGTACAATGACTAAACGCCTTGAAGCAGTTGGGGTTTCCTCAAGCCCTGAAAATAGGTTATTGTTTAGAGAAACACTTTTCTCCTCTGAAGCTATGAAAAATTTTGTTGGTGGAGTAATTTTATACGATGAAACAATCAAACAAAAAACTTTTACAAACAAAAAAATTCCAGAATTAATATCTAGTTCTGGCGCTATTCCAGGCATTAAAGTGGATACTGGTGCAAAAATTCTTGCCAATTCACCTGATGAGAAAATTACAGAAGGTCTAGATGGTTTAAGAGAAAGATTAAAAGAGTATTATAAATTAGGTGCTAGGTTTACAAAGTGGAGAGCGGTATATACAATTTCGGATAATTATCCAAGCAAACTATCTATTTATTCCAATGCGCATGCTCTTGCAAGATATTCTGCACTAGTTCAAGAGTGTGGGATGGTCCCAATTGTGGAGCCTGAAGTTCTTATGGATGGTAATCATAGTGCAGAAGAATGTTTTAATAAAACTTCTGAGGTAATTAAAAAATGTTTTGATGAACTCAATAAACATAAAGTAGATCCTGCTGGTGTAATTTTAAAACCAAATATGATTTTACCAGGGTCAAGTTCTAAAAGAGAGGTAAATACAAAAACAATTGCAGAGCTTACTTTAAAATGCTTAAAAATGTCAGTACCATCTGAAGTCCCTGGGATTGCTTTTTTATCAGGTGGTCAATCAGAATTTGACGCTGCGAGAAACTTAAATAGTATAAATTTAATTAATGATACAAATTTCATAATGACGTATTCATATGGTAGAGCATTACAACAAAGTGCTTTGAAATTTTGGGCAAAAGACATTCAGAATATTAAAGGTACGCAAGAAATGTTTAATCATAGAGCAAAAATGTGCTCATTAGCTTCTAAAGGTAAATGGTCAGAGGATCTTGAAAAAATTTAAAAATTCCAAGAAAAAATTTTTATATTTAATCTCGCCAAATATAATAAATAACAATAATTTTTATCAATATTTAGAACAAATTTTTAAAACAAAAAAAATATTTTTTTTCCAATTAAGATTAAAAAAGACACCAAAAAAAAAGATTTTGGCTATTGGAAAAAAAATTAAAAAAATCTGTAGTAAGTATGAAGTGAAATTTTTAATTAACGACGATCCGTTTTTGGCAAAAAAAATTGATGCGGATGGATGTCATATTGGACAAAAGGATATTGATATTGAAAAAGCTAGGAAGATTTTGAAAGAGAAAATTATTGGAGTAACTTGTCATAATTCCAAAAAATTAATAAAAAAAGCTATTCAAAATAAAGCTGACTATATTGCTATTGGAGCCTTTTTTTCATCCAAAACAAAAAAAACAAAATTTAAAGCAAATTTAAGTCTTTTAAAATATGCAAAAAAAATTACAAAAATACCAATTATTTCAATTGGAGGAATAAACTTTAACAATTATAAAAAACTCTTATTGAATAAATCAAACTTTTTAGCTATCTCAGGCTACGTTTGGAAAAATAAAAAATACAAACCAAGAGAGGCAATAGAAAAATTATTATGAAAATAACGGCTAATGAAATTAGAGTTGGAATGCTTTTGGAGTATAAAAATGATTTATGGGAAGTTCTGAAAACACAACATGTTAAACCTGGTAAAGGTGGAGCTTTTGCTCAGGTAGAAATGAAAAGTATAAATAAAAATACTAAATTAAATGAGAGATTTAGATCTAGTGAAAGTATTGAAAAAGCTTCAGTTGAGGAAAGTAAATATAATTTTTCATATGAGGACGATAGAAATTATTATTTCATAAATACAAAATCCTTTGAGCAAGTAGAAATAAAAAAAGAAATTGTTGGTGAGAAGGGTAAAATGTTAAAAGAGAATTTAGAGGTGACTGTAAGTTTTCACAACGAAAATCCAATTATTGTTCAGTTACCTAACCAGTTATCTTGTAAAGTTGATATGACAGATGCTGCTTTAAAAGGCCAAACCGTTTCATCCTCTTATAAACCCGCAACCTTAGAGAATGGTATTAAAATTCAAGTCCCTCCGTTTATTGAAATTGGAGATGAAATTATCATTGATACAAGAACATCTGAATACGTAAAAAAAATTTAAAACTATATGAATTCAATTTCAGCGAACTTAAATATTATGATTAAAGCTTCAGAGAAAGCATCAAAGTCACTAATAAGAGATTTTGGTGAAATAGAAAATCTACAAGTGTCAATGAAGGGTCCTTCTGATTTTGTTACAAATGCTGATAAAAAAGTAGAAAAAATTTTAATAGATGAACTTTCAAAAGCAAAAAAAAACTACTCTATATTAAGTGAAGAATCTGGATACGTAAAAAATAATGATGAAGATAATATATGGATTATTGATCCAATCGACGGAACTACAAATCTCTTTCATGGTATTCCTCATTTTTCTATTTGCATAGCTTTAAAATCTTACGAAGTAATTACAACAGGATTAATTTTTGATCCTATAAAAGATGAAATGTTTTATGCAGAAATAAATAATGGATCTTATTTAAATAATAAAAGAATAAGGGTGTCAAAAAAAAAAAATTTAAATGAATGTTTATTTGCGTCAAATGGTAAAAAATATAGAAATGTTGAGCTTGCTACTAGAAATTCAGGAAGTGCAGCGTTAGACTTAGCATACGTTGCATCAGGAAGATTTGATGGATTTTTTCAAGAGAACTTGAACATCTGGGATATTGCTGCAGGAATTTTATTAATTCAGGAAGCTGGAGGAATTGTTAATAAAGCAGACATAAAAAAAATTAATGACATAGAAGTTATTACATCTAATCCGAATATTAATGAAAAAATGGTTAAAATTTTAGATAAGTTTTAATTGTTTTATAAAAATCATTTGTTATAAGTCTCGATATGAAAAAAGATATACATCCAAAATATCACAAAATTAAAGTGGAGATGACTGATGGATCACAATTTGAAACTAAATCAACTTGGGGCAAAGAAGGTGATATACTTAAATTAGAGATAGATCCAATATCTCACTCCGCATGGACAGGTGGAAAACAAAAAATTTTAGACAAAGGAAGAGTAAGCAAGTTTAATAAAAAGTTCCAAAACTTTAGATCTGATAAAAAATAATGACAAATGGACTATTAATGCCGATGGCTACTGCTGTTTGGTTGGTTGAAAATACTACATTAACTTTTAAGCAAATTGCAAATTTTTGTAACTTACATGAAGTTGAGGTACAGGGTATTGCAGACGGTGAAGTTGCCAAAGGAATAAAACCATATAATCCCATTATGGCAGGACAATTAACTAGAGAAGAAATAAATTTATCATCAAAAGATGAGAATAGACCTTTGGAAATAAAAATTAATCATATAGAGATATCTAGCCATTCAGAGAAGATTAAAAAATATGTTCCTCTTTCAAAAAGACAGGATAAGCCAGATTCTGCTTTGTGGCTTTTAAAAAACCACTCACAATTAAAAGACTCTCAAATAGCAAAACTAGTAGGGATTACAAAGAATTCAGTTACATCAATAAGAAATAAAAGTTATTGGAATTTTAATAATCTTAGTCCCAAAGATCCAGTGTCCATAAATTTATTTACTCAAAAGGATCTAATCTTGGCGCTAGAAAAAGCTGAAAGACGTCTGAAAAGAGAAAAACGTGAGAAAGAAAAAGCAAAACAGTTGAAAGAGTGATAAAGAAATTCTATAGACAAGAAATTATTAAAGTGTTAATAACCATTTTTTTTGGAGGTAGTTATTAAAATAGAAGTAAAAGATAATAATGTTGAGCAGGCTCTTAGAGTTTTAAAAAGAAAGCTTCAAAGAGATGGTTTTTTTAAAATCATTAGATTAAAAGATACTTACGAAAAACCGTCTGAGAAAAAGAAAAGAATACTTCAAGAAAATATTAAAAGGGTTAAAAAGCTTAATAAGCTTAAAAATAGAATCTAATACCGCGGGGTGGAGCAGTCTGGTAGCTCGTCAGGCTCATAACCTGAAGGTCGGCGGTTCAAATCCGTCCCCCGCAACCAATTATTGTATTAAACATAAATATAGTTCTTTACTAATCTCATACAAATAAAACATAAATAAAAAAAATATAAGTAATAAGTATTGTTTTTTTTTATTAAAAAATCTTTAACTAGATAATTTGAAATAATTGTAAAAAAGATAATCAATATAAGTGGGTCATAATATTTATGATATATTGTATTTTGTAAGTTAGAAACAACTAAAATTAAAAAAACTAAAAAATTATTTAAATTATTGTTTGAAAAAAAACATAAAACTAACATTGATATTAAGCTTACAAAATAAAAAAAATAATTATTATTAAAAATATAATAAGAAATTTGAAAAAAAACACCTCCACCAGTATAATTTATAACATAATCAAAATAAAATAGACTTGTTAAAAAAATTATTAAAAAGAAAAGTAAGTTTAAATTTTTTATTTTTTTAAATTCATCAAAAATAGATTTATTAAATAAAAATGGTAATAAATGAAATAAGATTATACTTGAAATTATTAAAATTTTATTTGCAAAGTTAAAGCTCAATCCAATTTTTTCCTCTTCAGATGAACCTGGGGTGGCAGCTGTTAAGAAATTAACATCAAGTATGAATAAATAGTAAAACGCGGGTAATGACAAAATTCCACAAAAAATAAGATATTTTATGATTAATTTAAAACTTTCTTTTTTGATGTAGTGAAAGAAAAAAAATAAAGCAAAGACTGAAAAATTCGGACTCACATATGAAGATAAAATTAAAAATACTAAGTTTTTAAATATATATTTTTCTTTATGAAACTTTTTGTATTTCAAAAACTCATAAATAGCCATTACGAAAAATATCATGCCAATTATTCTAGTACTTGGCCAAATTGAAAGTGACCGAAAAGTTGGTGAAAGAAATAGTGAAAAAGATATTAGTAAAAGTATGTTTTTATCTATTTGCTCAAATTTAAAAGTTAAGCATTTATAAAAATAGTAAATTAATAAAATTGATAAATTTAAGTGTAAAAATCTAATTAAATCCAGAGAAAAACCTAATTTATAAATAAAACTTAAAAAAATTAAATATAATGGTGAATGTCTATGACCGAACTTTTCATAATCTAAAAGTGTTTTTTTAATATCTTCTGATAGGGCCTCAATAACAGGTTTATCTGTATGAAACCAATCTCCAATAGCACCAAAGTTAAGATTCTCATCCATATAAAAACCACAAATTAAGGATAGATATAAAAATAAAAATATCAGTAAGGTTTTATTATTATTTGAAAAAGCACTTTTTATCATCTCAGAAAACTAAATTTTAAAATTTGATTTTCTACTATCGGCTAAAAAATTTTTTACAGTCTCAATAGTTAAATCTTTAAAATTTTTTCCAAATTTTTCAATTTTTTCTATTATTGATGGTGGCACAGTAATAATATGGCATTTAAGTTGTTTTGCTTGAGTGAAATTATATGGCTCTCTTACGCTTGCCCATAAAATTTCTACATTTTTAAAATTTTTAGATAACGACAAACTTTTTTTAAATTCTGGAACGGGGTCTAATCCTGTATCACCAGATCTGCCTGCAAAAATAGATATTATAATCTTAGATTTTTTATTTATATTTTTAAGAATTTTTTTTGTTTGAGATGAACTATAAACAGCTGTAATATTTAATTTAATATTTTTTTTATTTAATTCTTTAATGACCTTCCCACAAAATGTACCTTTAGAATTACAAAAAGGTATTTTTACATAAACATTTTTTCCGAGAGAATTTAGTATATATGCTTGATTTATCATATTTTTATAATCATCTGCAAAAACTTCAAAAGAAATAGGTTTGTTTGGGCAGGCTTTTAGAATTTTCTTACAATAAGCTTTGTAATTTCTAGCTCCAGCCTTTCTTATTAAGCTAGGGTTTGTAGTAAAACCCTTTACAATTTTTCTTTTATTAAATTTTTTTATTTGGCTAATTTCTGCTATGTCACAAAATATTTTTGTACTCAATTTACCCTACAAACTTTTTGTAATTTCTTCAGTCATTTTTTTTGCATCCGCAAATAACATTAATGTATTTTCTCTATAAAATAAATCGTTATCTATACCAGCGTAACCTGGTGACAAACTTCTTTTTACAAATAATACTGATTTTGATTTTTCAACATCTAAAATTGGCATTCCATAGATTGGGCTTTGTGGGTCTGTTTTAGCAACAGGATTTGTAACATCATTGGCTCCTATTACATAAGCAACATCACAGTTTGCAAAATCATTGTTAATATCTTCAAGTTCAAAAACCTCGTCATAAGGTACATTTGCTTCGGCTAATAAAACATTCATATGTCCAGGCATTCTTCCAGCAACTGGGTGAATCGCATAAGAAACTTTGACGCCATTCTTTTTAAGTGAGTCTACCATTTCTTTGAGTGCATGTTGTGCTTGAGCAACAGCCATACCATAACCTGGAACGATAATTACTGATGATGCATTCTTCATCAAAAATGCGGCATCGTCGGCATTACCACTTTTTACAGGTTTTTGTTCACTAGATTTTTTACTTGAAGCATCATCTGTTGCTCCCCATCCTCCTAATATAACATTGAAAAATGACCTATTCATTCCTTTACACATTATGTAAGATAAAATAGCACCCGAGGAACCAACTAATGCTCCAGTAATAATTAAAGCTGTATTTTCAAGCGTGAACCCTATTCCAGCTGCTGCCCAACCCGAGTAAGAATTAAGCATTGATATGACAACTGGCATATCGGCACCACCAATTGGTATAATTAACAGTATACCAATTAAAAATGATATTATTATTAAAGACCAAAATAGATTTTCAGATTGGCTTTTACATAAGTAGTATATTAATCCAACAATTAAAATTCCTAACACAAGATTTAAAAAATGCTGTCCAACAAATGTAATAGGAGAACCAGACATTATTCCTCTTAGTTTTAAAAATGCTATTATTGAGCCCGTGAATGTAATCGCACCAATTGCTGCACCTAAAGACATTTCAACTAAACTTGCAATTTTTATATCTCCTGGAAAACCAAGGTTAAATATCTCAGGATTTAAAAAAGCAGAAATTGCAACAAACACTGCTGCTAAACCTACCAAACTATGAAACCCTGCTACCAATTCTGGCATAGCAGTCATAGGAATTTTAAATGCTATAAATGCTCCGATTGTTCCACCTACTACTAAAAAAATAATTAAATATAGAAATCCAATTGAAAAATTCCCTACTGAGATAATTGTAACACTTATTGCAATTATCATTCCAATGATTCCGTATAAATTACCTTGTCTTGATGTTTCGGGTGAAGAAAGTCCTCTAAGAGCTAAAATAAATAATACTCCGGAAACCAAGTAAAAAATTGCTAATAAATTTGCTGACATAATTATTTATCTTTTTTCTTCTTCTTGTACATTGCTAGCATTCTTTGGGTTACCAAAAAGCCTCCAAATATATTTACTGCCGCTAAAATTATAGCCAAGTAGCCAAATATACTGGCTGAATCAAAAACTTCTTTAGAATTTCCTGCTAACGAGGCAATTATAGCGCCAACTATTATCACTGATGAAATAGCATTTGTTACTGACATTAAAGGAGTATGAAGTGATGGAGTAACACTCCAAACAACATAATAACCTACAAATATAGATAGAATAAATATACTTAATCTGAATATAAAAGGATCTATTTCCATAATAAATTATTTTAACAATGTATTTTTTATAATTTCATCCTCTAAGTTAATATTAATTTTTTTATTTTCTTTATCATAAAGATTTGAGACAAAATTAAATAAATTTTTTGCATAAAGATTCGATGATGATACTGGAAGTTTATTAAGTATATTTTTTTCTCCCATTATTTTCACGCCATTTTTGTCGATTATTTCATCAACTTTTGTGTATGCTGTATTTCCACCTTGAATAGCAGCTAAGTCATAAATAACTGAGCCAGATTGCATATTTTCTATCATACTCTCTTTAAGAATTATTGGGGCTTTTTTTCCGGGTATTAAGGCGGTACAAATAACAATATCAATTTTTTTCAAAGTTTCAGATAAAAGTTCTTCCTGTTTTTTTTTAAAATCTTCTGAAGCTTCCTTGGCATAACCGCCCTCTGTCTCAAGGTTTTCCGATCCTTCTACAGTTAAAAATTTACCTCCCAGACTCTCCACTTGTTCCTTAGAGGCCATTCTTACATCGGTTGCAAAAACAACTGCACCCATTCTTTTTGCTGTAGCAACAGCCTGTAAACCAGCCACACCTGCACCAACCACTAAAACTTTTGCAGCAGGAACAGTTCCAGCTGCTGTCATCATCATCGGGATTGCTTTTTCAAAAAAAGCAAATGCTTCTATAACAGCTTTATAACCTGCTAGGTTTGCTTGAGATGATAAAATATCCATTGATTGAGCTCTTGTTATTCTTGGAAGTAATTCTAAAGAAAATATATTTACTCCGTTGGATTTTAATTTTTCAATTTTATCCTTATTTTGAGAATAGTTTAGAGAGCCAATTAAAATTTTTTCTTCATTTAAAATTGAAAAATCATTTTCATTAATCAGGTCCAACTGAATTAAGATATTCGAATTCTTCATTACTTCCTCTTTTGATGAAAGAATTTTAGCACCAGCATTCTTAAAGGACTCATCACTAAAACCTATGTGATCACCATACCCTTTAACTATATTAACCTCTAGTCCAAGGTTGACGTATTTTTTTATTATGTCTGGTACCAACGAAATTCTTTTTTCTAAGTCTTTATTTTCTGAAATAGAACCTACAATCATTTAATTTTTTACAACAAAAAAATTGCCATGAGAGCCAATACACCAATTACTATTACAGTTCCCCAAAGTACAAATTTGGTGAAAGTGTCCCAAGTTTTTTTATGACTTTCATTATCCATTTATTTTTGTCTTGCTTTATATTTTGGATTTTTTTTATTAATTATATAAACACGCCCTCTTCTTCTTACTAATTTAGAGTTGAGATCTCTAGATTTTAATGATTTTAGTGAGCTTTTAATTTTCATAATTTCAGATCTTTTACTTATTTAAATTTATTTGGTCAATAAAAGAATTGTTGCATCAGCATATAAAATACTGAATAATTTAATAAATGGACTTTAGTATAATTATTAATACACATGATCAGTCAAAGTTTTTGAATGATTGTATAAAAACTTGCTTAAATCAAAATTATTCTAGTTATGAGATAATTGTTGTTGACACTTCAAAAAGACCTTCGAAAGATAAATATAAATATATAAAAAAATTAAAATATTTTCATATTAAAGAAAAATTTCAAAAATTTCCTGTTTTAAATCAAATGTACCAAATTCAATATGGGTTTTTTAAATCTAAAGGACAATATATTTGTCTCTTAGATGGGGATGATAAATTCTCTAATTTAAAGTTAAATAATTTATCAAAAATATTTGGTAAATCTAAAAATAAAATTGTTCAAGATGTTCCTACTTTATTTTCAAGAGCTTTAAAAAAAAAGGTTAAGATTAAATCCTACAAAAATAATATTTTTTTTAAAAAAGTTTTAATTAGTTGGCCACAAATTTTTGGAACAAGTACAATATCTTGTAGCAGAGAAATACTTGATAAATTTTTTAAGGAAGGAAAACCTTTTTATTGGAACTATTTAGCTATAGATATAAAGTTAATATTATTTGCCCAAAAGCAATTTGATTTAATTTCACTAAAAAAAAGATTAACTATGAAGAGAATACATAATAATAATTTAGATAAAACCTTCTCAAATTTAATATCTACTTCATTTTGGAAAAGGAGAAAGATGCAAATTGAATACGATTTTTTTTTAAAAAAAAAAAATGAGATTAATTTAGATTATATAATTACAAAAATTATTAACATAATTTTATAGCCTGGCAACGTCCTACTCTTCCATGTCTTAAGACAAAGTACCATCGGCGCAGAAGGGCTTGACTACCGAGTTCGGAATGGGATCGGGTATTACACCTTCGCAATAATCACCAGGCAAGAGATTTATATTTAAAAAAAACTTAAAATCAACAAGAAATTATTGACATTTTTTAACAAAATCCTCAATATAGTCACTTAATTTTTTCTTACCAAAATATTTGTAAACACGATTTGAGAGATTCATATTTGTTAAAGCTGATGCATATCTTTCACCAGATCTTTTAGGTAAAAATTTTATTTTTTTTTTAAAAAGTTTTGCTACTTGCAGTATAGAATAGCTTTCTCTATGGGAAATACTGTAATGTCTACACAAATTATTTTTCCAAGCAAAATAACAAATTTTAATTGTATCATCAATATGAGTAAATCTTCTAGACTGAGTGCCAGGTTTTACAACAGGTAAATATTTTTTTTTTTTGAAACAATTTTCAAATATTCCTATTACTGTTGCCATATTCCCTTGGCTTATTTGTCCTGGGCCATAAACATTATAAAAATAAATTATTTCATATTTAAACTTGAACCATTTTTTTAAATTCTCAAGTAATTCTAAATTTTGTGATTTTGAAAACGCATAAGGGGAGAGATTTTTATCTTTACCACGATTACCTAAAGAAGCTGACGTTGCACTATAAACAAGTTTTATATTGTTAGTTAAACAATAATTAAATACTGCATTTGTACCTACAGTATTTGAATCTAAACATTGATCCATTTTTAAAAAACTTTGATAGATTCTAGCAAATTCACCAAAATGAAAAATTGCTTTTATAGTTTTTGGTTTCTTTAATATTTGGGAAATATTTTTTGTATGTGAGAAAATATATTTAACTCTAGAATTTTTTAAATGGTTTTTTTTTGATCCAGAACTATAATTATCTATAGATATAATTTTATATTTAGTCTTTTTAATTAAATAACTTATTAAATTTGACCCAACAAATCCAGCACCACCTGTTACAACAAGAATATTTCTCATTATTTTTTTTTATAATTTTTTATAAAATCTTTATATGTAATATCAAATCCTTTTTCTAAAGATATCTTGGATTCCCACCCATATTTTTTAGCAAGACGCACGTCAAGAACTTTCCTAAAAACACCGTCGGGTTTTTTATTATCATATTTTATTTTTACTTTAAGATTTAATCTTTTTATTAAAAAATTTACATAATCTCTTATTCTCATATCTTTGCCGCTACCTATATTTATAATTGTATCTTTTATATTTTTATTCATAAAAAAAATGCATGCATCAGCTATATCGTCTACAAAAATTAGTTCTCTTAACGGTTTTCCGCTCCCCCAAACTTTAAATATTTTTTGTTTTTTAATTTTACATTCATGAGCTTTCTTAATTAATGCAGGAAAAAAATGAGAATTATAAGTATCATAATTATCGTTTGGTCCATAAGTATTTGTAGGCATGAGACTTAAATATTTTGTTTTATATTGTTTGTTATAAGCCTCACACATTTTTACACCTGCTATTTTTGCAATGGCATAAGGTTCATTCGTTTCCTCTAATTTTCCAGTTAATAAGTATTTTTCATTAATGGGTTGCTTAGACTTCTTTGGATAAATGCAACTTGATCCAAGAAAAATAACTCTTTTTACATGATTTTTAAAACTTCCATGTATTAAATTATTTTGGATTTGCAAATTCTCATAGATAAAATCAGCCCCATGTGTATTGTTATGATAAACACCACCAACTTTTGCTGCTGCAATAATAACTATTCTTGGTTTTTTTTTTTTTAAAAAATTATAAACTGCTTTTTGATCCAATAAATCGAGATTTTTTTTGCTAATTGTAATTATTTTTTTATAATTTTTTTTTCTTAACTTTCTTAAAATTGCTGAACCTACTAGACCTTTATGGCCAGCTAAAAAAATGCTCATTTAAAGTCAAACCTATTCATTTCTAAATTTACCATCTCAGAAATTAATTCATCGAGTCCAGTTTTTGGTTTCCAATTTAATATTTTTCTTGCTTTTCTAGAGTCTCCTAAGAGGCTATTAACTTCTAAAGGCCTATAGTAATTTTTATCACAAGCAACTATAGTTTTTCCATTTTGGTCAACTGCTTTTTCAGAAGAGCCCTTGCCTTTCCAAAATATTTTTATATTTAACTTTTTTGAAACTTTGTTTACAAAATTCTTCACGCTAGATTGTTTGCCAGTTGATATTACTAAATCAATAGGTTTTTTTTGTTGTAACATTAGCCACATCGCCTCAACATAATCTCTTGCGTGTCCCCAATCTCTTTTCGCATATAGATTCCCTAGGTATAGAGTTTTTTGCCTCTTTTTTTTTATTCTACATAAACCTTGTACAATTTTTTGTGTGACAAAAGTTTCTCCTCTTCTTGGGCTTTCGTGATTAAATAAAATACCATTACAAGCAAATATATTATAAGCCTCTTTATAATTAATTGTAATCCAGTGTGCATAAAGCTTTGCAACACCATATGGACTTGCAGGATGAAAGTTTGTTTTTTCATTTTGAGGAGTTTTTTCATTTCTTCCGTACAGCTCAGATGTACCTGCTTGATAATATTTTGTTTTTTTTTCAAGTTTATTAAATCTAATTGCTTCAAGTATTCTAAGTGCTCCTAAAGCATCTGCATTTGCGGTATATTCTGGCGACTCAAAAGATACTTGTACATGCGATTGGGCAGCTAAATTATAAATTTCATCAGGCTTAATTTCTTTAATCAATCTCGTTACTAGTAAAGAGTCTGTAATATCTCCATAATGTAAAATAAAAGTTCTTTTTTTAATTTGTGGGTCTTGATAAATATGATCAATTCTTCCAGTGTTAATCGATGAAGATCTTCTTTTTACACCATGCACAACATATTTTTTTTTCAATAAAAATTCAGCTAGATATGATCCATCTTGACCAGTAATACCAAAAATTAACGCAACTTTTCTCATTTAAAATATTTATTTTTTTAGTCTCAAAAAATATTTAACAATTTCAGAAAGGATAAGCAATCCATCTTTTAATGCATTAACTTTCTTTTTTCCACCTATCCTCTCTCTTTCAAAGCTTGGTGAACATATATAATTCATTTTTCTAAATTTAGCCTTAATTGGAATTTCAACGCAAATTCTAAAGTCAAAATTACTTAAATTTAAATTTCTAAAAGAAGAAGTTTTTCCTAAAATGAAAGTATATAAAATATCTGATATTTTTAAATTGAATAAAATGTTACCTGCTAAAGTAAATATAAAATTACCAATTGATGTTACTATATCATCATCTTCACTACCTCCACCTGGTTTTTGATACCTTGAGCCAAAAACAAAATCAAGATTAGTACATTGCTGCTTCATATCTTCTAGATATTTTGGGTCCATAGAACCATCTGCATTTATTATACAACAATAATCTGTTTTAACAGAATTAATGCCTTCTATTAAAGCACTTCCATATCCGTTTGTATTTTGCTCATGAATTTCAATATTTTTTATATTTTCAATTGACTTTTTTGTTTCTAAGTCTTCTTTCTGAAGAACAACAAGTTTTTTACACTTATATTTCTCTATTTCTTTTAAGAAAATTGGAAGAGACTCAGCTTCTTTTTTTGCTGGAATTATTAAAGTTAAATCATTCATTATTATTATTTAATATATTTAAGATGTATAATAGTATTTCATTATTAACTTATAAAAATAATGCCATTAGTTAGTATCATATTACCCTACTTTAGAAAAATAAATTATGTTAAAAAAAGTATAAATTCTATTTTAAGCCAATCCTTCAAAGACTTTGAAATTATTTTAGTCTACGATGATGAAAATTTACACGATTTATTCATAATAGAGGGTGATTTTAAAAATAATCCTAAAATAAAAATTATTAAAAATAAAAAAAACTTAGGTGCTGGTCTTGCAAGAAATGTTGGGATTCAGCATGCCGAAGGTGAAATAGTTGCATTTATAGACTCTGATGACTTTTGGTTACCAGATAAACTAGAAAGACAAACAAAATTTATGCAGGAAAACAATTACGATTTTACATTTTGTAATTATGATAAAGTAATTTCGAGTAAGAAAACCATTAAAGTAAAAAGCTCTAAATCTGTTTTAAATTACAGTGACTTACTAGGTTCAAATGAAATTGGATTATCAACTGTTCAATTAAAAAAAAAAATTATTTTAGAAGAACTATTTCCGCCTCTTAAAACTAAAGAGGACTATGTTGCATGGTTAAAACTCACAAAAAAAAACATAAATGCATATAATTTTCCACACAACCTAGTTATATGGAATAAGACAAAAAACTCATTATCTTCTAACTTTTATCAAAAATTATCTGATGGTTTTGCTGTTTTCATGATTTATGAAAAATTCAATTTTATTAAATCTATTTATTATCTTTTATTATTAGCCATAAACTCGATTAAAAGAAAAATTTAATTAATTTTTAGAATTATAGTAAAAATTATAGTTCAAAATTTTTTTACACTTAATTTTATGTAAAGAGTTATTTTTTTTACACTTACTCGGATCCTTAAAAAAGTATTTCTTTGCTTTTTGCATGGTATAAAAATTGCTATCAATCAAATAATATGGATTTTTGAGAAGATTATAATTATAGACATTATACTCGTTTATAAGTCTATTGACATTTCGCGCAGAAAATACGACGAAAATAATTAATAATAATAACTTAATTTGAAAAAATTTTTTTTTATAAGTGAATTTCTGATTTGTAAGTAAGACTGCAAATGGAAAAGTCATAATTATAAAAACTAAAACGAACCCTCCATATCGCAGTGCTGGATGATTTAAAAACCATTCAATTAATAATAATATTAATAAAAAGTATATGGGAAAATATTTTTTAAAATTCTTAAAACTTATATTTTTTGGCCAAAAACATAATCCTAAAACAATAATTGAAAATACCACTCCAAGAAAAAAATCAAAAAACTTATTAAAAAAATATTTATCAACCCAGTTAGAGATCCAATTAAAATTTCTAAGATATTCATCAAAATCATCTACTCTATAATTTGGAGTTGCACCGGCCTTTGACCATATTTCGTACCATTGCATAGCTCCAACGACTTTATCTTTTCCAAATCCCCAAAAAAAACTATCAAAACATGTAAACGAAATTGGATATAAGATACATCCAGAAGCAGCTATATTGCTTATAATCATTAGAAATATGGTTAGTAATCCTAGATAAGTAACAGGAAAAACTGAGAAAATTTCAAAGGTATCTTTTACTTTAAAAAACTTAAAGTAAATTAATAAAAATAAAACTGAATATAATATATAAAAAGATTTGATCGATATTATTAAGCTAAAAATAATAATTAATAATTCAAAAGTATTTTTTTTTTTTTTATTTTCTTCGATTAAATTGATTATTAAAATAAAAGCTAAAAAAAATAATATTTGTGCTGATCTATCAGTTCCGTGCTCGGCCAATCTGTAAAAGAAAATATTAATAAAAATTAATAAAAATATGTTTAAAAAAAAACTTACATTTAAAGATTTCGAGGAATTTTTTTTGAAGATATTTTCAAGCAAGATTGTATTTACGAAAATAACAATACTCAATTGTCCAATTTGATAGTAATAACCATTAGTGAATAAAGTTTTGAATAAAGAGTGAAAATAAAATAATGAGGATACGTGATTAAAAGCTATATCAAAGTGAGATATTCCAAATTCAATCTTATTCTCAGTAATATTATTGATTAAACTAAAGTGATAATATGAAAAATCATCATGGCTTTTAAAGTAAAAAATTGCAAATAGTGATATAATATAAGAAAATAAGAAGTACTTAGAAATTAGTTTTTTTTTTAATTCATTATGAAAACTAAGAAAAAAAAATATTCCAAGTAATATAAAAATAAAATTGTGTAAATTATTATGTGGAAAAAAAAGATTTGATGAATAAGATATTATTACTGAAAAAAAAATTCCAAAAAGACCTACATATCCTATAGAAATATTTTCATGTTTAAAATTATTGTATCGTGTAAACTTCTTTGAAAAAATTAATCCATAACCAATTATTGATATAGTAAGTAGGCTGTAAATAATTATAAATTTTAAAAACTCCATACACTTTTTAATTAATTACCCATTTGATATTTTTTTTTTAGAAAGACATATAATGAAATGTATATACATATATTTACTATTACCGTAAAAACTAGAATTTTTGAATTATAAACAAAATTTGTTGCAAATATAAAAACAAATAGATTGAAAAAATTTATTAAAAGTGAAGTAAAAAAATGTGCTACAGAAACTTTAAATTTTAGATTTTTTTTAATAAAATAATATATAAGTTGATGTAAGTGTTTCGTGTCAGGCTTATATGTTTTAGATTTCTTTACAAATCTTCTAATCATAGAAAATAAAAGTTCAAAACATGGATACCATAACAAGAGAATTATAAAAAACGGGCTAATATCCTGATTGTTAAATGAAAAGTTAATCAAGTAAATCCCAGAAAATATGGATAATAAATACGCTCCAGAGTCACCCATGTAAATTAAACCAAATAAATTAAATAATAAAATAATTGATAAAATTAAGATTAGACTAATTATAAAGTCAGTTTCTACATATGGCGTTTGGCTGAAACTAAATAATATAACTAAATAAATTATTAAATAATATTTTAACAACAAACCATTTAATCCATCAATAAAATTGCTGCCATTAACTAACACCATGAGACAAAAACTGACAAATATTGTATTAGCAATTTTATTAGATATTATTGTATCTATAAATTCAATTCTAGTATTTTTAATTTCAAGTCCAATGATATTTACAAAAAAAAGAATTAAAATTATTTGTAGAAAGAATCTCAAACTTACACTATTTAATTTTTTAATATCTGAAAAAAAACCAATCAAAAAGATAGAAAATAAAATTAGAAATAAATAACTATTCTGATCTATCACCAAATATTCATAAAATAAAAAGATTATTAAAAAAATACCACCTATTGAGTTGCTTTTTGACTTAGAGGAGAATCTTTTATGTTTTTCAAGTTTATAATCTACTATCAGATTGTTTTTTCTGCATATATAAATTAAAAAAAGACAGATAGTTAAAAAAAATAATAAAAAATTTGTATACATATTTTTTTTTAATTCAAATTTAATAATAAAACTAATGTTTTGTAGTGTTGGAAAATTGTATAATTCCTTGTTTTTTTTTTACAGGATAAAATTTGTGCATTTTTTTTATATTCATTTTCTCTTAAAAAAGAATTTATTTTTTTTATAAGGGAATCTAAGTCGTTATTTTCAAAAAGGTAATCGCCCGATTCTGAAGATAAAAACTCCTTTGGTCCATTGGGGCAATTTGATGAAATAACATTTTTGTTGCAATAAGATGCCTCTATCATGACTGCTCCTGGATCTTCCCACAAAGAAGAGGATATAACAGCTAAGGAATTTTTGATTAAAGGGTAAACATTTTTAATATGGCCAGCTAAAAAAATATTATTATTTAATTTTTTTTGAATAATATATTTCTGCAAATTTTTTCTTTCTTCTCCCTCTCCAACAATAAGAAGAAATAAATTTTTATCTTTCTCTAGAACTTCTGAAAATGCATCAATCAATAATATTTGGTTTTTTTGCTTTGTTAATCTTCCTATATTTATAAAATACTTTTTTTCTTTATAAACATCAATTACTTGTTTCTTTAATTCACTATTAACTTTATTTATCTCCAGTATGGGGTCATATAATACTTTCAGTTTATGTTCTGGGAAAAGATTTAGTTTTGATAAATCAATCTTTGTCTGGAGAGAGGGACATGTAACCAAATAAATTTTTTTAGCCACCATTTTCCATAAAATTTTTCTAAAAAATGTATAACGTGGTAAACCAGAAATTCTTAAAATAAATTTCGTATCAAATTTTGAAAAAATTAATAAAATTATTGGAAGAATAGTTATCAAATGTATAATTAAAAAATCAGGTTTTTGGTTTCTTAGTATTTTTTTTAGAGAAAAATATTTACCAAAAAATATTATTAAAAAAGTCATTCTTGATTTAAAATATCCATTTATAGGAAAATATTTGTTTAATTTAATTCCTTTCATATCAAAAAGATTAATTTTAAATCTATCGAGCTCCTCTTTGAAAGAGTTCCATTCCCCGACTGCATTTAGTAATGTTACCTCAATTGGTTTTTTTGAATGTAATTTCAAAGATTTTGCAGAATTTATTACATTTTTTACTGTTGCAACATTTGAAATATGTGGTGACCAATAAAAAATTTTTTTCATGCTTTAACCTAATTTATGTATATATTTAAATTCAGTCAAAATGCATAAAATTACAATTATAACAGTTGTTAAAAATTCAGAACAAACAATTGAAAGATGCATCAAGAGTGTGATAGACCAAAATTATGACAAAATTGAGTACATAGTTATAGATGGAGGATCAAAAGATAAAACATTAAATGTTTTGGATAAGTATAAAAAAAAAATACATAGATTAGTTGTGGAAAAAGATAATGGAATTTGGGACGCGATGAATAAAGGGTTAAATTTAGCAAAAGGAGATATAATTGGTTTTTTAAACTCTGATGATTATTATTACGAAAATTCTTTAAAATTAGTAAATGATTATTTTAATCAAAACAATATCGATTTTTTATTTGGAAGTGTTGAAAAATACAAATTAATGCATGGTTTTAATCCAAATATAATAAGGTGGAGTTTTGGCTTTTACACATCTCACTCAATTGGTTTCTTTATAAAAAATAAAAAACATCGAGAAGTTGGATATTATAATACTAAGTTCTTAAGTGCTGATTTAGATTTTTTTTATAGGATGATTGTAAAATTTAAACTTAAGGGGATTTCTACTAAGAAAAATGAAATTTTGGGAAAATTTAGCAAAGGAGGCTTCTCTTCAAAGATAAACTATTTAACTCATCTAAAAGACTTGAATAATATAAGAATTGAAAACGGTCAAAATAAATATTTTGTATTTTTTTTGTATATTTTAAAAATTTTGAAAAAACCAATTAAATTTTTAAGAGCAATAAAGAAATAAAAAATGAATAAAAATTTCAAATATGAATTGTGTCCACAGTGGAAAACTTACGAAAGAATAGGCTATAAATGGTTACCATTTATAATGTTTAATCAAATACCTAATTTTAGATCAGAGATATTAAATACTGACGATAAAGGTTTTAGATTTAATTCTAAAAACTTTATTAATAAAAAATCAATTTTTGATCATTATCCGAAACAGGAGGTTTCCATACTTTGCGGTGGATCATTCGCATTTGGCGCTGGTGCTAATTTAGATGAAAATACAATTTCGGGTTATTTGTCGAAATCTGGAGTCAATTGCCTTAATTTATCAGGGAGTGCACATATAGGCTTCCAAGAATTAATATCTATATTTTCAAATTTTAATCATCTAAAAAATGTTAAAGAAATTATTTTTCTTTCAGGGATAAATGATCTTTATTTATCAACTTTTTTTGACATAAATTATCCAGATAATTTTTATTTATATTCTGAGTTTAATAATAGCTTGAATATTAAGAGTTCAAATTATAAGAAGAAAATTTTAAAATTTTTATTTAATATTTTTAATCCAAAAATTCTAAAAAATAAAAATATTGATAATCTAAGAAAAGAAGATTTTATAGAATTTCTTACATCAAAAGATTTTAGAAAAACCTTTGAGAGCAAGAGCCCTCTTAAAATTACCTTCGAGGAAAAACTTAAAAGGAATTTTAAAATTTACAGGATGTTAGGTAATTTTTTTGATTGTAAAGTTTACTTTTATTTACAACCTGCTCTTAACTGGTCGAAGGAAAAGTCTAGTGAAGAACAACAGTTATTTGATTATTCGAATTTATTTTTCAAAGAAAAACTTCAATATTATAATAAATTATTTTCTATTGAAAACTATGAATTTTTAAAAAATTTATGTATTAAATTTTCAAATGAAAATAATGTTTACTTTAATGATTTAAACGAATTATTTAAAAAAAATCTAAAAAAAGATGATTGGATTTTTCTTGATAGCGTACATGTAAATGATAAAGGGAATAAACTTGTAAGTGAAATAATAAAAACTAGATGAAAACTCTAATTTGGTTAATCCCAATAATACTCTTGGCTCTAATTTTTTTTTATTACTTTAAAAAAAAGAAAGATAGAAAAAAAAATCATGAAGATGATATTTATCCTTTATGGTAGTTATAATCCTTTAACAGTTTTTTCAAATATCTCAAAACTATTATGTGACATATCTCTTTTTGAAATAATTGGATTTTTGGTTTTCCATTTTATTTTTAGTTTTTTGTCATCAAAAGGTATTCCGCTTTCATTTTTTGGATCTCTGTACTTTTCCAAATGATATAAAACTATACATTTTTTTGTTAAACATTCGTATCCGTGAGCATAGAATTTTGGAATAAACAATATGTCACCTTCTTTAAGAAGAAAATAACTTTTTTTACCAAAATTTTTAGAATTACTTTTTAGGTTTACAACAACATCTAGAATTGTCCCTCTTACAACATGAATTAGTTTTGTTTGTTTATTTTTTAATTGAAAATGCATACCGCGAATTACATTTTTTTTTGAGTATGCTAATGCAGTAAATTTAATATTTAAGTTATATTTTTTTTTAAGGAAAAGTTCCTGAAAAAAACCCCTTTTATCAAAAAACCTTTTTGATTTAAGCTTTATAGCAGTCTGGGATTTTGATAAATTTATATTTGTCATTTAACATCCATATTTTTTGTAATATTCAACAGTCTTTTTTAAACCAATATTTAAATTAGTAAATTTAAATTTACCAATATATTTTTGAAGTTTTAAATTACTACCATGAGTTTTTAGCATCTCGCCTTTAACAAATTTTGTCATTTTTAGTTTAACATTTTTCTGCTTAAGAAATTTTAAGATAAGGTTTATTATTTTATCCGTTCTAATAGGCTTAGATCTACAGATATTTATAATTTGTTTATTAAGTTTTTTTTTTAGACAAATTTTTAGAATTTTAATGACATCTTCTATATATGTAAAATCCCTAAAATTTAAACCTCTGTTGTGAACTTTAATTGTTTTGTTAAGTTTAATTGCATTTAATAATTTATGAATAAACATATCTGGTCTACCAAACGGTCCATAAACAGTAAAAAATCTAAAAATAATAAAATTTATTTTAGTATGGCTAAACGTTCTATAAATAATTTCTTCTGATCTTAATTTAGTTTTAGCATAATAATTTACTGGTCTTAATGTATTATTTTCTTTAATTGGGAATTTTTTTTGGTCTCCATAAACTGAGCTAGACGAAGCAAATATAAAGTTATTTATTTTATTTTTTTTGCAAACTTTACAAATTATTTTAGTCACATGTGTATTATTAATTTTATAACTTTTTGGATTTTTAAAAGAATACAAGACACCAGGTTGCCCAGCAATATGATAAACAGTATCTGGTTTAAATCTTTCGAAAATTTTTTGTAATATTTTTTCATTCTTAAGATTTAATTTTTTATAAGAAAAGTTTTTTTTATTTTTCAAGATACTTAAACGTTTATCCTTAATTTTTTTTGAATAATATGAGTTATGATTATCAATACCTAAAACAATATTAGACTCCGAAAGAGAGGTTGCGAGATGAAATCCAATAAAACCTGAGCTACCTGTAATTAAAATTTTTTTCACTTATTTAATATTTGTTTTTTAAAAAAAAGTGAAATTTTATTTGCAACATACAATATTTCATCTTTAGTATGCTCTTCAGATATTGGAAGACTTAAGATTTTTTTTCCAAGATTTTTACTATTTTTAAGTTTTTTATCATTTGGGAAAAAGTTTAGCTCATTTAGCATGTAAGGATAGTGTATCATTGTATCTATTTTATTTTTAGTTAAAAAATTTTTCAATTTATCCCTACTGCTTGTTCTAATTACAAATTGGTGGTAACAGTATTCATAATTCTTTTTTAATTTATATGTTTGAATACCTGACAATGTTTTAAGTTTGCTAAAATAAATTTTTGCAAGTTTGTTTCTTGAGCTAAGTGATTTTTTGTAATTTGTTAATTTATGATTTAATACAGCTGCATTCAATGTATCTAATCTAGAGTTCCTACCTGAAAAATTATGATCATATTTATTTAATGCACCATGATTTCTCATCCTTAATACAAAGTTAGATATCTTTTTAGAATTAGTTATAATCGCGCCTCCATCCCCAAAAGCACCAAGATTTTTACCTGGAAAAAAACTAAAAGTGCCGACGTCACCAAAGGTTCCAACATGTTTTTTTTTAATTCTTGATCCATGGGCTTGCGCGCAATCTTCAATTAATTTTAAATTTTTTTTTTGAGTGATTTTTTTTATATTATACATATCTGATGGATTTCCATAAAGATGAACAGCTATTACTGCTGATGTATTTGAATTAATTTTTCTTTTTAAGTCGGGGATCGATAATGAGTAATCTCTCAAATCTATGTCGCAAAAAACTAATTTGTAACCATTATTTTTTACAGCTTCTGCAGTTGAAATCCAAGTATTGACAGGAACAATAATTTCTGAACCTTTTTTCAAATTTAATGATTTCACTGCAATCTCAAGTGCATCTGTACCATTGCCAAGAGTAACGCAATATTTTGACCCGGTATATTTAGCAAAATTCTTTTCAAAATTTTTAACCTCATCCCCCCCCACAAATTTTGAGTTTTTAATTAAATAATTAAGTTTTGATAAGACTTTTTTTTTTTCTGGAATTAATTTATATAAATCTGTAAATTTTACTTTCATTTAAATTAAACCCTTTGTTATAATTTATTTAAATACATAAAATTATTTTACTTGTAAATATTTATTAAAAATTTTTAAATAATCTTCTGTATATTTATTTAATTTTACTTTAAAATTTATTTTTTTATTCTTGATAATTTTTATATTCTTTTTAGAAGCATTGAAATTTAATAAAATTTTTTTTAAAGAATTTATGTTTCGTGGATTAAAAAAAATTGCTTTATTTGGTCTCTGCTCTTTATGGACGTCTATATTTGATAAAATTAGTATTTTATTATATGCATTTGCTTGTTCCACTGTGCTACTCCATCCCTCAAAGAAAGACGGGTTTATTACAGCAGAGGAATAATAAATTAGAGACATCGTATCTAAATAAGGAACTAATCCTAGATATTTAAAATTATTTTTTAAGTTATTTTCTTTTATTTCTCTCATTAAATTAAAAAAGTGATCAGGATTTCTATAATCTGACTTTGAACCAGTTGAGTAGATAGAAATCGTGCTTATTCTATTATCATTTTTTAAACTTTTCAAAGCATCGATAACAACTTTATGATTTTTGTGAATCCAATACTGATTAGGAAGATAAAAATAATTTTTAGATAATCTATATTTTTTCTTTAAATAGTTGAAATTTTTTAATTTATTTTTTGGAGGTATATTAAAGTAAAATTTATTTACTAAAATTTTTTTATCTAAAATTTTATAATATTTTTTTAAATCTCTTTTTGAAGCAAAGCTACTCAATAAAATTTTATAAGCATGCTTAATATAAAGTCTAATATTAATAAACTTAAACATTTTATATCTTAGAGAAAACAGTTTTGGTAAATGTAGATATTGAAAATCAGGTATCCAAATTAAACTTTTTGAATAACTATTTTTACCAGTAATAAAGGTTGTATGTGAAATAAAATTTAATTTATATTTTATCAAAAATTTCTCAAAAAAAAATGTTTTTCCAAAAAAAATTAAATATATTTTATCTATTATTCTCAACAAAATATTAAAATCAAAAAGCTCATTATTTTCAATAATTTCTACTTTTTTATTTATATTAAATTTTCTTAATTTTTTTTTTGAATTTGTAAAAATAATTATTTTTATTTTTGATGCAATTTTGCTATTTGTTTTTTCTGAAATAAGATTAATTAAATTTAATATTACATTAATCCCACCTAGCCATGTTTTGTTGAAGTGAATGAAAAAACCTAATTTAATCATTTTTATTTTTTCTTAAGAACCATTTAATATAATTATCTATTCCTTTATATAAACTTACTTTTGGTTTCCATTTGTACTTTAAGGTTTTTTTCATGTTGGGAATTAATCTATTTGGGTTAATATCAAGACCTTGTTTATTGAATTTAGGCTTTAACTTACCTCCCAATTTATAATTAATATATCTAATTATTTTTTTTATTTTAGTTCCTTTACCAGTGCCTACATTAATAATTTCTAAACCGGTAAAACCTTTTTTAATCACTTTTTGAATAAAATCACACATGTCATTAATATATAAAAAGTCTCTTTCTTCCTCGCCAGACCCAAAAAAAACATTTTTATTTGATTGTATCTTTTCACATACATCATGAATGATTTGTCTATTCAACCCAGGGCCAAAAATAGATGTTCCTCTCAATATTAAAACATCAATATTAAATTTTTTATTGTAATCTGAACATAATTTTTCTGCTTTAAGTTTATTTTTAGCGTAAGTTGAAATAGGTGATGTTTTACTATTTTCCTCTAGTTTTTTTAATTTATTATTTCCAAAAACAGAAATTGAAGATAAAAAAATAAATTTTGATTTTATATTTTTAGTAATCAGGTATCGAAGAATATTCTTGGTGCTTAATACATTTTTTTCAAAGTCTTTTATTTTTGCTTCAGACTTTAAAATACTTGCATTTGGAGATAAACCTCCTGCTAAATGAACAACGTAATCAAATTTGAAATCTTTAAATTTTTTTAGTGATTTATTATTTATATTGCCTGAGATATTTTTTATATATCCCCATTTTTTGAAATCACTTCTTTTCCAATTTCCACGACCAATCCCATAACAAAAAAAATTTTTACTTAGTTTTTTTGCGAGGTTCTTAGCTATATAGCCTTGTGAACCAGTGATGAGTATTTTCATGGTTAAAATATAAATTCAATTATTCTAAATCTAAATCAGCTAATTTGGAAAGTTTATTTGTTTCTACGTTTTCAACAACCATATCATTAATAATTCTTAATCTTTCATTATATCTAGTAAAAGTTTTATTTCCTCTAATATCACGGCTTTCTCTAAATTTGCTTTGATAAACTTTTTTTTTTAATTTAAAGTTAATTTTCTTATATAAATTTTTTTTAATAAAATAAGCGTTATTTCCTGCACTATTAGTTGAAAAAAATTCATAACCTTTTTGAGCTGCCAAGAATTTAAAGGCTTCAATAGAGGCTCCCCAAAATAAATTTGAATAATGAGCTTTGGTTCTGGAAAAATTTTCTTTATATGGGACGCTGACTTTCTGATTAAACCCAAATACACTATTGAATTCAATTATTACTATAAGAGGATCTATAACACTAATTTCTTTCCACACCCAATAATCATTTCCATCAATATCTATACTTAAGATTCCAATGTTATTTTTATCTAGTTTAGATTCAAGCAAAATATTATTTATGTTGCTTTTATTAATGAAACAAGATTTTGCTTCTAAATCGTACTTCCAAAAAAAACTGCTATTTTTGATTTGGTAAATATTTTTTTCGGATGCGTCTAATATTAATCCAGACCAATTATTGTTTATTAGTAAAAATCTTGTATTTGACTCTAAATAATTTTCAACTCCAAACTCTATAAAATTAAAATATTTTTCTTCTATTTCTAATTTGTTAATTAAATATTGTATAATACCATCGTCACCAAATTGAGAAAAAATTTTAAATTCTATGTCATTAATTTCAATAGGCGTTTTATTTTTAATTTTTTCTATAAGTATTTTTCCACGCAAAACCAAATCTTCTTCATAACGTTTTTTTTTTAAATTAAGTATATTTTTTATTTTTTGAATAAAATTTTTAATTATATATTTCATCAATAAAAACTTTTGATTGCTGTTAAAGTCTCTCTGATGTCTTTATCAACGCCAGAACTTAAATTTATTTTTAATTTTTCAATTTTTTTTCTGCTAACAAAATAAGAGGTCTGATTTAGTATGGGTGATCTTGTTTGTTTTATTTTAATCTTAATACCGTTGTTTTTTATTAGTTGTAAAATTTGCCTTACTGTGTAATTGGCGGTCAATACATTATAAATTTCATTATTAAAATTCTTTTTATTTATAAAAAAAATTATAGTTTTAATAGCGTCATCCAAAGATAGATATGGTCGATATAAGTCCATGGCATTATTCCAAATTGTTAATGGTCTTTTTAAAATTGCATTTAGGCAAAATTTATTTGCTGCTGTATGGAACCTCATACCTTGTGAAAAACCTGTTATAGTACCGAACCTAAATGTTACAAATTTTAACTTTTTATTATTTTTTTTTAATAATTTTTCCTCTAAGAGTTTTACATCTGCATAAGGGCTTTTTGGATTTAGATTATTACTAGTCTCATCTACAATTGATTTTTGTGGTCCGTAAACACTTGTGGATGATAAATGAATAAGCCTAGACCTTTTTTTAATAGAAAATTCTAAAATTTTTTTAAATATTCCATAATTATTTGAATATATTTCTTTCTTATTTTTAAATGATTGCTCTACATTGGTAGTAGAAGCTAAATGAATTATAACATCAATTTTATCATTTATTTGATTAAGTGTTTTTTTATTGATTAAATCACCATAGATAAATTTAATACTTATTTTTTTATATCTAAGACCAAATAATACGTTTAAATTATTAGATTTAGCACAATCTATAAAATAAACTTTATTTAATTTTTTAATTTTCTTAAGTTTGGTAATTAACTTTGAACCAATATGACCTAGGGCACCGGTAATTAATATATTCATTTAGATATTTATTATTTTTATAATTTAAATTTTTAAGATAGTCATCTTTTTTGTTTTAATATTGCATTATTTTGAAAATATATTATTTAATATTCGCTAGTGAAATTCGAAGTTAAAAAATTTAAACAATTTACTGATAAAACTGGTAGTCTATTACCAATCTATAAATCTAAGCATCTTAAAAACTTTAATTTAAAAAGATTTTTCTTTGTATACGGTAAATTATCTTATCCAAGAGCGGATCATGCTCACAAAAAGTGCAATCAAATACTTGTGCCAATTTTTGGAAGATTAGAAGTTGAAATAACAAGAAGAAATAAAAAAACTACAAAATATATTTTGAGTTCAAAAAATAAGAAAATGTTATATGTGCCTAAAGGAAATTGGATTAAATTAAAATTTAAAATAAAAAACAGTATATTGCTAACTCTTTGTGATTATAATTATGATAAAAGAGAATATATTCAATCTAAAAAAGAGTTTTTTACGAAATAAAAAATGAAATGTAGAATTGATAAAAAATCGTGTAAAGTTTTTTTAAACTTTGGTAAGATGCCAATTGCAAATGGATTTTTAAGAAAAGATTTTAAAAAAAAAGAATATTTTTTTAATCTAGAAGTCGCCTTTAACGAAAGATTGTCGTTATTTCAATTATCTAGAAATCCAAGTCCTCAAAAAATGTTTAACAAACATTATCCTTTCTACACATCAAGTTCAAAAAATATGATAAAACATTTTAAAAATACTGCAAAGTGGATTAAGAAAAAATATTTAAAAAAAAAATCAAATGTTTTAGAAATTGGATCTAATGATGGAACATTTCTCAAAAATTTTAAAAAAGAATTTTCATTAGGTTTTGAGCCTTCAAAAAGTGTACATTTAATTGCGAAAAAGAGAAAAGTTAATAGTTTTAATTTTTTTTTTAATAAAAAAAATTTAAAATTACTTAATATAAAACATAAATTTTATGATTTGGTTTATGGTGCTAATGTATTTTGTCATATTCCAAATCAAGTCGATCTAATAAAAACAATTGATAAAGTTTTAAGTAAAAATGGAACAATAATATTTGAAGAGCCTTATCTTGGTTCGATGTATAAAAAAATTTCATATGATCAGATATATGATGAGCATATTTATATGTTCTCAATTGCATCTATAGAAAAAATTTACAAATTATTTGGATTTACCTTAATTGATGCTGCTCCTTTAAAAACTCATGGGGGTTCAATGAGATATATTTTGAAAAGAGGAAATGTTTTAAAGAAAAGTAAAAGATTGAAAAACTTAATTAATATTGAAAAAAAATATAAGGTAAATAGCTTTAAAGGCTGTTTAATGTTTAAAAGAAAAGTGGAGCTTTCAAAAAATAAACTTCTTAAAAAAATCAAACATATTATCTCAAAAAAAGAGAGAATTTGTGGATATGGAGCGACGTCAAAAAGTACAACTATTTTGAATTACTGCAATATTGATAATAAGATAATTGATTGTATTTTTGATACCACGAAAGATAAAATTGGAAAATTATCACCTGGAATGCACATACCAATTGAAGATTATAAAAAATTTAAAAATTCAACTTATAAATATGTTTTTTTATTTGCTTGGAATCACAGAAAAGAAATTTTAAAAAAAGAAAAAAATAAAAACATTAAATGGTTCACACACTTAAATTAAAAAGAAATGTTCTAGTTACAGGTAAAACAAGCAGATTCTGCAAGTTTTTAAAAAATACGAATACAAATTTAAATTTCATTTATACAGATAAAAAAAATTTCAACATTTTAAATTATCGTCAAATGAATAATTTTTTAAAAAACAAACAAATTGATTATTTGATACATGTGGCAGGTCTTTCAAGACCTATGAGTATTCATGAAAAAAAAATTGATGTGAGTATTGATTTAAATATTATAGGTACTGCTAACATCGTTAAAATTTGTCAAAGAAAAAAGATTAAATTAATTTATTTATCAACAAACTATGTTTATCCTGGCAATAAAGGAAATTATAGAGAAGATAGTCCACTTAAACCATTTAACAATTATGCATGGTCAAAGCTTGGTGGTGAAGCTTGTGTTCATTTATACAAAAATTCCCTTATATTAAGAGTATGTATGACTGACTATCCATTTACACACAAGAAAGCAATAAAAGGAGCCAAATCAAGTTTCATATTTAATAAATTTGTCTCAAGCATGATACCAATACTTATTAAAGAGAAAGGAATATTAAATGTAGGGGGTAAAAAAAGAGATATATATGATTTTGCAAAAAAGTATGACACTTCAGTTAAACCAATTAATTTAAAAAAAATAAAAAATTTTCCTAGCGACAGTTCTATGAACATACAAAAATTAAAAAAAATATTGAAAAAAAATAATTTTAAAATAAATGGTAACAATTATAATAGTTGTCTATAAAAGTGACAAAAAAAAACTTTTAAATATTTTAAAAAAAGTACCTGATAAATTTCATGTTATTATAGTTGATAATTCTTTTGACTATGATTTTACGAAAATAAAATTATCTAAAAAAACCCAAATTATTAGATCAAAAAATATTGGGAATGGAGGTGGTATTAATTTAGCTGTAAAAAAATGTAAAACAAAGTTTGCAATTTATATGGATATCGATATTAAATTAGATTCAAATTTCTTAATAAAATTTTTTAATATATCAAAAAAAATTAGAAATTTTGGAATTTTAATTCCAAATCACGGTAATCTTCAAAAAAAAAATTCTATTTTAGAAAGTTATGAAGGTGAAGCTGCAGTGATGTTTTACAATATTCAAAATTTAAAAAAATTAAATTTTTTTGATGAAAAGTTTTTTTTATATTTTGAAGAAACTGACTTATTACATCGCTGTAAAATTAATAAAGTTAAATGTTACTTGATTCAAAATTTAAAAATTAAACACAATCGAGCTTCATCAATTAAAAATGAAAACTACGATTTAAAATGTTTAAGAATTTGGCATTACATGTGGTCGATGTTCTACTTTTATAAAAAAAATTTTAATTATATTTACGCAGTAAAAAAAACATATATTTTTTTAATAAAGGATTTTATCATTTTACTAACCACAATACTTACTTTTAATTTTAAAAATGCCAAAATAAGATTTTATAGATTATACGGATTAATTTCATCAATGATATGTCTTAAATCTTTTTTAAGGCCTTAATTTTTAATTTTATTTTCGAGCTATTATCAAATAAAACCTACAAAATATTAAATTAAAGAGGGGTGTTCTGTTACGTGATGCCCCGAACTTTATAATATTTATTCAAAGTGTGTTAAATTCAAATTGATGATGATAATATTGATTTAATACAACATTATGATAATATTGCTCTACTACAATAGTAAGTGTGTTTGTAGAATTATTTCAATCGGCGATGTTTTAAAAATCATGATTAAAGAACACAAAGAACTGATAAACCTCTTACAGAAATTTATAACTAGTTAAAATTTAGTATAAACTTAATGAACTATTTTTCGTTCAAATTAAAAAAGACATTTGTTTTTTCAGCATTTTTAGTTTTGTTATTATTAATATTAATTGAAGTTGCCGCAATTATAATCGAAAAAGTAAAAGCACGAAATGATGTTAGTCAGATTTCTCCGATTATCAAAAAGCAATCATATGGAGACGAATATGAGAAAGATGTCAAAAATTATAATTGGAAGAAAGAATACGAAAAATTTGTTGCTTTCAAAGAAATTGGACACATATCTAAGACTATAAATATTAATAAAAATGGTATTCGAAAAACGTCTGGAAACTGTGAAAAACAAAATGCAAAATTAATATTCGTTTTTGGAGGATCCACAACACTCGGCGTGGCTGTTCCAGACTCTATGACTTATCCTTCTTATTTGGCAAAAAAACTAAATGCTAATGGTAAATGCTACAAAGTTATAAACTATGGGACAGGATGGTGGATGTCATCACAATCTAGTAATAAATTTAGTGAATTATTACGACATGGAAAAGTTCCTGATATAGCAATTTTTTATGAAGGTATTAATGATCTAGATGTTGTTAGCTATGGTGGAGTGCCTGGAGGTATTGCTCCATATGCAGAAAGAATTTTATCAAAAAGCTTTGATACTTTTGAGAATAAAACATCTTTGGAAAAAATAAAAAAATCTATTAAAACTTTTTTACATATAACAGCAAGTTACCGTCTTGCAGTTGCTTATTATCATGGAAGAAAATATTCAAAATCAAAAAAAAATATAAACAAAATAGATGATGAATATTTAAATAAATCGGCTAACGCTGTGTCAAATATATTTGTAGAAAATATGCAACAAAATCATGATATTGGAAATCGGCATGGAGTCAAAGTTTTAACAGCTTTGCAACCTTTTCCATTAATAAGTAACAAAAAACTTACTGTAGATGAAAAAATTGCAATTCAAAATAGGATTGATATACGCCCGTGGGAAGGAAAATTTATTAAAATTACCTATAATAAAATTTTAGAAAAATCGGATCAATTTGGTAGTAGATGTTTTTACGATATGTCTAAAATTTTGGACGATAATGAAACTGAACTCTTTGCTGAAGCAGAACACTTGCTGCCTACAGGTAATGAGATTATTGCAGAATCTTTTTATCAAAAAATACTTGCTTGTGATAAATAATACTTAATACAACTTCAAGCTATTTAACAAATTTTTAAAACTTTATTTTTTTAAGATCTCTAAATTTTTCCATAAATTTAAAAACCTTTGTAAATCATTTTTATTTTTATTTTTATTTTTAAGGTTAAATAACAAATATTTTTTCAAATATTTCACTCTGGGGTCTCTTTTATTTGGTATGATTTTGTATTTAAATGGGTTTGTGTAATTGACTATTTTTTTTTTATTATTATCAATCTTAAATAAATCTTTATTAGATAATGAATTAATTTTTAATGTAATTAAGTTATTTTTTTTATCTTTGATTTTTAAAATCCATTTGCTGTGGGTTTTATCAAAATAATTATACACAATATTATCAAAATTAAGATCTGAAAAAAGTTTTATCATATGTATTCCGTAAAATCTTATAACTCCACCTCCATCTTTTTTTTGATATTTCCAATCTTTTTTTTTCTTGTTTTTGATAAACCAATTAATTGCAATATTATTATAATTACTTTTAATTATTTTTTTTATTTCATCGTGCCAAGATAAATATTCAAAAATAAAACATATACTGAAAGATTTTCCTTTATTTCTGATTTTTTTTTCTAATAAAAAACTTCTTTTATAATTTGAAGATAGTGGTTTCTCTAAAAAAAAATGCTTAATTTTATTTTTAAAATTCAAAATTTTTCTTATTTGAATATCTTGGTCTATAGGTCTTTTAGCTATGATAACAATATCGATTGTATTAATAATGGCTTTTAAATTATCATACCAAATAATTTTATTATTAAAGTTTTTTAATTCACTCCTAGAATAAAAAAAATTTTTATATTTTTTCTGTAAAAAAATTTTATTGGATATTTTATATGCAGCAGGAAGGTAGCCATATAAACCAAAACCTGATCCTAAAATTAGTGTTTTCATTTAAATTATACAACAAATTATATTTATTTTTCTAAAATTATTAGATTAACAGTATGTAGATTATAAAAAATATCTTTTGGAAGAAATTTAAATAATAATTTTATTGCTAATAAAATTATTTTAAAAAAGAATTGAAGCAAAAATTTGAAATTTTTACTACATTTTTCATTTATATATTTTTTAAATTCACTTTCAATTATTTGAATAATACTATTCTTTCCTTTTAAAAGTTTTTTAAATTCAACTACCTTAAAATTTTTTTTTTCAAAAATTTTTTTAATTCCAAAACTAGTAAATCTAGTAAAATCATAAGGAATATCTTGCTCTCCAAAAATAAAAACCATTGTTATGAATAGTTTTCCACCTTTTTTCAAGACTCTTTTTAGTTCATTAATCGTATTGTCAATATCATCAACTTGATTTAAAACTTCGGTACAAATTATTATATCAAAACTTTCATCTTCAAAAGGAAGAGTTTTATCATCCCAAAAAACATCAGCTGCTTTACTTTCTTTGGGAAAGCTATTTTCCTCAATATCTAAACCGGTATACTTATTTTTTTTTTCAATTAATGCTCTATATCTTGAATCTCCACAACCAAAATCGAGGACATTTTTGTTTTCAATATCATCGATAAAATTTTTTAATTCACGTTTTATTTTCCAATTTATCATAGTCAAAATTAATATAATTTTAAAATGTTATATATGCAATATTTATTGAACGAGATGACCAACTGATTTTAATTTAATAATGCTTTTTTAAATCTCGTTATATAATTTTTAATTGCAAACTTTGCGCCCATCTTTTTATAGTAAAATTTTTTAAAATCATTATCATATTCTTTATCTTCTAATATTTTATTTGGAAATTTAAATTTTTTATTTTTATTGATAGTATTTTTATAAATTTTATTTATAAAATGTTTTGGATGTACATGTGTTGAAAAATTATCAAAGCCATTACTATTAACTAAGCTTTTATGAGGAGATATGCATAAAGCATTATTAATGAAAATTTGTGCATACCAAAAAATTGCCCAAGTATTTTTTTTTTTATTATAGTTATCGAGAATCTGCTTAAAGTTATCAATAGTTCCATTTTGATTAAATTTATAAATTCTACTTTTATCTTTTTTAAAGAACTTAATTAATTTATTTGGATTTTTCTCAAAATATTTCCATCGATCACTCCATGTAGCCCATCCCCAAGGCTGCATATTTTTTGAAAAGAAAATATCATATGAACTATGTCTATTTAAATCAAAACTCCATCCACCTATATGCCAAATTTTTTTATGGTTTTTATATTTTGTTAAACATGTATTCATAAAATACAAAAAATTATCTCCTATTTCTAAATCATCCTCTAAAATTATTGCTTTTTCTCTTTTTTTTAAAACAAATGTAACTCCTTCAATAATATTTCTTCCATTTCCAAAATTTTTATCTCTTAAAATAATTGTTTTTTTTCTAAAACCACTAATTGTATTAATATATTTTCTTACTTTTTTAATTTTGTTTATGTCTTTTTTGTACTTTGCATTATCACTAAAAATATAAATATCTGATTTTTTTGAATCGAGATTTTGTTTTAAATTATCTATTAATTTTTTTAATTTTTCTAATCTTAAATACGTAAATACTATAATTGGTGCAAAATTTTCACTCATTTTATAAAACTAATTATTTTGTTTTAGTTAATTTATTATCTTTAAATAAATCTTTAATTTTTATTAAATAATTATTTCCGTCGTGATATTTTTTGGCTGCAAATAGAATTTTCATTCAATTAATTTTTCTTAAAATTTAGTAATTGTTTGGTCATCAAAGCTTAACACGTAATCACAATTTTTCTTTAAAATTTCGAGATTATGAGATGAAATAATTGCCGTTTTTTTCTCTTTTTTTAAAAAATTTTTAATTTTGAACATTATTTCCTCCTCATTTTTTTGATCTAAATTATTCGTTGCTTCATCAAGAATTAAAAAATCGGGATTTTTATAAAGACCTCTTGCTATTCCGATTCTCTGGGCTTGCCCTCCTGAGATTTTTACTGCGTCATCACCAATAAAAAAATGGTCACCTTTTTCTTTATTCTCAACAAAAGTATTTAAATTACACAACTCTATTAAGTTATTAATTTTTTTTTCATCTATTAATTCATTTTCAACAGCAAAAGCTATATTTTTTGTAATGTTGTCATTTTTCATAAAAATTCTTTGCGGTACAAATCCTAGAATTTTGTGCCACAAGGAACTATTTTCAAATAAATCAAATTTATTATCTATTATAATTTCACCGTCGGTTGGTTTTATTAATCCTAAACAGAGATTTATAAATGTTGTTTTTCCAGATCCGCTAGGTCCAAAAATTCCCACTATCTCTCCTTTGTTAATTTTTAAATTTATGTCTTTGAATACTTTTTTACCATTATCATAATTAAAGTTAACTTTATTAAATTTTAAACTATCATTAAAAACAAAGTTTTTATCTTTGATAAATAATTTGTTTGTTTTTGATTTAACTTTTTCTTTATGTATGTTAATTATTGATGCTGAATTCTTTCTTAAATTTTGAGTATTTGTAATTATTCTATTTATGCCTGGTAGTATTCTAAAAACTGCCATTATTAAAAAAATAATTTTTGGTATTACTGCGTCTAAATCTTTTAAATCTACATACATAAATACAAAATAAATTATAAAAGCTGATAAAACAAAAAATTCAATTATAAATCTTGGATAAAATGAAAAAAAATCTGATTTGAAGTTATTGTTTAATATTATTATTTTTAACTTTCGAAACTCAGTTACAAAAAAATTTTCTTTCTGAAAAATTTTTATCTCTTTTAATGAACCTAGGGCATCTAAAATATTAGTAAAATTTTGAGATTCTATTTCTCTTTTCTTTTCACCTAAAAATTTTAATTTTTTTTTTGTAGAAAAATAAAAAAACAAAACTATTAATACTGAAACAAGACTTAAAATTAAACCTATTTTTGGATCTATTAAAAAAATACTAAGAAAAATAAAAAAAAAGGTTAAAATTTCTTGATTTATTACAAAAGTCGCCTGTAAACAAGATGTATGAGCTGCAACTTCATGAATATTTCTAAATGTTTTAGACTTATCTTTATGTGTACTTTCAATAAAATCTGAATAAACGTAATTTGAATAAACATTTTGCGACAGGAATTCTTCATGATTAATTCCGAATCTTTTCGTATAGATAAATAAAAAAACCAAATAAATAGATTTTATTAAATAAAATAATAAAAATAATAAAATTATTAATAAAATTAAATTTGTTCTATTAAATGAATCTTGAATAAAGTCATAACCAAAAAAATCATTAATTTTAATGATATTATTTTCTATATTTTGTACAAAATAGAAAAGAGGAATTATCAAGCCAATACTAAGTAGTTCAAATATAGATCCTAAGCTAATTAAAAAATTTATGAAAACATATTTTTTAAAAAATTTTTCCTCTATAAGTTTTATTGTTTTTGAATAATCACCCATTTTATAAATAATTTAATTGAATATTTTTTTATTAACAATTTTTATTCTAAGTCAAATTTTGGTTTAAAATAGTTTTCATAAGTGTCAAAATTATGAAGGGACTCATAGTAATTAGTTAAGGCATACCTTTTTGAACTTTTTAATGGTGAGCCACGATGTGTCAAACTAGGATCAAACAAAATTAAAGTACCTCTTCTACCTTCTAGTGTAGTTACATTTTCAGATCTTGATATTTTTTCAATTTCATTTTCGCTAAATCTTGTATCAGGATAAGTTTTCTGTAATTTAATTGCTACTTTGATTAAATTAAAGATTTTGTTAGATCTTTTTAATAATTGAAATGGTCCATTATTTTTATCCACATTATTGAGATATAAAAGTGATTTAAATTGTTTTCTGTAAGCATCTTTATGCCATCCATTGCCTGATCCATTATTACTAGATGAAAAAGTCACTCTATTTGCCATGGTCATAACATTTTTTATTTTAAAACCTAAATATGCCTCACCAATTTTTTTTATGAAATTATCATTAAAATATTCCATAATTTTTTTATCTGCAATTTGAGCACCAAAAATTCTATTGTCAGATTTTTGATCATCTTTCCAAATTTTTGCAGGATAATTTTCAAAAATATAATCAATTTTTTTTATAATATGCACACAAGTTTCTTCTGAAGCAAAATTTTCAATTACAGCATATCCATGAATTTTTAAATTATGCAATAATTTTTTTTCATTAAAATTTAATTTAACTTTTTCATCTAAAGGTATTTTTTTTCTATAGTCTCTAAAAAGATATTTAATTATTTTTCCAGCTGGTTTAATAAAAGTATTATACATTTTTACGTAAAATTAACTCAAAAGTTTTATTTTAAAAGCCTCCAAATAAAAAAACATTTTTTTAGAAAAGAAATTATTTATAAAAATTAAAAATATTATTAAGGTTAAAAGTTTTTTTCTTTCTATTTTTATAATTTCTTTATAAAAAATATTTTCTAATTTGAAAGCTTTTTCTTGTCGTAACATAAATTTTATTTGCAAACCCCATTTATATTGATGATAAAAAGCTATAAAAAATTGAAAAAAATCAATTTTTTTTTTTTTTAAAAACTTTTCTAAAATATTAATTCTGCCTAAAAATGCGTAGTCTTTTCCTCTCTGAAATCTATCATCAAATTTTTTATGAACTTTTTTAGAATCAATATTATTTATTTTTGAGTTCATACTTAAATCTTTCATACCGTGATTAATATAATAATCTAAAAATAACTCTACTTGAGGGTATAAAGTTTTTAAATATGATTTATATTTTATACATTTTGTATTTAATATTATTCCACTAAAAATAGAACCTCTGCTTATTATGTAGCTTATAATATTTTTACCAAATAAGCTGTGGTAATATTGCCTGCTATTATGGATTGGGGCAATATACATTTCTTTAAAATTTTTATTGTAAATTTCACTATATATCTCTTTATAATAACCTTTCGTTGGCAAATCATCATCAGTAGAAAACAATATATATTTTCCTTTGACAAGTTTACTCAAGCCAATAATATTTTTTAAGACGCCCTCATTTTTTTTTTTTCTAAAATACGTAATTTTTATATTTTTTTTTTTATTAGACTTTTTTTTAAAATAACTCACAACTTTTCTTGTATCATCTGTGGATGCATTATCTGAAATTAAAACTTCTATAAAATTTTTGAATTTTTTATTATCACATTCTGAAAAAATTCTATTAAATTGTTTTTTTAATTTATCTGCACCATTATAAACTGGTACTGCCAATGACAATGTAATTTTTGATTGCATTTTATTAATTTAAAGTATTTTTAACTCTTTTCAAATCTTTAAATAAATAGGTGAGTTTGTTTAATAAATTTACTTTAATTTTATTATGATTATTTAAGAAATATAAAGTTTGTAAAAGTAAATTTTACTTGTTTTTACCTTTTTTTAAAATCATTTTTTTCAACAATATCAATTATAGTATTTTTAATACCTAAATTTTTTAAATATTTTCTTATCTCATGGCTAATATGCCAAGAAAAATTTATCAATATTGCATTTTTGTTTTTTTTTAATTTATTTTTCATTTCTATATCAGGGAGAATTGGAATTTTCGTACCAGGCACGTAATGAAAATTTTTTGGAGATTTGTTTTGTTCAAAAATACATTTAATATAATCACTATTTAGACCTAAAATATTTATTAAAATAGAGGCTCTACCAGGAAATGCTTTGCCAAATATTATAGTTTTTTCTTTCTTTAAATATTGAAATAATTTTGTTTTATTTTGTTTCCACAATGTCATTTTTTTTTTTAATTTTGAAAACATTGATATAAATTTTTTTTCTTTTCTTAACAAAAATTCAAGTTTTCTATTTTTTCTTAATTTATTTTTTGACATATAAACTCTTATGTTGCCTCCGTATCTTTTTGGAAATTCAACTTTTTGTATATTTAAATTTAGTAATTTAGAAACTTTAATAAAGGAATTTAAACTATAGGTTCTTGGGTGTTCTTGATAAAAAGTATCAAATTGATTTTTTTCTAATACAGAACCAAGATAATGATTTTCAATTATTAAGTATGAAATTTTAGAGGTTAAAATTTTTAAACTATTAATTAATTGATTAAAGTTTGGAATATGAGCAAAAACATTAGTAAATGTAACTATATCTATGTGTTTATTTTTTTTTAAAATTTTTTTAACAATAGTTTCGTTTAAATATTGATTAAATATAGTATGATTTTTTGAACAGTCTTTGAAGGCATTTGTGGGTTCAATTCCATATGTTTTGAATTTTTGTTTTTTAAAAAAATTTAATAAGGAACCATCATTACACCCAATATCTAAGACAGTTTTCTTTTTTTTTTTAATTAATTTATTTGCTTTAATACAAAGATCTTCCATTCCTTTTTGCACATCAACTGTTAAAGAAGCACGATAATTATACTTTTTTGGAAAAAGTGTTTGTTGATCTACTTTATGTAATTGATTTACAGTAAGGCAATTTTTACATAATCTTAATTCAATTTTATAAAGTTTTGTTCTTATATTTGAATTAATAGAATGTAAATCGTCACACAATGGCTGGTTACCTAAGGACAAAATAGGTCCTGCTAACTTTCTTTTGCATACATCACATTTACGCTTCATTAATTTTTATATAATTATATTTAATTAGTATTAAAATATGATTTTATTAAATTTAAGGTATTTTCTTGTATCTAACTGTATAAGATATAAAAAAATTAAATGATGAAATCAACAAAAAAAGTTGACGTTGTGCTCTTGTGTGGTGGAAAAGGCCAAAGATTAAGACCATATACTTTAAACACTCCAAAACCATTGTTACTAGTAAATAGAAAGCCTTTTTTATATTACATTATAAATAAATTTTTAAAATTAAATGTAGATCAAGTAATAGTAGCTACTGGATATAAGTCACATATGGTTACAAAGTTTGTAAATAAATATTTCAAAAAAAATAAAAAAATAAAATTAGTCGACTCTGGTAATGTCGATATTATTAAAAGATTAAAAGATTGTTCTGCTCATATTAGAAATGATTTTTTTGTTTGCTACGGAGATACTTTTATAGATATAAATTTAAAAAAATATACTAATGATTTTAGAAAAAAAAATATATCAGCATCTGTTGTAAGTGCTTATTATAGGCTTAAATATGGAACAATTACATATAACAAAAAAAATTTTTTAATAAAACAATTTAATGAGAAACCATTGATAAAAAATCCAATTAATTTGGGTTATTTTATATTTAAAAAAAAAATTATCTCTGAAATTAATAAAAGCAAATCTTGGATTTATTTTTTAAATAAATTAATTAAAAATAAAAAAATATTTACTAATATTACTAATAAAAAATATTTTTCATTTGACAATCCAAGAGAATACAATGAAATTAATACAAAATTTAAAGAAATGTTATTAAAATAAGATTTATGAACCCTTCAAAAATTTTAGTTATAGCTGCCCACCCTGATGATGAAATAATTGGATGTGGTGGAACAATTTTAAAATTTAAAAAAAAGTGTAAAATTAAAATTATTTTTACATGCAAAACCTACGATAAGCGTATCAATAATAAAAGCATAAAAAAAAATAATGAAAGACAGAAAATTGCAAAAAAGGTTTCAAAATATCTTGGTATTGCAGAGCCTGAATTTTTAAATTTTAATGGATTATCAATAGGAAGGAAAGATATAACCAAAATGTCCAGGGTTATATTTGAAAAAATAAAAAAATTTAAACCCCAAATGATTTTTACTCATTGTATTGATGACAATCATCATGACCATAGAGCCACGACTGAGGCAACAATGATAGCATGTAGACCTAATAAAAATATCACCTTTTTAAAAAAAATCTATTCATTTGAAATTCCATCAGCCTCTGAAAAATTGATAAAAAAAAATAGAGCTTTTAACCCAAATTATTTTGTTGATATAGATAAAACATATAAAAAAAAAATATTTATCTTAAAAAAATTTTATAATGATGAGTTAAAACCTTATCCCAATTTTCTTTCTTTAAAGTCTATAGAAAATCTTATAAAATTTAGGGGCAATTCAATTAACATAAAAGCTGCTGAGGCATTCGAAGTTGTAAAATCAGTTGAATAAGTATTTGTAATAAATTTGTACATGCTATAATTTGAAATTTAAATGAAATCAAAAATTTTAGTCACAGGGGGTTCTGGGTTTATAGGCTCACACTTAGTAAAAAGTCTTGTAAATCAAGGGTATAATGTTGCTGTTACAACAAAATATGACAGTGTTTATGAAAATATCAGACTATTTAATATATGGGAGAAAATTACAATTATTGAAAGTGATTTAAGACATTCAAATACAATAAATAAAATAAATAATTTTAAACCAGATATAATTTTTCATTTAGCCGCCTATAATGATGTTAAGGGTAGCTTCTCAAATTACTCTGAAGCACTAGAGAGCAATATTATTGGTACTTCAAATCTTTTAGAAAACTTAAGGAACTATAAACAATTTATTTATGTTTCAACATCTGAAATTTACGGACATCAAAATAATAAAAAATTATTCATCGAGAGCATGAAGGCTCATCCAATTTCTCCATATTCGATTGGAAAATATTCAGGTGAACTGTATGCGCAAATGCATATGCTCCATATGAAAAAACCAATAAAGATATTAAGACCATTTAATGTTTTTGGGGAGTCTCAAAGTATGAAGGCTGTAATTCCAGAGTTAATAAAAAAATTCATCGATAATAAGGTAGTAAAAATTACAAAAGGAAATCAAACTAGAGAATTTAATTATGTTGGTAATACTGTCAATTTTTTAATAAATGCTATGAAAAATCAAAAGTTTTTCAACAACATTACAAATATTTCTGATGGTAATGAAATATCAATAAAACTACTTGCAAAAAAAATTCAAACACTTACTGCCTCTAAATCTAGACTAATTATTGGAGGGTTGCCTGAAAGAAAAACAGAGATTCATAGGATGAAGGCCTCTACTGCTAAAATGAAAAATTTTATTGAATTTAAAAAATTATTTACATTTGACGAGGGATTAAAAAAAACAATCGAGTGGTATAAAAAAGAAAAAAATCTGTTTAAAAATCTTTAATTATGTATCTTATTTAAAGCAAATTTATTTATAATTATAAGTCTGGAATTTTCAGTGTTTTTGATTTTATTGATAGATGTGATTTAAAATAATTTCTAGTCATTAATTCTCTAGGAAGATTTAGTCTCCATGAGTGATTTTTATCAAGTCTTATTTTAAAATAAATATTAAATATATTCAATTTTTTATCTAATAATTTTAATGGAATAACCGCACTAGAATTAAAACTGACTACAGTTTTTGGAGTTTTTTTCATCTTTAAAAAATAAATTTCAATAGGATATTTTGATTTTATAAATTTTATTGATCCAAATTTTTTTTCTAAAATATTTAAATTTTCTTTGGGGTGTGGAAAATAATAGAGATTTTTATTTTTAAATTTATTTTTTATATACTCTATAAGGAAATCATACTGATGTTCTTTAAAAAAACCTGATTCAACAATTGGTTTGCCTAAAATTAATACATTCTCTGAATAACTTCTTTTGTTAAAAAATTTATTTTTAAGAAACTTGAAATCATTTTTTTTATAATTTTTCTTTTGAAAAAATTTTTCATCAAAAATAGAAAAAAACGAATAATTTGATTTTTTTAGTAATTGTAAATTTTTTTTTAGTAGTACATTTGTACCATCATCAAGTACCAATACCTCCCTTGAGATTTTTGCAAATTTTTGATTCAAATATGAATAATAATTACCTATAATTATTTGATCTATTCCCAAATTAAAAAATTTCTTAATATAAAATATTAAATATAAAATCTTAATTTCTTTTTTTTTTTGAAAATTTAAGATTAGATTATTTTTTTTGATTAACTCTCTATGGCAAACTTTAATTTTTTTGAAAGCATTTTCATTAGTGTAAGGGCATAAAATTATAAAATTATTAAATTCTCTATGAAATAGTTTATGCGCATGAAAAAATTCAGCTAAATTTAACATCTGCAAAGTATTTGTTATAATAATTATTTTTTTACAAAAAGATAATTTTATTAAATTTATAAAAGAATTTATCATTTATATCTAAGTATTTATAGTTTTGTACACTTTAAGAAAAATGATTTGTGTAGCTTTAAACAGTTATATTCCTCATAATTAAATTAATAATTTTTCTGAATTTTTAATTCGTTAAATTTTTTTTGCAATTAAATAATCTTGCATGTCATCTATATCAATAGATTCGATTTTAGATTTATTAATACAGGGTATTGCATTCTTTGGTATTAAGGTTTTTTCTTTTTTTAAAATTAAAGGATTAATTAAATAACCCAATCCATTAATTTTATATAATTTGGCAAGCGATTGTGATCTTTTTGTAAAATATTTTTGTGATATATATGGTAATATTTTGTTGTTCTTTAACTTTAACATCCATTCTGGATGTTCACTACATTTAGAAACACTAATAACAGATTTTTTTTTATTAATTTTAAAAATTCTTATCATTTCTTTCAAAGTTTTTATTGTTCGGAAGGGTGACGTGGGTTGTAAAATAAAAATTCCATCAACTTTTCCAAAATTTTTTTTATACCAATCATATGCATGAATTACTGCTTTATAAGAAGGAGAAAAATAGTCTGATAATTTTTTAGGTCTTACCCAAGGAGCCAAAATGCCATATCTTTTTGATAATCTTATAATTTCTTTATCATCGGTTGTTAATAATATTTTTGTAAATAATTTTGATTTTTGTGCAACTAAAAAGGTGTGCTCAATCAATTTTTTATTTTTTAGTAAAATTTTATTTTTATTTTTAATTCTTTTGGAGTTTTTTTTAGCTGGAATAATTGCTAATATTTTCATATTTAAAATTTTTAGATTTAATATTTTTTTACAAATTCTTTATTTGCTGTCTCATAATCACTTAACCTACCAATATCTTTCCAATATTCTTCTAAAGGAAATGAAATTGTTTTTTTTTTTTTTAAAATAATTTTTTTAAAAAGAGAGGTCATGTCAAAAAATTTTTTTGGTACTAAATCAACACATTCTGGATTTAAAACATAAATTCCAGCGTTAGCAAAAAATTTATGTGTTGGTTTCTCATTGATAGATGAAATGCTTTCATTGACTAAGTTAACTTCGCCATAAGGTGAGTTTATGCTGTATTTTTTTATACCCATAGTAGCTATGGAGTTGTGTTTAATGTGAAAATCTAACATTTTTTCAAAATCAAGATTAGTTAGTAAATCTCCATTTATTATAAAAAAAGGTTCAGTTAACTTTTCTTTAATAAGGCTCAAGGCTCCAGCTGTGCCCATCATTTTTTTTTCTTTAACATACTCTATATTTACTCCAAACTTGCCTCCATTACCGAAATAATTTTCAATTATATGAGATTTATAGTTAACACAAATAATCAAATCTTTATAACCACAATCTTTAAATGTTTTAATGATTCTTTGTAAGATAGGTTTGCCTCCTACTTTTAACATTGGTTTTGGAGTGTTTTTAGTAAGTGGTCTTAAGCGTATTCCCTTTCCACCAGCCATTATCACAACTTTATTGAATTTTGTTTTACTTTTTAAAAGCTTATTTATTATATATAGTTCTGTAACATTTCCTTTTTTATTAATTACAGGAATTTGATAGATTTTTCTAGATAGAGCGCTATTAAATAACTTTTCTTTTGCGTCATTCCTTTTTGCAACAAGCGGTCTTTTATTAATTATTGAATTTATAGGACTATTAATATTGTAGCCTTTTAAAAAACCTCTTCTAATATCACCATCTGTTAAGGTGCCAATTAACTTGTTTTTGTTATCAACTACTAGTGCAATTTTAATATGTCCTTTTTCAATAACCTTTAAAGCTTTTTTAATTGTTGCATCTTTAGTGATTTTTATATTTTTTATATTTTTTACACTTTTCATGTAATTTCCTTTAAGAGCATAAAACTTTCAGCAAACTTACATCCAGAAGTTGATCCTCGAAAAGTCGCTAGTGCTCTAATACTTTTCTCACTTCTCGGAGAGGGATGTTTGTTTATTTCACTTTTATAAATTTTCATTATTTTAATTTTTTTATTTAAATATTTACTTATGTCGACAAATGTATTTGGTGTAAAACTATTTTTTTTTATGCTTGGGGCAAATTCTGTTTCACTTAAGATCTCCATCATGTATATTTTTTTTATAAAAGGGAATCTAAATGATTTGGTGCAACTATAGCTAGCTTGAAAAATTTTTTTATGATCAGTGTGAATATCTTCTTTAAATGGAAGATAAATAATATTTGGTTTCACTTTATTAATTACTTTTGACATTTTTTCAACTAATTCTACCATGCTATGTTGATCAACCTTAGCGGTTTCCAGCAAGAGACTATGAACGCTATCAAAACTAAAAAGTTTTGAAACTTTGCTTATTTCTTTATCTCTATTTCGATAATAGCTATGCTTTTTGTTAAGAGTTGTACAAATAAGCCAGTGAATTTTGTCACCATTAGCTTTATGTTTGAGCAAAGTTCCTCCGCATCCTAAAGTTTCATCATCTGGATGTACGGCTACAACTAGTACTTTATTTTTCAAAGATATTCTCCAATATTTGGGATTTTTTCAAATTCATGGTGGGTTATTCTTATGGCTCCATCATAAGTTTTTACTAGTATTTTATCTTCATTTATATCTAAAACTTTTCCACTCTCAATGTTATTTTGTTTATTCTCAACTATTTCTACTTTCCAAACAATAATCTCTTTCTCATTATATTTAATATGGGCTCCAACATAAGGTTTTGATAAAGCTCTTACCAAATTATAAATAGCCTGACTTTCCATTCTAAAATCTATTCGACCATCAGTTTTAACTCGTTTTCTCCAGATATTGGAGACTTCATCATTTTGTTTGATTGTTTGATAATTTTTTTTTTCAAGTTGTGGTAAAAATTCTTCTATTTGCTGCAAAGCATTATTAGCCATTTTGTTATATAAACTTTGTGCATCATCATTGCTTGAAATATCAAAATTTTTTTGAGATAAAATTTCACCACTATCAATTCCTTCATCCATAAAAAAAAAGGTCGAAGCACTTTTTTTAAGACCCAGTGCAAGTGCCCAAATCAATGGATGACGACCTCTATTTTTTGGCAATTCAGAAGGATGAAATCCCAAAACACCCATTGGTGCTAATCTTAATATATTTTTTTTTAATAAATTAGACCAGCCAAAACAAAAAATAATATCAGGGCTTAGAGATTTGATCCAATTATAATTATCTTTTGAGTTAATATTATCAACGTATTTATAAGGTATTTTGTTTTTTTCACATAAGGGTCTTAATTCAGCAAAATCACTATTAAATTCTGACTTTTCTTTGGTGCATACTCCTACCACTTGAGCATTAAGTTCTATTAGTTTTTGAAGAGCTATTTTTGAAAACTTTACGGTCCCTATAAATAATATTTTCATATTGAAAACTTTATTTTAAAAAAATTTTTCTTTAAAGTTTTATCTAAATTTACTTTTTTTAAAACTTTAATAATTTTCTTACTTGCAAATCCATGATCGTACGGATTTTTAACATCTTTTAAAATTTTTTGAAATCCATTTGAGTAAATTTTTTTAATAGCTTTTTTTATATTTTTTTTACTAGGCAAACAATCAACTACACTTTCTGCTTTCAATCTACCATTCTGTCTATCACCAATATTAATAGTTCCTGTTTTAAAACTTGGTGCCTCTAGTAGGCCACTTGAGCTATTACCAATTATAAAATCAATATATTGCAAGGCACTTAAATAATTAAGTTGTCCTAAGGAAGTTACTTCAATAGATTTTTCTAAATTTTTTTTTGTGTATTGTTTAATCATTTGATTTATAACTTTTCCATCCATATCACTGTTTGCTTTAGTAAAAATTATGTTTGTATCTTTTAATTCATCAATGGCATCTAAAATTTCCTGAAAATTTTTTTTTGATGTCTTGTCTTCTAAAGTAACAGGGTGATAAGTAACTAAAATATTTTTAATATTAAGTTTGAAATTGATTGATTTTTCAAAATCTTTTTTTTTTAAAAGTTTAAGTCTTTTAATACTTTCAATTCCAGCGCCTCCTACGTTAAATACCCTATTAGGTTCTTCGCCTAATTGTATTACTTTTTTGCGATATTCTTCAGCGGCTGTAAAATGTAAATGACTCATTTTAGTTATAGAATGTCGAATAGCTTCATCAATTATTCCTTCTGTAGCTTCGCCTCCATGAATATGTGCAATGGGAATTCGTGATATCATAGCTGAACTTACTGCGCTAAAAATCTCGTACCTATCTCCTAATACCACGACAATATCAGGTTTTAACTTATTATAAGCTTTTGAAAAAGATGTTTGGGCTATGCCCATAGACTTTGAAATACCTTCGCTGGTGTCAGAAATTAAGCGTATGTCTATTTTTTTATTAATCTTAAAATCTTTCTCTATTTCTTTGTAGGTTAAACCAAACTCAGAACTTAAATGCGACCCTGTAACAATGAGCTGGAGTTCAAGATCTAGATCGGCCTCAACTTCCTTAATTAACCAGTATAATAATCCATATTCTGCACGTGATCCTGTTACTACGCATATTTTCCTCTTGCTCATATCAGCTCATCTTCCTTGTAATCTTTTGTAGCTTTAGTACCTATAATTTCGTCCCATTTCATAGGGCTTATGCCATTTCCTGGTCTTTTTACTGTAAGGTTATTTTCGTTTAAAACGTCATTTTTCTTAATTTGAGTTTTAGCAACTATTGACTTTCTTACTATTTTTATATTTTGCTTTTCACTCTTAGAAGGAATTTTAATACCGCTGCCAAGTGCTAACTCTATATTTTTAATTGCTGTTACCATAGCTTTTAACTCTTGTGGCTCGAGACTTGCCTTATGATCTGGTCCTTCCATATTACGATCTAAAGTAAAATGTTTTTCTATACAGCTTGCACCTAATGCAACTGCAGCTATATCAACTTCTATTCCTAAAGTATGGTCGCTATATCCAAAGCTCACATCTAATTCATTTCCAATAGTTACCATTGCTCTTAAATTTACATCTTCTAATGGAGTTGGGTACTCAGTATTAGCATGTAAAACTGTTATATTTTCTTTTTTAGTTCCCGAATTGATTAAAATATTTAAAGTATTCTTAATCTCATTCATGTTTGACATCCCTGTTGAGAGGATTATTTTTTTATTTAGTTTTCCTATGTGTCTAAGATATGGAAGGTTTGTAATCTCTCCACTTGGTATTTTAAATATGTCTAAGCCTAAATTTTCTAATAAATCTATACTTTCATGATCAAAAGGAGATGATAAGAAGATTATTTTTTTTTTTTTACAATATAAAAAAAGCTCTTTATGCATTTCAAGATTAAGTTCCAATTTTTTAAGCATATAAAACTGTGATTCTTCTATATTTGTGGTTTCTTTTTGATAAATAGCTTTTTGAGAATTTTTGGTTGCAAGATTTTCTGCTTTAAATGATTGAAATTTAACAGCATCAGCTCCTGCATTACATGCTGCATCAATTAATTTTTTTGCTAAATCAATTGATCCATTGTGATTTACACCTGCTTCTGCAATAACAAATACACTCATTTAAATAAAGTCCCAGCTTTAATGAAACTATTTTCCTCTATTGTGGTGTTGTCTTTTACTGTCACATTACTACCAATGAAACATTTAGATCCGATTTTAACCTCACCATTAATGGTTGCGTTTGTTGAAATATGACAATTGTTAGAAATTGAACAATCGTGTTCTATCAATGCTTTTGAATTTATAATACAATTATTACCAATAGATACATTGGCATTAATTATTGCATGATGCATAACAACAGTGCCATTACCAATTTTTGAATGCTTAGATGCATGGGCAAGTGGAGAGACAATAGAGGGGAGTGTAAATCCAGCTTTAGCGGCTAAATCAAAAAGTTTTATTCTTAATAATGGTGATTTTATTTGACCAACTGTTACTAGGGCATACTTATATTTTTTAGCTAAAATCTCTATGTCAGAATCATTTCCAATAACCGGATATCCTAAAATTTTAGTACCTAAAAGTTCAGGTTTATCTATTATACCAGCAATTTCAAATCTAGCTTCTTGTTCAATTACATCAATTACTGACTTGCAATGGCCACCTCCGCCTATAAGAATAATTTTATTCATAATGTTGTGCTACTTGGTATATTAACAACTCTTTCATCTAGCCACTTTGAATTGTTTAAATTATGACACTCTGCATCTTTAAACATTGGTAGATCGTTCATTAATGTCCAAATTGGTCTAGTCATAACACCTCTAGAATTAGTCTGTTCTAAAAATTTATCTTTCTGATGTTTATTTTTGAGAATAATAGAATTTAACCAATAATTTGATTTGCTATTTTTTGGTTCTTTAAAAAATTCATAATCTGCATTTTTGAAGAAAGCTTCATATCTTTTTGCTAAATTACGTTTATTATCAATAAAATCATTTAGTTTTTCTAATTGCGCCAATAATAGAGCAGCATTTATATTTGGCATACGATAATTGTAGCCAATCATATCGTGATTAAAATTCCATTTATGAGGAACTTTAGCGGTTGTAGTTAAATGTTTTGCTTTTTTTGCAAGAACTTTATTATTTGTAATAATACATCCGCCGCCGCCAGCTGTTATAATTTTATTGCCATTAAAACTCATGGCGCCTATTTGGCCATAAGTTCCAGTGTGTTTTTTTTTATAAAAGCTACCTACGCTTTCAGCTGCATCTTCAATCAAAAAAATACAATACTCATCACAAACTTTTTTAATTTCATCTATTCTACAAGGATGTCCATAAGAATGCGTAGGCACACATGCCTTAATCACCCTTTTAGTTTTCTTATTTATGCATTTTTTATTTTTTATTAATGTATTTTTTTCTAAGAAAGATTTAAGTTTAGATGGTGAGAGGCCCATAGTATCCTTATCAACATCAATAAAAATAGGTTTTGCGCTACAATAACTAATTGCATTACAAGTTGCAATAAAGTTTAGTGGTTGAGTAATTACTTCATTGTTTTTTTCTACACCAGCTAATATTAACGACACATGAAGAGATGAGGTACCGTTAGTAGTAGCAACTGCATATTTTGCACCAGTATATTTTGCTATTTTTTCTTCAAACTGATCAACAAATTTTCCCACAGAAGAAACAAATGTTGTATCAATACATTCTCTTAAATATTTTTTTTCATTTCCTTTAAATCTTGGTTCATGAAGGGGTATAAATTTATCCTTGCTATATATTGATTTTATAAAATCAATTACAGCTAAATTTTGATTATCATTATTTTTGCTCATGGGGAATATTGTAGTATTTTTTATCTTCAGGATTCTTAATAAGATTTTCCTCAATTGCACGTTTAATTTCCATAATGCCATCTGGAACTGTCATGCTTATTTTAAAACCAAGTTCATTTTTAATTTTATCACAATTAACTCTGTAGTCTCTTGGATCATCTTTTTTCACTACATGTTTAATTTTTGAATTAGGTAATACTTTTATAATTTCGTTAACTATCATTTGTTTTGTATAATTTTCTTTTGTATCACCGACATTAAAAACATTATATGCAACTTTTTCATTAGGTGAATTTAAAACGGTGATAAATGCATTTGAAAAATCCTTTACATGACAATAAGGTCTCCAAAATTGCTTTCCAAATATTATAAGCTCTTTTCCAAGTACAAGATCTTTTGTAAATTCATTTACAGTTAAATCAAATCTCATTCTTGGAGAAAGACCATATACAGTTGAAAAACGTAAAGATGTTGGGAAAAATCCATCAATTTTTTTTGTCTCACTTAACATATATTTTTCAAATTTTACCTTTAATTCTGCATACAAGGATACTGGAGCTAATTTAGAATTTTCATCTACATAAGCATTTGGATCATCCATTTTTCCATAGTTGCTACAAGTGGATGCAAATATAAATTTAGAAACCTTTGCATTCTTCGATATTTCTAATAATTTTTTGCTAGATTCAAAATTTGTTTTGATTGCAAGATCTGAATGTAATTTACATGCAGGATCGCCTACAATTGCTGCTAAATGTATTACGCCATCAAACTTATTATTTAAAAATACTTTGTCTAACTTGTGACTATCATTAATATCACACTTATAAAAAGTAAAATTTTTATTATGCCAAATATCCAGCAAAGATTCTCCACCAAAAAGTAAATTATCAATACATGTTACATTGTAACCTTTTAGCAAAAGTTCTCTTAAGAGTCCTGATCCAACATAACCGGCTCCACCGGTTACTAGTATATTTTTCATTATTTGCCATCCTCAATTTCTGATTTAAGCTCATCATATTCTTTCATTTTTTTTTTCATGAAATTAAGGGTGAGATTTGTCTTTTCTGTAACGCCCTTTGGCGTTAAAATATACACGTACCTAAGCTTATTTGTATTTTTTTGAAAGTTTTTAATTTTGATTAAACCTTTGTTTTTAAGAGCTTTGAGGCAATAATTTAATTTTCCTAAGCTAAATCCTAACTCAGAAGCTAGCTCTCTTTGAGAGCTATTAGGTTTTGACTTAATTTTTCTTAAAGTGTTAAATTGATCTAAATTATCGTTCATATTGTTCAAATATTGAACATTTATAACGTTCAAAAATTGAACAGTAAAGAAGAATATTAAAATTTTATATAAAAAATCTATATTTTAAAAAATTTTTTTCAGTGCATAAATCAAGCCAATTGAGCTATTAGTACTGGTCAGCTACATGCGTTACCGCACTTCCACACCCAGCCTATCAACGTGGTGGTCTACCACGGCTCTATAGGAAGAACTAGTTTTGAGGTGAGTTTCCCGCTTAGATGCTTTCAGCAGTTATCTCGTCCATACTTAGCTACCCGGCACTGCAGCTGGCGCTACAACCGGTCCACCAGTGGTATGTTCAACCCGGTCCTCTCGTACTAGGGTCAACTCCTCTCAATTCTTCTACACGCATAGCAGATAGGGACCGAACTGTCTCACGACGTTCTGAACCCAGCTCACGTACCACTTTAATTGGCGAACAGCCAAACCCTTGGGACCTGCTCCAGCCCCAGGATGTGATGAGCCGACATCGAGGTGCCAAACACTGCCGTCGATATGAGCTCTTGGGCAGTATCAGCCTGTTATCCCCGGCGTACCTTTTATCCGTTGAGCGATGGCCCTTCCACTCAGAACCACCGGATCACTATGACCGTCTTTCGACTCTGCTCGACTTGTCAGTCTTGCAGTCAGGCAAGCTTATGCCATTGCACTCTACGAACGATTTCTGACCGTTCTGAGCTTACCTTCGCACGCCTCCGTTACTATTTGGGAGGCGACCGCCCCAGTCAAACTACCCACCATACAATGTCTTGATACCGGATAACGGTAATCAGTTAGATATCAAGAAAAACAAAAGAGGTATTTCACTGGCGACTCCACAAAAACTGACGTCCTTGTTTCAATGTCTCCCTCCTATGCTAAATATGTTTTTCCTAACACCAATGTAAAGTTGCAGTAAAGGTGCACGGGGTCTTTCCGTCTAACTACGCGAACTCCGCATCTTCACGGAGAATTCAATTTCACTGAGTTGATGTTGGAGACAGCGGAGAAATCGTTACGCCATTCATGCAGGTCGGAACTTACCCGACAAGGAATTTCGCTACCTTAGGACCGTTATAGTTACGGCCGCCGTTTACTGGGGCTTCAGAAATGAGCTTGCACCCATCGCATTAACCTTCCAGCACCGGGCAGGCGTCAGACCCTATACATCCACTTACGTGTTAGCAGAGCCCTGTGTTTTTGATAAACAGTCGCTTCTCCCTGGCTTGTGCCACCTTTAAATAGTTGCCTATAAAAAGGTCTTCTTTATTCCGAAGTTACAGAAGCATTTTGCCGAGTTCCTTCAACATCATTCTCTCAAGCGCCTAAATATACTCTATTAATCCACCTGTGTCGGTTTAGGGTACGGTCTTATGATGGAGCTATTTCCTGGGACTTTTTCGCAGCAAGTTCAATCCATTAAGAACTCACAACTTACAAAATCCGTCACTACCATCAGGTTAAGGAATATTAACCTTATTTCCATCGACTACGGCTTTCGCCCTCGCCTTAGGGGCCGACTAACTCTGCGCGGATTAACCTTGCGCAGAAACCCTTGGATTTTCGGCGATAAAGTTTTTCACTTTATTTATCGTTACTTATGTCAGCATTCGCACTTCTGATACCTCCAGGATCCCTCACGGGTATCCCTTCACAGGCTTACAGAACGTTCCGCTACCGCTTATAAAACTCGAAAGTTTTATAAACCCACAGATTCGGTATGTGATTTTAGCCCCGTTACATCTTCGGCGCAGAAACTCTATTAGACCGGTGAGCTGTTACGCTATCTTTAAAGGATGGCTGCTTCTAAGCCAACCTCCCGGCTGTTAAGGAATTTCCACATCCTTTCACACTTAATCACAATTTCGGGACCTTATCTGGTGGTCTGGGCTTTTTCCCTCTCGACCATGGACCTTAGCACCCACAGTCTGTCTGTTGAAGAACAATGTTTAGCATTCGGAGTTTTATTAGGTTTGGTAAGAATCTCTTCCCCCTAGCCCATTTAGTGCTCTACCTCTAAACATCTATTTATTCAACGCACTACCTAAATAGTTTTCGCGGAAAACCAGCTATCTACGAATTTGGTTGGCCTTTCACCCCTTACCACAAGTCATCCAAAGACTTTTCAACGTCAACTGGTTCGGTCCTCCAGCAAGTGTTACCTTGCATTCAACCTGCTCATGGTAAGCTCATTCGTTTTCGGGTCTAATTCATTAAACTAATCGCCCTATTAAGACTTGCTTTCGCTGCGCCTACACCTAGATGGCTTAAGCTTGCTTAATAAATTAAGTCACTGACCCATTATACAAAAGGTACGCCGTCACTCTAAAAAGAGCTTCGACTGATTGTAGGCATGCGGTTTCAGGTTCTATTTCACTCCCCTAATAGGGGTTCTTTTCACCTTTCCCTCACGGTACTAGTTCACTATCGGTCACTGAAGAGTATTTAGGCTTAGAGGGTGGTCCCCCTATATTCGAGCAAGATTTCACGTGTCCCGCTTTACTCAAGAAATTTGTTAAACATTACTCTTACGGGACTATCACCCTCTATGGTCAGTCTTTCCAGACTATTCAGATTTTTTTAACAAATCTACAGGCCTAGTCCGCTTTCGCTCGCCACTACTAACGGAATCTCAATTGATTTCTTTTCCTCTGGTTACTTAGATGTTTCAGTTCTCCAGGTTATCTCTTTAAACCTATGAATTCAGTTTAAAGTACCACATAAAGTGGTGGGTTTCCCCATTCGGAAATTTTCGGATCAAAACTTGCATACAGTTCCCCGAAACTTATCGCAGTATACCACGTCCTTCTTCGGCTTTCAGTGCCAAGGCATCCGCCACACGCCCTTAAACGCTTGATTTATGCACAGAAAAAAATTCTGTGTTGAATCAAATTTTGTTGGAATGTTCATCTTTTCGAACATTCAATGATTGTTCATCTATTCGAACAATCGGATATAGATATTGATAATATTAATTTTATTTACAATTTTAATAACTAAGTGTTTCTGGTGGAGGATAGCGGGATCGAACCGCTGACCTCCTGAATGCAAATCAGGCGCTCTCCCAGCTGAGCTAATCCCCCAAGTTAAATTGGTGGGCCGAGAAAGACTCGAACTTTCGACCCCACCCTTATCAAGGGTGTGCTCTAACCAACTGAGCTACCGGCCCTTATTCAGTAAAGAGAAACACTTAAAATAAGAAGAGAAATGAGGACGGTCAACATTAACCTGTTAAATATTTAGATCAAAAATAAATTTTTGATCATCCTTAGAAAGGAGGTAATCCAGCCGCAGGTTCCCCTACGGCTACCTTGTTACGACTTCACCCCAGTCGCTGACTATACCGTGGTCAAAGGTTTTAAACTTTGCCTTAAGGTAGAACCAACTCCCATGGTGTGACGGGCGGTGTGTACAAGACCCGGGAACGTATTCACCGCGGCGCGCTGATCCGCGATTACTAGTAATTCCAGCTTCATGCACTCGAGTTGCAGAGTGCAATCCGAACTGAGGCATCTTTTTAGGATTTGCTCAATGTTGCCATTTTGCTTCCTATTGTAGATGCCATTGTAGCACGTGTGTAGCCCAACACGTAAGGGCCATGAGGACTTGACGTCATCCCCACCTTCCTCCAGCTTATCACTGGCAGTTCTTTCAGAGTGCCCAACTAAATGATGGCAACTAAAAGTGAGGGTTGCGCTCGTTGCGGGACTTAACCCAACATCTCACGACACGAGCTGACGACAGCCATGCAGCACCTGTGTTTCGTCCGGCCGAACCGAAAACTTTAATCTCTTAAAGTCGCGACGAACATGTCAAGTGTTGGTAAGGTTCTGCGCGTATCTTCGAATTAAACCACATGCTCCACTACTTGTGCGGGTCCCCGTCAATTCATTTGAGTTTTAACCTTGCGGTCGTACTCCCCAGGCGGTGTGTTTATCGCTTTCACTGCGACACTGAAAATAAATTTCCAACGTCTAACACACATCGTTTACGGCATGGACTACGAGGGTATCTAATCCTCTTCGCTACCCATGCTTTCGTTCCTCAGCGTCAGTAATGATCCAGAAAGCTGCCTTCGCAATTGGTATTCTTTCTAATATCTACGAATTTCACCTCTACACTAGAAATTCTGCCTTCCTCTATCATACTCTAGCTAAAAAGTTTTGATGGCAGTTCCAGAGTTAAGCTCTGGGATTTCACCACCAACTTTTTTAACCACCTACGAACTCTTTAAGCCCAGTAATTCCGAACTACGCTAGGTCCCTTCGTATTACCGCGGCTGCTGGCACGAAGTTAGCCGGACCTTCTTATTCGGGTACAGTCATTTTCTTCCCCGACGAAAGAGCTTTACAACCCAAAGGCCTTCTTCACTCACGCGGCATCGCTGCATCAGAGTTTCCTCCATTGTGCAAGATTCCTTACTGCTGCCTCCCGTAGGAGTTTGGGCCGTGTCTCAGTCCCAATGTGGCTGATCATCCTCTCAAATCAGCTATTGATCACAGTCTTGGTAGGCCATTACCCTACCAACAAACTAATCAAGTGCGGGCTCATCCAATGGCGCATAAAGCTTTCTCCGTAAAGACTTATGAGGTATTAGCACAAGTTTCCTCGTGTTATTCCTCACCAAAGGGAAGATACCCACATGTTACTCACCCGTCTGCCACTAAGTATTGCTACTTCGTTCGACTTGCATGTATAAGGCGTGCCGCCAGCGTACGTTCTGAGCCATGATCAAACTCTCAAGTTTAAAAACGGCGCACACTAGCTTCTATATAAATTCTAAGAATAAAATTTATATAATGTTGAAGTGTGTACGACAAATTTTGGTAACCTTAACCGTCCACACTTCTCTTCTTAAATTTTTACTTTTAAAATAGCTATTTGGGCTATAAAACCCAAAAACTTTCACATAATTATTAAATAACACTAATCTTATTGAGAAAGTTTGATGCTTATAGGCTAAAATGAAAGTAAATCAAGTAGTTAAGAGCAAAAAAAACCTTAAAAAAAGCTTATAAATTAAGGGTTTTTTTTGATATTTTAAAATACTAAATTATTAATTGTAATATTAAATGAAACTTAACCTTAGATATTTACAGGATTTTATTAAGAAAAATCAGGAGCTCTCATTTGTATTTGTACTTATTATTGTATCAGTTCTTTTAACCCATCTTTTCCAAGTATCTAAAAATCAATCTACAAAAGAATATCTTAAAGTAATTAATAATTTATATTTTCAAAAAACTTTTACAAATGTTCTTGGGGGATTTCAGCCAAAATATTCAAGAGTAAAACATAAAATTAAAACTAACGACTCTATAAACAATATTTTAAAAAGTTATGGTGTGCCAAAGAATGAAATTAATAATGTTTTAAACAATCTTACTAAAAATAAAATTACAAATAGTATTAAAGTAAATGATACAATTAATTTGACAATTGATAACTCCAACATGACCATTTCGAAATTAGGTATTACGATTTCTAAAACAAAAAAAATAGAATTAATAAGAGATTATGAAAAAGATATTTTTAGAAAAAGAGAAATAGTAACTAACCTACAAAAGAAAACTATTTTTAAAGAAGGGAAGATTACACAGAGTTTATATAGAAGCGCATCTAAACAAAACATACCAGCAAATATTATTGTTGATTTTGCAAGAATATATGGTTTTCAAGTTGATTTTCAAAGAGATATAAGAAAAAATGATACATTTCAAATTATTTATGAAGTTTATGAAGACGAAAATAAAAAAATATTTAGTACTGGAAAAATTATTTTTGCAGATTTAAACTTGCGTAACCAAAGTAATTCATTGTACTATTTTGATAAGAAAGGAGCTGAGGGTCACTATGATCTCAATGGGAAAAGTGCAAAAAAAGCTCTAATGAAAACTCCAATTAATGGAGCAAGACTATCCTCACCTTACGGAATGAGAAAACATCCAATTGATGGTTTTAATAAGATGCATCGTGGAACAGATTTTGCAGCACCTGAGGGGACTCCTATTATGGCTTCAGGTGACGGAGTAGTTACTAAAGCTAGTTGGTGTGGAGGTGGAGGAAACTGTGTTAAAATAAAACATAACTCATCTTACACTACTGTTTATGCTCACATGTCAAAATTTTCAAGACTAGCAAAAGCTGGCACTAGAGTTAAACAAGGTCAAATTATTGGATATGTAGGGTCAACTGGAAAATCCACTGGGCCACATCTTCATTATGAGGTGATATTTAATGGAAAAAGAATTAATTCTCAAACTCTCAAACTTCCTTCTGGTAAAGTGCTTCAAGGTAAAACTAGAGAACAGTTTGAGATAAAAAAAATTAAGACCGAAGTATTAAAATCAGAATTGATTTTAAGACTTAGTTAAATCTTATACAATATTTTTTCTATCTTGATTTTGATCTACTGTTTTGTTGTTTTCTGATATTTCAACATTTTTTTCTTGTTTTTGAATTTCGTTTATATCTTTTGTGAAATTTTTGTCTTTATCGTTTGATATTCTTAAAAAATGATCAGCATGTTGAAAATAATTTTCTGATAGTATCTTATCTCCATTCGATAATGCCTCTCTCGCTAGGTCACTATATTTATCAATTAATTTATTTGCATTTTGATTATTTCTGCCCGGTGATTTCCTTTGAAAATTTTGACTCTCTATGAAAGAATTATTTTGACCATTTCTTTTGAAATTTTTGTCTCCATTAGATCTATATCTTGGTCTTTTATTATTATTTCTAAACGATCTCATTTAAGTTGTAATTATAACTTTGTACATATTACGCATCTGTCGTTGCCACTATAATCTCGAACGGTTTTATTTAAAAAAAAATTTTTTTTTTTAAGTATTCTTAACATTTCAGTCTTTTGGTCAAATCCTATTTCTAAAACCAATTTTCCACCTTTTTTTAATAGTATTGATGACATTTTAATAATTTTATTGAACACATTAAAACCGTCTAATCCACCTTCTAAAGCTTGGATTGGCTCATATCCCAATATATCCTTTTCCAAATATTTTAAACTTAAATTGTTAATATATGGAGGATTAGAGACAATTAAATCATATTTACCTTTAAAAAAATTGTCAACAGAAGTTTTATAAAATTTTATTCTATGAGTTAATTGATGCATTTTTGCATTATATTTTGCTATATTTATTGCATTTTTTGATATGTCTATAGCTGTACCATTGAACCTTAGCCTTTCTTTAAGTAAAGAAATAATTATACATCCAGAACCCGTTCCTATGTCTAAAACGGATAAATTTCGGTCTTTATGGTAAAGATTTAATATCTGCTCAATTAATATTTCTGTATCTGGTCTAGGTATCAATACATTTTTATCAATATAAAAACTATTCTTCCAAAATTCTTTATGATTTAAAATATATGCTAGTGGCTCTTTTTTTTTACGTCTATTAAGTAAAACTTTAAACTTTTGCAAAAGCTCATTATTAAAAGTTTCCGTATGATTTAAAAACATATATTCTCTATTTTTATTTAAAACCTTGCTCAACAGTAATTCTGAATCAATTTGGTAAGAATTTATATGATTTTCTCTTAGGAAATTACTGCCCATATTTAAAATACTTTGAATATTATTCATTATTTAACTAAACCTCCTAGTTTCTCTTCCTGGTCTTGTAAATTCAGGCTATCAATTAATTCATCAAATATTTCACCTTCTAAGAATTCTTCTAGTTTATGTAAAGTCATATTTATTCTATGATCTGTCACTCTTCCCTGGGGAAAATTATAAGTTCTTATTCTCTCCGATCTATCTCCTGATCCAATTTTAGTTTTTCTGTCCATTGATCGTTCATTATCTTTTTTTTCTCTTTCATGTTCGTATATTCTAGATCTTAAAATTTTGAGTCCTTTTTCTTTGTTTCTAATTTGAGATTTCTCATCTTGTTGACTGACTACAATTCCAGTTGGAATATGAGTAATTCTAACAGCGGAGTCAGTTGTATTCACACTTTGTCCGCCAGGACCGCTACTTCTAAAAACATCTATTCGTAAATCTTTATCCTCAATTTTTACATCAATTTCCTCAGCCTCGGGTAATACTGCTACTGTAGCAGCAGATGTATGAACCCTTCCTTGTGTTTCTGTATCAGGTACTCTTTGTACCCTATGAACACCGCTCTCATATTTAAGAGTTGAATAAATATTTATCCCCTTAATTGATGCAATAACTTCTTTTAGACCTCCAGCATCACTTTTTGAAATACTTATAATTTCTAACTGCCATTTTTTTTTATTACAGATTTTTTCATACATTTTAAAAAGATCTGCAGCAAATAAACTCGCTTCAAGACCGCCCGTACCCGCTCTAATTTCAATTATTGCATTTTTTTTATCCGCTTCATCTTTTGGTAACAGGAAAAGTTTCAATTTTTTTTCAACTTTTTCACTTTTAGAAATTAGTGTTGATAGTTCTGATTTTGCCAATTCTCTCATATCATCATCACTTGAGCTATCATTAATGATCTTCTCTAATTCATTTTTCTCATCTTGAAAGGAATTATAAAATTTTGCTTCATCTATAATGCTATTTAGGTCTGAATATTCTTTTGACATTTCAGCAAATTTTTTTTTATCAATGTCAGCAGAGGATAAATCTGCTTCTAGCTTAGCATGTTTGTTAAGAATATCTTTTACTTTTTCAAGAGGTATCATTTGGCTTTTTTTTGGATTTCGCTAGCCTTCTTTTCAACTTGTTCAACAACTTTAGAAATGATTTCATTGTTGTTTAATTTCTCTGTTTGAATTCCATTTAAATAAAGCATGTTACTGTCTTTTCCACCACCTGTTATTCCAATATCTGTTTGTGATGCCTCTCCAGGTCCATTAACAACACATCCAATAATAGACAGAGTGATAGGTTCTTTTATGTGCGAAAGTTTATCCTCTAGTATTTTTACAGTTTCAATTACTTCAAATCCTTGTCTTGCACAAGATGGACAAGATATAATTTTAACACCTCTATTTCTTAAACCTATTGATTTTAAAATTTCATTTCCAATTTTTACCTCCTCAACTGGATCATCTGATAATGATACTCTTATGGTATCTCCAATACCATCCATCAATAAATTGCCAAGTCCTATTGATGATTTAATGCTCCCAGGCAGGTAACTTCCTGCCTCTGTGATGCCAAGGTGGAGTGGGTATGTAGTTTGTTGAGATAGAAGTCTATAAGATTTCACTGATAAAAAAACATCTGAGGATTTCACACTAATTTTAAAATTTTGAAAATCTAAATCCTCTAAAATTTTTATATTTCTTAATGCACTTTCAACTAAGGCTTCTGGGCATGGCTCTTTGTACTTTTCAAGAATATCTTTTTCTAAGGAACCAGCATTGACGCCAATTCTTATTGAACAATTATTATTTTTTGCTGCCATTATGACTTCTTTGATTTTTTTTTTATCCCCAATGTTGCCAGGATTAATTCTTAAGCAGTCAGCTCCACTCTCCGCTGCTTCTATAGCTCTTTTATAATGAAAGTGAATATCTGCCACTAAAGGGATATCTATATGTTTAACTATTTCTTTAAGAGCATTTGTTGAGTTCTCGTCTGGACAAGAAACTCTTACTATATCTGCGCCTGCTTCAGAAATTTGATGGATTTGTTTTATAGTTTTATTTACATCAGTAGTTAAAGTGTTTGTCATAGACTGAACACTAATAGGGTTATTACCACCAACTTTTACAGAGCCAACATTTATAACTTTTGTTTTATTCCTTTTTATGTCTCTAAATGGTCTAATGCTCATTTTTCTAATTCAAATTCTTTATGAAGAGCCCTGACAGCTTTTTTAATATGTTGTTTATCTATCAAAACAGAAATTTTTATTTCTGAGGTTGAAATAACTTGAATATTTATATTTTGTCTTGAAAGAGCTTTAAACATTCTATATGTTACACCAGGAGTAGTAATCATTCCAACCCCAATAATTGAAATTTTTGAAACATTTCTTTTGATAAGTATTTTTTGAAATTTTATTTTTTTGTTATTTCTTAAAAGTTTTTCAGTCTTTTTAATGTCTTCATTTTTAATTGTGAATGTTAAGTCAGTCTGTCTTCCATCTGCTGAAACATTTTGCACAACCATGTCAACATTAATTGCATTCATTGATAATGGTTCAAAAATAGATGCTGCAACACCTGGTTTATCTACAACTCCTATTAAAGTAATTTTTGTGTCATTTTTTGTGAATGAAACTCCTGTAATAATTCTATTAGCGGAAATATTTTTCTTTTTGGTAATTAATGTGCCGGGTTTACTTTTAAACGATGATTTAACCTCAATATTTATTCTATTCAATCTTGCATCTTGAATTGACGCAGGCTGCATAACTTTAGCTCCTAAGGATGCCATCTCTAACATTTCTTCGTAAGATATTTTTTCAATTTTCTTAACTTTTTTAAACGTATTTGGATCTGTCGTATAAACTCCCTCGACATCAGTAAAAATAATACATTTTTCTGCATTAAAAAATTTTGCTAGCATAATTGCACTTGCGTCAGACCCTCCTCTTTCTAAAGTGGTAATTCTCTCAGCAGAGTTTATTCCTTGAAAACCAGTTATCACAGGTATTCCACCACTTTTGAGGTATTTAATAATTTTATTTTTAAATATTTTGGTAATTCTAGATTTTTTGTGATCGCCTTCAGTAATGATTGGGACTTGCCATCCAAGCCATGATCTTGAATTGTACCCAATATGAGTTAATCTTCCTGAAATAAGCGCACAAGATATTTGTTCACCTGATGAAACAAGAACGTCATATTCCGATGCACTAAAATTTTTGCTTAATTTTTGTGACTTTCTAATTAGATCATTTGTCACACCGCTCATAGCCGATGATACGACAATCACTTTATATTTTTTTTTTATGTATCTCTGAATAATTGAGACGGCTTTTTTAATCCTCTCTATTGATCCAACTGATGTTCCACCAAATTTCAAAACTATAATTTTCATTGATAAATTTCTTAATATTTTAAATTATGTTGATAAAATACATCTTGATTGTAATGTCAATAATCAATGAAAAGTAGCACAATTAATAAAAAAGAAATAGATAAATTCTCAAAAATTGCAGAGGATTGGTGGAACCCAGAGGGAAAATTTAAACCACTTCACCAATTTAATCCAGAGAGAATAAAATATATAAAGGATAATACTATTAAACATTTTAATTTAATTAATAAAGATAAACCTTTTAAAAATTTAAATATTTTAGATATCGGATGTGGTGGTGGTTTGTTATCAGAGCCAATGTCAAGATTGGGCGGCAATGTAACTGGTATTGATGCTTCAGAAAAAAATATAATTTCAGCAAAAATTCACGCAAAACAGAATAATTTAAATATAAGTTATTTTTGTAATTCACCTGAAAATTTTAAATCAAATAAAAAATTTGATTTAGTTTTAAACATGGAAATTGTTGAACATGTAGAGGATGTAAATTTATTTATCAAAAAAAGCTCAGAACTTTTAAAAAAAAATGGTCTAATGTTTGTTGCAACGCTCAATAGAACTCTTAAATCATATATTTTTGCAATAATTGGCGCAGAGTATATTTTGCGTTGGTTGCCAATTGGAACACATGAATGGAATAAATTTTTAACTCCAGAGGAACTAACAAATTTTGGACGAGAAAATTCACTTTTAGTTGAAAAAATTGATGGGATGGTATTTAATCCACTTTCCAATAGATGGAAAGTATCTCAGGATTGTGCGGTAAATTATATTATTAAATTTAAAAAGAACTAATTATCTTTATCTTTAATCCATGGAATAGTTTGGGTCTCTATTCCCTCCTCATTAAGACTTTTTATTTCCTCATTTGATGCTTTTCCATATATTCCTTTTGCTTTATTTTTTTTTGTATCATAATGGATAGATCTCGCCTCATAGGAAAAATTTTCACCAACGTACTCAAAGTTATTTTTAATGAATTTTTGATATTCTTTGAATTTTCCCTTTAAAATTTGTAGTTTTTTTTCTTGAGAATTTTTTTTTTTAAAAAAATTTCCATCCTTAATAACTTTAGGTGACATTAATGATTTTTTTATTTTTTTGGAATTACAAGAATTACAATTTATCAATTTCAATTTTTTTAATTTATCAAATTCTTTAGAAGAGCTAAACCAACTGTCAAATTTACTTTTGCAGTGTTCACATTCTAATCTGTATTTGATCATAGAATATAGTTAATTACCTTTTAAGATATTTCAAGAGCCTAGCTTCTGTAATCTGCATTTATCTCAATATATTTTTTAGTTAAATCCATTGTATAAACAGTAAAACTTTTTGAACCCATATTTAAATTAATTTTAAAATCTATTTTTTCGTTCCTCATGTAACGTTTTGCATCTTCCTCTGAATAATTTTCAAGAAGCTGACCCTTGTCAACAATTTTTATATCACCTAAATTAATATTAAGTTTATTTAAATTTATAGATACTTTTGATTTACCGATTGCCATTATAATTCTACCCCAGTTAGGATCTTCTCCTGCAACAGCTGTTTTTACAAGTGGAGAGTTTGCAATTGAGAAAGCAATTTTTTTTGCATCTTTTTCATCTTTGGCTTTATTTACGCTTATAGTAATAAATTTTGATGCGCCTTCGCCATCAGCCGCAACTCTTTTTGCTAAATTCAGTAAAACATTATGAAAACTTTTTTCAAAGATTTTTGCTCTTTCGTCTCTAATATTCTTGATCATTAAATTATTTGCTGCTCCAGTTGCAAACACTGAAACCATATCGTTAGTACTAGTATCACCATCACAACTTATTGCATTAAAAGTGGTTTCAATATTTTTTGAGAGTAATTTTTTAAGAACTTTCTGTGAAATTTTTGCATCTGTAAAAACATATCCTAGAGTCGTTGCCATGTTTGGATAAATCATACCTGAACCTTTTGCTACACCGTAAATTTTAATAGAGGTATTTCCAATTTTACATTCTTCCATTGCTAATTTAGGAACAAGGTCTGTTGTCATAATTCCTAAAGCAGCTTTAGTCCAAATATATTTATTTTGGTTATATTTAATTTTATCGACAATATCTGAAATACTATTTTTTATTTTTTCTGTTGGAAAAGCTTCACCAATGGTACCCGTGCACCCAAACATTATATCTTTTGCTTTTATTTTTTCTGGTTTTTCCTCATCTAATTTTTGCTTTGTGTTTAATTGATTTGAAAGCTCTTCAGCAATTTTTTTTAGGCCTTCATATCCTGCTTTCCCAGTAAATGCATTTGCATTTCTCGTGTTAACCAACAAAGCCATAACTTTTTTATTTCCTATAGATTTATTCCATTTGATATTTTCTGACACAATAGTTGACTTAGTATAAACCGATGCATAGTTTGCCCCATTTCTAAAATAAAATAAAACTAAATCATCTCTTGAAGGATTATAAAGCTTGGCATCGGTGATTGATAGCGCTAGACCATTTAGATGATCAAGATCCTGGAAATCGCTTAATTTAGTATTTTTACTTTCAGATCCAAATAAGTTGTTAAAATTTAATACCATAAGGTTTAAAATAATTATTTTCTTCCTATATTATTAATTATAATTAAATTATACATCAAAATATACTATATGCTTAACCCTTTAAAAATATTATCAAAATTCATTAAATCACATAATCAAAAGCAATTAGATAAACTGCAAGTCATTCTAGATAAAGTCAACAATTTTGAAAATGAAATATCTAAAATTAGTGATACTGATTTTCCGAAAAGAACACAAAAGCTAAAGGAAAGTTTGGCAAAAGATCCAAATATTGACAATATATTACCTGAAGCATTTGCCTTGGTGAGAGAGGCATCGAAAAGGACTAGGGGAGAAAGACATTTTGATGTCCAGATTATGGGTGGTATTGTACTGCACCAATCTGGAATTTCTGAAATGAGAACTGGAGAGGGTAAAACAATTACAATTGTACTTGCAGCCTATCTCAACTCGCTTCAAGGAAAAGGTGTTCATATAGTAACAGTAAATGATTATCTTGCAAAAAGAGATTGTTCTGAAATGAACAAAATTTATAATTTTTTGGGTATCAATGCTGGTTTCATCTCAAATGAACAAAGCGATGATGAAAGAAAACATAATTATTCACAAGATATTACATATGCAACAAATAGTGAATTGGGCTTTGATTACTTGAGAGATAATATGAAATTTTCAAAAGAAGACTTGGTCCAGAGAGGGCATAAATTTGCAATTGTAGATGAGATAGATTCTTGTTTGATTGACGAAGCGAGAACACCTCTAGTAATTTCAGGAGCAGCTGAGGATAAAACAGGTCAATATTTAGCAATTGATAAACTAATTAAAAGATTAGTAGAGCAAGATTATGAAATAGATGAAAAAGATAAAAACGTTTTTTTAACTAATTCTGGAATTTCAAATGTAGAAAAAATATTAAATGAGGCAAATATTTTAAAAAATAATAATTTTTATGATCCAGCAAATTTGTCATTAGTCCATCATGTAAATCAAGCGCTTAAGGCAAACCATTTATATAAGAAGGGTAAAGATTACATCATTCAGGATGGCTTAATTAAAATAATAGATGAGTTAACTGGAAGAATATTGGAGGGGAGAAGATATGGAGATGGTCTTCACCAGGCACTTGAAGCTAAAGAAAAAGTAGATATCCAAAATGAAAATCAAACTCTTGCATCAATTACTTATCAAAATTATTTTAAGCTTTATGAGAAGTTATCTGGTTGTACTGGAACCGCACTGACAGAAGCAGAGGAATTTTTGGAGATCTATAATCTTTCTGTAACAGTAATTCCAACAAATAAAAAAATGATTAGAAGGGATTGGAATGACCAAATATTCAGAACTGAAAAAGAAAAAAACATTGCAATTATAAAAAAAATAAGGGAGTGTTATAAGATAGGTCAACCTACTCTAGTTTTTACCTCTAGTGTAAATAAATCTGAACAATATTCTTCTTTACTAAATAAAGAAAAAATACCTCACGTTGTTTTAAATGCAAAAAATCACGAGAAAGAGGCTGAGATTATTGCTAATGCAGGAAAATTAAACTCTGTAATAATAACTACAAGTATTTCAGGACGAGGTGTTGATATTCAACTTGGTGGAAAAAAAGAAGATCTAAAAGGAGAAAAATTACTATCTGAGAAAAATAAAATTAAATCCTTAGGTGGATTATTTGTAATTGGAACTGAAAGAATGGAGTCTAGAAGAGTTGATAATCAAGCAAGAGGAAGATCTGGCAGACAGGGAGACGAAGGAAATTCAATTTTCTTTGTAAGTCTTGACGATGATTTAATGAGAATATTTGGATCAGAGTCTATGAACACTATGTTAGAAAAATTAGGTCTTAAAGATGGAGAAAGTATAGATCATCCATGGATAAACAAAGCTCTTGAGAGAGCACAACAAAAGGTAGAGGCAAGAAATTTTGATATGAGAAAAACGCTACTTAAATTTGATAATGTGCTTAATGACCAAAGGCATGTAATTTTTAGTCAAAGAAATAACATTATAAATACAAATGAAATTTTTAATTATTCAGAAACATTTTTAGATGAAACTATAGACCAACTTATCTCTGAAAAAAATTTATCTATAAATCCAAAGAAAAGCAAAGATTTTGAGACAAGAGTTAAAACACTTGTGGGAAAAAGCTTTGATGATGAAGAGATTAAAAATTTAAGTGAAGTTAAAAATGATGAATTTAAAAATAAATTAAAAAACAAATTTTTAGAAAAAAGAGATGAAAGATTGCGAAAGTTAGGTGATGATCAGTCAAAGGAAATAGAAAAAAGAATATTCTTACAAGCTATAGATGCTAATTGGAAACTGCATATTCAATATCTAGAGCAACTTAGACAAGTTATTGGATTAAGATCTTATGGACAAAGAGATCCTCTTGTTGAGTATAAAAAGGAAGCATTTAGCCTTTTTGAAAATTTATTAAGTAAATTGAAATTTGATCTCATTACAATTCTTTTAAATTTAACAATAATAGAAAAAACAGATGAACCAATACAAAATAAAAATAAAATTAATCCAAAATATGTTGGAAAAAAAATGAGTAGAAATGAACCTTGTTATTGTGGATCAAACAAGAAATACAAACATTGTTGTGGAAGATTTTAAATAAATATAATACCCGAAAAAAGCATAGATAAAATTACTAAACCTAAAAATATTAATTGCTTTTTTTTAAACTTATTAACAAAATTCAAAAAACTATTATTCTCCAATGAAAGACTTGTTTTAGAGCTAGAAGTTGAGGTAAATCCTTTATTTCTTCCAATGGATAAAAATTTTTCTTTTCTCTTATTAAAAACTTCTTCTCTGGATAATCCAGAGAATTCTAATAAACTTTTTTCTATACTTTTTCTTACGTTTTCTAATATAAAGTTTTTGTCTCTATGAGCTCCACCCAAAGGCTCCTCTATGATTTCATCTATTACCTTCAAATCTAATAGATCTTTAGAGGATAATTTCATTGCTGTAGCTGCTTCGAGAGTTTTTTTTGGGTCTCTCCATAAAATTGTTGCACATCCTTCGGGAGATATAACAGAATAAATAGCATTCTCTAACATTATAACTTTACTAGATGATGCCAAAGCTATTGCACCACCAGAACCTCCTTCTCCAATTATAAATGATATGGTTGGAACTTTTATATCCATACTGCACTCAATTGATTTTGCAATTGCCTCGGCTTGCCCTCTTTCCTCTGCACCAACACCGGGATAAGCTCCTGGCGTATCAACAAAAATAATTATCGGAATATTAAATTTATCAGCTAACTTCATTAATCTTATAGACTTTCTGTATCCCTCTGGTCTCATCATTCCGAAATTATGCTCTATTCTACTCTCGAGATCATCCCCTTTTTCTTGACCTATTATTAATACAGATTGATTATTAAATTTTGCAAAACCAGTTATTACTGATTTGTCGTCGCTATAATATCTATCACCTGACAGTGAAATAAAATCGTCAAATAAATTATCTATAAAAAATTTTGACTTTGGTCTGTCCTCATGTCTTGCAACTTGTGTTTTTTGCCAAGGATTTAAATTTGAGTAAATATCTCTCAATTTTTCATCTATTTCAGTCTGTAATTTTGAAATTTTATCTGTCTCTACCTCTGATAAACCCGTATTGTTATATGGATCTTTAAGCTCATCAAGCTCTTTTTCTAAGTCTTTTATGTCTAGTTCAAAATTTAAATAATTTTTCATATATTAAGTCTTTATAAACTAAAAATAGGCAATAAAATGGTAAAAAAAAATATGTCTAAAAACGAGAAATTTGTTCGAATATACGATTTGTCTGTATCTAGGGTCCTTTTATCGTTCATAAATAGTGAATTATTACCTGGAACAAAAATTTCAAAAAATCATTTTTGGAGAGGTTTTAGTAAGTCTGTTCATGAGTTGGCAAAAAAAAATAGGGAACTAATAGAAGTAAGAGAAAAAATTCAGAAGTCAATCGATACCTACCATCTTGAGAGAAAAGGAAAGAAAATAAATTTAAATGATTATAAAAAATTTTTAGAGAAAATTGGTTATATTAAAAAGAGGGGAAAAAATTTCAAAATTCCATACAAAAATGTTGATAAAGAAATATCTAATATTTGTGGTCCACAGCTAGTGTGTCCAGTATCGAATGCACGATTTTTGTTAAATGCTGCAAACGCAAGATGGGTAAGTCTGTATGACAGTCTCTATGGTGCTAATATAATTCCTGAAACAAAAGGAGCGGTTAAAGGAAAAACATATAATCCGATTAGAGGTGCTAAAGTCATTGACTATGCAAGAGAAATTTTAGACAAGTATATTCCTTTAAAAAATCAAAGTTGGAAAAATCTAAAAAAAATTCCAGATGTTAAAAATGGTATACTTAGTATTCACCTTAAAAATCCTAAACAATTTTTAGGTTTTAGAAAACAAAAAAATAAAATTTTTTCGCTTTTATTTAAAAACAATAATTTACATTTAGATATTTTATTTGATCAAAAAGGCAATTTAGAAGTAAACAATCCCGATGGAAATCAAGACCCATTAAAAATTCATGATATTATTTTAGAGTCAGCAATTTCCACAATTTGTGACCATGAAGATAGTGTGGCGGCTGTAGATGCGGAAGATAAGGTGCTAGGATATAGAAATTGGCTGACTTTGATGAAAGGAAACTTAACATCAAAGTTTAAAAAAAATAATAAAACAATACTTAGAAAATTAAACTTAGATAGACAATACTTGTCACCAAAAGGTAAGAAAATAGTTTTACATGGAAGATCCTTGTTGCTTAATAGGAATGTTGGGCACCTTATGACAAATCCTGCAATTTTATTAAAAGATGGTTCTGAATGTCCAGAAGGGATTTTAGATGCATTTGTAACATCCGCTGCTTGTATTCATGATTTTAAAAGGAAGGGAAATTCTAGAACAAATTCAATTTATATTGTTAAACCTAAAATGCATGGTCCAGATGAATGCTCATTTACAAATAAAATTTTCGAAAAAGTTGAAAAAGTTCTTAAATTTAGAAAAAATCAAATTTTGTGTGGCATAATGGATGAGGAGAGGAGAACAAGTGTCAATTTAAAAGAATGCATAAGAATTTTAAAAAAAAGAGTGTTTTTTATAAATACAGGATTTCTTGATAGAACCGGAGACGAAATTCATACTTCTATGGAAATTGGGCCAATGATTTTGAAAGGAGACATGAAATCATCGAAATGGATAAAAGCATATGAAAATAATAATGTCGATGTGGGATTAGATTGCGGTTTTTCTGGAAAAGCTCAAATAGGAAAAGGGATGTGGGCAATGCCAGATTTATTAAAAGAGATGATGGAACAAAAAATATCTCACCCTTTATCTGGTGCTAATTGTGCCTGGGTACCATCTCCAACAGCTGCTGCAATACATGCACTACATTATCACGATATCGATGTATTTAGTTTGCATCAAAAACTTAAAAATAGAAAAAAAGCTAAATTAGATCATCTTTTAACTATACCCCTTAATACTCAAAAAAAATGGTCTAAAGAGCAAATAGAAAGAGAGTTAAGAAATAATGCACAAGGGATATTAGGATACGTAGTAAGATGGGTAGACCAATCTGTAGGATGTTCAAAGGTTCCAGATATTAATGGTGTGGGATTAATGGAAGATAGAGCTACTTGCAGAATAAGCAGCCAGCACATAGCAAATTGGCTTCATCATGGTGTATGTAGCAAGAAACAAGTTTTAGAGATAATGAAAAAAATGGCAAAAATAGTAGACTATCAAAACTTAAAAGACCGAGGTATGAAAGATCAAGATCCATATCAAGCAATGTCTGGAAATTTTGACAAATCAATTGCTTTTAAAGCGGCTTGCGATCTTGTTTTTCATGGAAAATACCAGCCCTCGGGTTACACAGAACCATTATTACATTTTAATAGATTGATGAAAAAATCAATTTGAATCTGAATTTAATCCTGCTCTATTTTTAAAAGCGGAATAAAGTGTCCCATCATCTAAATTTTCAATTTCTCCTCCAACTGGCAAACCTTGAGCAAGTTTTGAAATTTTCACTTTAGTTTCGTTTAAACTCTCTTGAATATAATAGGCTGTAGTTTGACCCTCAACAGTTGCGCTTGTTGCAATTATGACTTCATCAATTTTTTGATCTTCAACTCTTTTGACCAAAGATGATATCAATAAATCCTCTTTTTTTTGCCCAGAAGAACTAATCGTACCTCCTAAAATATGAAAATAACCATCAAAGATATTAGAGCTTTCTATACTCCATTGATCAGCAATACTCTCAACAACACAAATTTTATTTGATTTTTTTGAAGATTGATCACAATTACTACAAAGATTATTAGATCTCAAAGATCCACAAACATTACATCTGTAAATATTTTTATAAACATCAACTAGTACTTTCGCCATTGGCTTTAACAGCTCTTCTCTACTACTTATCATTTTTAAAATAATCCTTTTTGCAGATTTAGGTCCAAGTCCTGGCAATTTGGAAATAATTTTTATTAAATTTTCTATTTCATCAATTTTTTGCATAAATCTAAAGTGGCCATTTAAATCCAGGAATACCAAACCCACCTGTTACTTTCGATATTTCTTCAGAGGTTTTAGATTTGAGCTTCTCTTTTGCATTATTGTGTGCAGCTACAATTAAGTCCTCAATCACGGATTTATCTTCTTTTATAATATCGTCTGAAATGAAAATGCCAATCATTTCACCTTCACCGTTTAATGTTACTTTAATTGAATTTGATCCAGAAATACCCTCAACTTTAATACTTTTTATTTTTTCCTGACTCTCTTTCATTTTATTTTCTAGCTCTTTTGCTTTATCTAAAATTTTTGAAAAATCAGTCATTTATTTCCTCATTTTTAACATCTACTAATTCTGCATCATCAAAGATTTCTTTAATTGTTTTGTAAGTTTTTGTTTTTTTGGCATTCTCTAACATATCTTTTTTATTTTTAACTTTAATTTGTTTTTTTGTTAATTCACCTTGTTTTTTGGATAATGTTATAATCCATCTCTCACCAGTCCAATCAAACAATTTTGATGAAATAATTTTTAAAAAATCTTTACTTAAATCTTCATTAAATGAAATTTCTATTCTATTTTTTTCGAAACTTACGAGATTCACATTATTCTCTAATTCATATTTTAATTTAATCTCTTTTCTTTGATCACAAGTTTTAATTAACTCATCAAAAGACTTAATTTCAATTATATTTTTAACACTTTTATCTATATTCAGCTTATCTTTATCCTCTTGAACAATGTTTTTTATTTGATCAATTGTTTGGCCCTTAATTTGATCTAGCATTTCCTTATTTTTAAAAGATTTACTTAGTCTTTCTGGAATATCCAAACTTTCAATTTTTTCTGATGAAATATTTGATTTAATTCCTTTAATATAAATTAATCTTATCAAAAACATCTCGATGGATAGATTTTGATTAGAAATTATATCTAATTCTTGCATTGTCTGTATTGTGAATTGCCAAAATAGCAAAAAAATACTATTTTCTATCTTTGCTGACAAATCTTTGATTGTTTCAAATTGCTCATCATTAAGAGAAAAGTTTGTGCCGTCAATCTTTAAAGAATTAATGTTCTTTAAATAATACAGTATTTCTAAAAAATCATTTAAGAAAACCTTGGGTTCAACTCCTTGATCATAAATTAATCTATATTGTTGTAAGACTTTTTCCTCATCACCATCAAAAATATTTTTAAACAAATCAATAAGTAATGATTTATCGAAATAACCAAAAATCTTTTGCGCATCTTTGAGATCAAGCTCCTTATTGTTTTGTTGGGAAATAATAGCTCTATCTAGTAGTGATAATGCATCTCTTACTGAACCCTCAGATATTTTTACAATAAGTTTAAGAGCTTCGTCACTAATATTACCACCCTCTAAATCTTTTACATTTTTTAAAAAATTAAATAATTCACTAGATTTTACTCTTGAAAGATCAAATCTTTGACATCTTGAAACAACAGTCACAGGGATTTTTTTTATCTCTGTTGTTGCAAAAATAAATTTTAGACTCCCACCATTCTTATAAGTTGGAGGTTCTTCTAAAGTTTTAAGTAAAGCATTAAAAGCTTGTTTACTTAACATATGAACTTCATCAATAATGAAAATTTTATATTTAGCAATACTAGGTCCGTATCTTGAAAATTCTATTAAATCTCTTACATCGTCTACACCGGTTTTACTTGCTGCATCCATTTCAAGAACGTCAATATGATTTGAATTTGATATAGCCTCACAATTTTCACACATATTTTTTTCACAAAGTTTATTGACGCCATTTTTACAATTAAGTGCCTTTGCAACAATTCTTGCTGTAGTGGTTTTTCCAACACCTCTTATTCCTGTGAACAAGTAAGCATTTGGAGTTTTATTTTCTATGATCGAACTTAAAATTGTGTCTCTAATAACATCTTGACCTATTAAATCTTTAAAGACTGTCGGTCTATATTTTAAAGCTAAAACTTTTGAATTTTCTTTCATTATTTATAGGAGACTAGAACCTGAAAGACTGTCTTTACGACTGCTTCCGTTAAGATCTGGTCGGGTTCAAGCAGTATCCACCTCTAGCCTCCATTTCTATTATACCAACAATTTTTTTTATTCTTCAAGAAGATTAAAAATTAAATATCTCTGAAATGACTAGCTTTATATACCCCTAAAATATCCAAACTAACGGTATGAAAACCTAATTCCTCTAGTGATTTTTGAACTTTTGGATCTTCAATATGTCCAACAATATCACATAAAAATAAATATTGCTCAAAACTACTATGTTCTGAAAAACTCTCGAGTTTGCTCAAACTTATGTTGTTAGTTGCAAAACCCCCGAGACACTTATACAGAGCTGCAGGCTTATCTTTTACTTTGAAAATACAACTTGTGATATATTTGTCTTTTGTGAATTCTGGATGTTTAGCACTTTTCCCCATGATTAAAAATCTGGTAACATTTTTTTTATCATCCTCAATATTTTTTTTTATAATTTCTAAATTATAAATTTTTGCTGCTAAGGTTGATGCGATCGCTGCCTCATCTTTTTTTGAGTTAACACTAATGTATTTTGCGCTACCCGCTGTATCTGCAGCAATAATAGGTTCTAAATTATTTTCTTTAATTACTTTTTGACATTGTGAAATTGCTTGTGAATGTGATCTCACACTTTTAATATTTTTTATTTTAATACCTGGTAATACCATTAAATTATGAGATACTTTATGAAAATGTTCAGAATATATTTGAAGTTTATATTTGTTCATTAAGTATTGTATGTCTGCGACTCTTCCTGCTATCGAATTTTCAACTGGTATTATAGTCATCAAATTTTCATTCTCCGTACATTTTAGAAAGCAATCTTCGAATGTTTTACAGGAAATTGTATCTGTTTTTGGATATACCTCTAGAGCGGCAAGTTGCGAATAGGCACCTTCAGAGCCTTGATATAAAATTTTCATATCAGCTTTTATATTCCATAATTTTTTTTAATTCTATAAAATCTTCTTGTGTGTCAATTCCAATGACTCTTGTATTTGCATAAGAAACATTTATTTTAATATTGTTATCCATAGCTCTTAATTGTTCTAATTTATATCGTTTTTCGTTATTGGATTGTTTTAAATTTGTAAAAGCTTCTAAAGTGGAGGTACTAAACTCATAAATACCGATATGGTGATAAGTATTAGGTGATTGATTATCAATTTGCCGTAAAAATTTTTGTGCTACGGAAAATCTAAACTTTTCTAAATCATTTTCAGTTTGAACTTTTACAATGTTTTTATCATTTAGATTTTTTTTATTATCTATTTTAGATGCAAGAGTATTTATTTCACAATTATTTTTCTTAGTTAATTTATCTAAATTTTTTATATCATTTATATCTATTAAGGGTTCGTCTCCTTGAAGATTAATTATATAATCAATATTTTTTAAATTTAACTTTTGAAAAGCTTCCCAAATTCTGTCAGTTCCAGTTTGAGGCTTTTTTGAAGTCAAAATTCCTTCGCCATGGTTCTTCTTTACTATGTTTAAAATTTCTTCATCCTCGGTTGCAACAACTACCTCGCCAATTTGAGTTTCTTGTGCTTTTTTTACTACATGACATATTATTGGAAGCCCGTTCACTTCTAGCAAGGGTTTTCCTGGCAAACGTTCAGCCGACATTCTCGAAGGTATTAAAATTATTGTATTTGACATAAACATTTTATGCGTCCAACAGACGCAAATTTTTTTTAAATTTAAATAAAGCAATTTAAAAATATCATGTTATATGTAGAAATACTTATATAAATCAATGGATTCTTTTGAATTAAACAAAATTATTGGAGCTATTTTGCTGGTTGCACTATTAGTAATTGGTATTGGCAAAGTCTCAAATTTAGTTTTTAAGATAAATAAACCTGAAAAATCTAATTATAAAGTGGAATTAGATGTTGAATCAGCTGAAACAAAAGGAGATGAAGAACCAGTCCAAAGAGAAATTGTTGACATAGCCGCACTACTCTCGACAGGGGATTTGGCACATGGTGAAAAGGTATTTAAAAAGTGTTCAGCGTGTCACTCAATAAAAAGCGGTGGTGGGAATAAAATTGGACCCGCTTTATATAATGTTGTTGGAAGAAAAGTAGGTGTATTGGATGACTATAAGTATTCTAAAGCTTTAGCTGAATATGAAAAAAATTGGAGTTTTGAAGAACTTAACGGTTTTTTATTAAAACCTAAAGATTGGATTAAAGGTACTAAAATGGCATACGCAGGTTTAAGAAAAGAGAAAGATAGAGCTTCTGTAATTTTATATTTGAATAAATATTCTGATAGTCCTTTACCTTTACCTTAGTTTATTTAAACAATACAATAATATAGATTTTTGAACATGTACTCTGTTTAGTGCTTGTTGCCAAACTTTTGATTTTTTACCATAAAAAACTTCATCTGTTATTTCACTACCTCTTGGTAAACAATGTAATAATATTGCTTTTTTTGATAGAGACATTAGTTTTGAATTAATCTTAAAATTTAAAAAATCTTTGATTTTTTTTTTTTTATTTACTTTATCATTCATCGATATAACTTTATCAGTTAAAACAACATCAGCATTTTTTATTGCAACTTTTGGGCTATTAAAAATTTTTATTTTTGAACTTTTTTGTCTAATCATTCTCAGCATTTCACTGGGAGGATTATAATTTTTTGGACATCCAATATTCAATTTAAATGAGAATTTAATTGATGCCTCAATTAATGAATTCAAAACATTATTCGAATCTCCTATCCAACAAATATTCAACCTAGAAATATTTTTTTTTGTTATCTCTTCAATTGTAAATATGTCGGATAGAATTTGCGCGGGATGCGAATTTGGACTTAATCCATTTATTAGAGGAATTGATAAAAATTTTTTAAAACTATTAAGTTTTTTTTCTTCGTCGGTTCTCAGAACAAATATATCTCCGTAGGTTGATAATATTTTAGCTGTATCAGAAAGTGATTCTCCTCCTTTGGATAAATGTAATTCATCAGGTCTTAATGTTAGAGCTGACCCCCCAAGTTGTCTAATAGCGAGATAAAAACTTAATCTAGTTCTTAAAGATGATTTTTCGAACATTTGAATTAATAAGATCCCTTTTAAAGGATTGTCTTTATCAATCTCTAAAGTTTTTAGTTTTTTTCTTAAATCTTTTCTTTTTTTTGTATCTGATAAAATCTTTCTCAATGTTTTATAAGGTATATCTTTAATATTTATAAAATGTTTCATAACTAATTATATGATTTGCAAACTTTTTCTATAATTTTTAATGCAATAGTTATTTCTTTATTTGACACGTTTAATGGCGGTAAAATTCTCACGACATTATCCGCAGCTTTAATTGTAAGTAACTTATTTTCAAATAATTTATTTATAAATTTTGTTTGATCCACCTTCAATTTAAGTCCAATTAATAATCCTTTTCCTCTTACCTCTTCAATTACATTTGAATAATTTGCCTGTATTTCATTTAATTTTTTAAAAAAAAATTTTGATTTAATTTTTACATTTTGTAAAAAGCCTTTTTTAAATATTTGATCCATCACCGCATTTCCAACACTCATCGCCAAGGGGTTGCCACCAAATGTACTCCCATGCGTACCAGGAGACATGTGTTTTGCAACTTTTTTAGTCATTAGCACAGCTCCAATAGGAAACCCTCCTCCAATGCCTTTGGCTATTGGAACGATATCAGGAATTATTTTAGAATATTCGTAAGATAAGAATTTGCCTGATCTTCCAACGCCTGATTGAACCTCATCCAAAATTAAAAGTATTTTTTTTTTATTACAAATTTTTCTTAATTCTTTAAGACACCATTCTGGGATAACTTTTATTCCGCCCTCGCCCATTATTGGCTCTATCATTATTGCAGCAGTTTTGCTTGTAATTGATTTAATTAATGCTTTATGATCCCCAAAAGCAAAATGATCAAAACCATCAACTTTTGGCCCAAATCCGTCAGTCATTTTTTTTGAGCCACTTGCAAATATTGCTGCAAGAGTTCTCCCATGAAATGAATTTTTCACACACAAAATTCTATTTTTTTTCTTTTGACCAATTGAATAAAAATATCTTCTTGCAACTTTTATTGCGACTTCAGTTGCCTCCGCACCACTATTTTGAAAAATTACTGAGTCTGCAAAGGTTTTGCTTGTTAATCTTTTTGCTAACTTCTCTCCCTCAGGGATTTTAAATGCATTTGAAACATGCCAAACCTTCTTAGCTTGATTATTGATAGCTTTTATTAAATAATTATTTGCATGACCCAATGAATTTACAGCGATACCTTGGACAAAATCTAAATATCTTTTTCCATTGTTTGAGTATAAATAACTTCCTTTTCCTTTTTTAAAAGAAATTTGTCTTCTATTATAATTTTTTGCTAAGGACGACATAATTAAGATTTTATTTTGTAACCTATTTTATAAAGATAATAAGATATTACCCACCCCACTATTGCCAATAGTGGCAAGTAAATAACGCCAAAATATAAATCTCCATCTGACTTGCCTAAGAAACCATATCTAAATATATTTATTATATGAAAAAAAGGATTAATCAAACTAATAGACTGAAAAAATTCTGGTAATCTATCAATAGTATAAAAAACTCCAGATAAAAAGCTCAATGGTTGCAGAATAAAATTCGTAACAGTTGCAGTGTGATCAAATTTAGTAGCCCACAAACCGGTTATAAAACCTAAACTTCCTATAAAGAATGATCCAAAAAAACCAGAGTAAAAAATAAAAAAAATATTTTTTAATGGCAACTCTACTATAAAAATAAATACAATTACTGATATAAAGCCTATTAATATACTTCTTGTAACCGCGGCCATAATTACAGCTAAGGAAACCTCAAAAGCTGATAATGGAGCATAAAGAACATCGACTATATTTCCTTGCATTTTGGATATCATAAATGAACTTACGGAATGTGAAAAACTTTGAAGTATCATTGATTGAACTATCAATCCAGGCGCGAGGAATGTAACAAATGAGTAACCTAAAACATCTCCTCTGTCATTGCCAAGCGCAAGTGTTAATACCGACAAAAATAGCAAACTAGAGACTAAAGGTGATAAAAGTGTCTGAGCCCATACAACAAAAAATCTACTGCATTCTCTAATCCATAATGCAACTAACCCTACATAATTAATCTTTCCAAATTGACGAACACCAATTTTATATCTTTTTTGTAATTCAACCATTGGTAAATATATTTATCTTTTTTTTTTCAATTTTGTTAAAAAAACAAAAATAACACTTGTTTTTATAATTTTTATATGTGTATTTATATTGTATACAACATAAATATAACTACTACATATAGTATATAAATGAGTTGGACAGAGGAAAAAGTAAACAAACTTAAAGAACTTTGGGGAAAAGGAAAAACTGCTAGTCAGATAGCTGAAATTTTAGGTGGACTAAGTAGAAACGCAGTAATTGGTAAGGCGCATAGATTAAATTTATCTGCGAAAATAAGACCAAAAAATTTTAATCAAGAAACAAACAATAGTTTTAAGAAAAGCTCTGAAAGTAACTCTGAAAAGCCAAAAAAGTTTTCAAGGTCTAGGTTTAAATCTTTATTAATTGAAAATGATTTTGAGCCAGAAAATCCTAAACAACTTGAAGAGTTGGATGACAATACTTGCAAATGGCCAATTGGTCACCCAAATGAAAAATCTTTTTATTTTTGTGGGCGTTCGTCATTAAAAGATTTTTCGTATTGTAAATTGCATCTTTTATATGCTTTTCAACCAAAAGGTAAAAAAGAAGATGCAAGTGAGAAAAATGATGAAGTCCCTAAGTTAATTACAAATAAAATTAAATCTGCTTAATTTTTATTTATCTAACAACTTTTTTTTTGCTTTATCAAATTCCTCTTTTGTGATTACCTCAGACTCTAGCAAATTTTGTAGTTTTATAATTTCATCACTTATACTTCCGCTTTGATTATCTTGAGGCTCAATATCACTTAACTCATTATCTAACTTATTAGAGGCCTTTGCTTGCATTCCAATATTAATTGCTTTTACCGCAATATAAATTACATAAATTAAAATTAAAAAAATTGTTAAATAAACTATATTTATAATCATTTTACTTTATTGTTTTTCTCTAAAGAAAATTTTCCTCCTTCGCGCCAATTGTATGCATATTCTTGAATACCATTGTCAAATAAAATTTTACTTGGAACTCCTATGTCAAAATTAGTAATACCATTGCTAGATTTGATATTATCATATTTTAACAATTTTAGCTGATCATTAGTGATTAATGGCGTTGGTAAAAGTTGAAAAATTGAAGCACTTGCTTTTGCTAAAAATAAAGGCAATGGAAGCAAAATTCTCTTTTTATTAATTGCAAAAAGTAATTTTTCTAAGATTTCTTTAAAAGTTATTATTTCGGGCCCGATAACTTCAATACTTTTTGAATAAATCTCGTTTGAAATTACTTTAAATATAACCTCTGAAACATCAGATGCGTGGACAGGACAAAATTTTGTTGACCCATTATAATATAATGGAAAGATGGGAAGTAAACTGAGAATACTCATAAATTTAGTGGTAAACTTATCATCAACACTGTAAACTATCGAAGGTTTTAATATTGTTGCGGAAGAAAGATTTTTTTTTATACTTTCCTCTCCATTAAGTTTACTTAAAGCATATAAAGAGTCTTTAGCATCCTCTAAACCTAAAGCTGATATGTGTAACAATTTCTTTTTTTCTTGTGAACAAATTCTTGAAATTAATTTTGGAAATTTATTATGAATATTTTCAAAAGTATCTCGTTTTCCTTTCTCGAATAATATTCCAACTAAATTAATACATATGTCTGTCTCAGATATAAATTTAGTGATCTTTTGCTCATTGAAAATATCTGCTTCCTCAATATCGAGATAACCTATTGGAGCTTGCGTTTTTAAAACGTAAGCTTTTTGGTGCTTATTTCTAGTAACTGCAGTAACTTTATAATTATCCTTAACTAACCTTCTTATACAATATCTACCAATTTGACCACTTGCACCAAAGATAAGGACTTTTTTTTTAATCATTTATCAAAAAATAGACATTTTTGTTATGTCTTTATATATATAACTAAAAATGAATAACATCAAAATATTTGATCAAGATTTGCCAAATGATATTGATTTATCAAATGAAAAAGTAATTGGTTTAGATTGTGAGGCACTTGGTCTTGTATTAGGTAGAGACCCACTTACTTTAGTTCAATTAGGATTGGAGTCCAAAAAGTATTTTTTAATCAAACTTGATAGAAACAATTATAACGCACCAAATTTAAAAAAATTGTTAAATAATAAAAAGACTCAATTCATTATGCACTATGCAAGACAGGACTTGCTATGGCTTAAGTATCATTTAGGAATTCAAATTGAAAATATATTTTGTACCAAACTAGCATCAAAAATTGCTAGAACGGCATCTAGTTCACACGGTTATAAGGACTTGGTGAAAGAAATTTGTGGCAAGGATATATCAAAGAAAGAACAACAAAGCGATTGGGGCGATCCAAATCTTTCTGATAAACAAATAAGTTATGCTGCACAAGATACTGAATACTTATTTGAGATAAAAAAGAAATTAAAAAATATGTTAGAAAGAGAAAAAAGAATTGAGCTTTATGAAAAAAGCGTAAAAGCATTACCTATTCTTGTAGATATGGAAATTGCAGGCTATAAAATAAATACTTTTGAACATTAAAAATGAAAAAAAATAATTTAAAAAAAGTTGCAAAAAATGTGATTGATTTAGAAATACAAGCTCTTAGAAAACTTAAAAATTCTATCAATAATACATTCAATAAAGTTGTAAATTTAATAGTAAATTGTCAATCAAAGGTAATTTTTTGTGGTGTTGGAAAAAGTTATATAATTGCATCTAAAATAAGTAGCACACTTTCATCTGTTGGAAGTCCATCATTTGCGATATCTGCAAGCCAATGTACCCATGGTGATTTAGGTAGTATAACAAAAAAAGATTTATTAATATTAATAAGTAATTCAGGTGAAACTGATGAACTTAAGCCTGTAATTCAATATGCCAAAAGAAATAAAATAACTTTAGTTGGAGTAGTTTCAAAAAAAAATTCAGTTTTATATAAATCATCAGATTTTAAACTTTATATACCAGAAATGAAAGAATCTGGTCACGGCATAGTTCCTACATCTTCTACAACATCACAGTTAGCATTAGGTGATGCCCTAGCTATCGCGTCAATGAATTATAAAAATTTTGGAAAATTGGATTTTAAAAAATTTCACCCATCTGGAAATTTAGCTACCAAACTTAAAACTGTAGAGGATCTTATGATTAGAGGGAATAAAATTCCTTTTATTGATGAAAACTCTAATATGAAAAATGCTTTAAAAATTTTATCAAAAAAAAATCTAGGTGTATTAATTGTAAGAAATAAAAAAAAAAAAACTATAGGTGTAATAACGGATGGAGATTTAAAAAGAGCAATTGAGAAGAATAATGAAATTAAAAATATTAGGCTTAAAAAAATAATGTCTAAAAACCCAATATCAATTAATCAAAATGAATTAGCAGTGGAGGCCTTGAGTTTAATGACTTCAAAAAAGAAGATTACTAGCCTTTGCGTGTATAAAAATAAAAATAAAAACCAGACAGTTGGGTTAATTCATATTCATAATATTTTAAATGCTAATATAAATTAGATTAATGCCCACAAAATCATTAATTCAGATTGGAATAATATTAGTTATCATAATGATAATATTTTTAATTTATACATTTTTTTTTTTAAATAAAGACCAAGACATCATAAATAACTCAAATATAAATACCGATATAGATAATAAGATCGTAGACCTAAAATATAATGCAATTGATAAAGAAGGAAATAGTTATGTAATCGAGTCAAAGTCAGGAAAGGTCTCTGAAAAGAATAAAAATATACTAATACTCAAAAAAGTTATAGGCATAATTAAAATAAAAGACTCTGAAGATATAGTTATCTTTTCAGACTTTGCAGAATATAATAAGATAACATTTGATACTTATTTTTATGACAATGTTAAATTAAAATATGAAGGGCACTCAATTAACTCAGATACTTTATTTATGAATTATGATGATAAAAATATAAATATTGAAAATAACGTAGTTTATGAAGGTTATAATAATAAGCTTTTAGCAGATATGGTAGAAATTGATCTTGTAAGTAAATTCTCTAAGATTTATACGTTAGATAAAGAAAATAAGGTAAAAGTAGAATTAAAACATAATGGCAGTAATTAAGAAATTTAGAATTAAATCGTTTAAAAAAAATGACTCTTTATTAGAACTCCAAAACGTGTCTAAATCATTTGGGGAAAGAAAAATTTTAGATAATGTTTCGCTAAAAATAAATAGAGGTGAAATACTTGGTTTGTTGGGGCCTAATGGCGCCGGTAAATCAACAATTTTTAATTTAATAACTGGTTTACTAAAACCCGATTTTGGCAAAATTATTTTTGGTAACAAGGATGCAACTGGGTACCCAATATATATAAGAACCAGAGAATTTAAAATAGGTTATGTCCCTCAATATGGAGGCTTTTTTTCAGATCTTACAACATATGAAAATTTAAAAGCAATTGCAGAAATCTTGATCAAAGATCCAAGAGAACAAAATAGTAAAATCGAGTATTTAATCTCAAAATTTGAGTTGGATTACATAAGAAATATTAAAGCATCTTTTTTATCGGGTGGACAAAAGAAAAAGTTAGTTATTGCAATTGCTCTATTGGGTGATCCAAAAATTCTTCTTCTTGATGAATGTTTTGCAGCTTTAGATGTATTAACAATTCAAATGTTACAAAAAATAATAGTTAATCTACAAACAGAGGAGAGAATTGGTATAATCATATGTGATCACCAAGCTAGAGACTTACTTTCTTGTGTTGATGTAGCAATGATACTTTCAAACTGTAGAATTATTGCACAAGGTACACCAAAAGAACTTGTAAATAACACCGAGGCAAGAAATGCATATTTTGGAGATGCTTTTAAAATCAATTAAAATAAAATGCCAAGTAATTTTATTCGAATTGATAAAAAAATAAAAAGTTTTAATAAAAAGATAAATATTGATGGTGATAAAAGTTTATCTATTCGATGGGCATTAATAGCATCACAGGCAATAGGAATATCAAAGGCTAAAAATTTGTTAAGATCAGAAGATGTTATTAATACTCTAAAATGTCTCAAGAAACTAGGCATCAAAATTTCCCAACATCAAAATATTTGTTCAATTGAAGGAAGAGGATTAAATGGTTTTATTTTTAAAAAAAATATGACCTTAAATGCTGGAAATTCTGGTACTTTGGGAAGATTAATTTTATCATTGTTAATTAAATCACCTCATAAGATCAAAATAGTAGGAGATAAAAGCTTATCTCAAAGAGACTTTTCAAGAGTTATAGAGCCTTTAAAAAAAATTGGAGTCAATTTTTATCCAAATAACAAATCTAAATTACCAATATATATTAAAGGTACAAATTATTTAAGACCTATTAATTACTTTGAAAAAAGAGGGTCTGCTCAATGCAAAACTTGTGTGATGTTATCATCTTTAAATATACCGGGTGTTACAAAAATAACTGCTAAAAATTCAAGAGATCATACAGAAAAAATGTTTCAAAGTCTTAAAATACCAATAAAAATTAAAAAGGTTTCAGGTTTTGATTTAATTACTTTATCAAAACCAAATATTTTAAATAAATTTGATTTTGATATTCCTGGAGATATAAGTTCAGCATCTTTTTTTATAGTGTTAACATTATTATCAAAAAACTCAAAAATAAATTTAAAAAATATTAATATTAATCCAACCAGAATCGGAGTTATTAAAATATTAAACATGATGGGTGCCAAAATTAAATTTGATAATATTAGAATTGTTAACGGTGAAAGATGTGCAGATATTAAAGTAAGAAGTATTGACAATTTTAAAGGAATTAAATGTCCGGCTGCTTTAAATTCGGCAGCGATTGATGAATTTTTAATAATTTTTCTTGTGGCTGCTAAGGCGAAGGGAATTTCATATTTTAAAGATCTGTCTGAGCTAAATCAAAAAGAAAGTCCAAGGCTTAAAATTGCTGCAAAAATTTTAAAATTAATGGGTGTTAAATTAAAGTATAATGATAGCTCAATTAAAATTTATGGAAATCCAAATCTAAAATTAGAAAAAAAAATTATTGTTAAAAATTTTATGAAAGATCATAGAGTTTTTATGATGTCAGTTATATCAGCTTTATCATTTGGCGGAACATGGAAAATATTTGATCCAATATCAGTTAAAACCTCTTTCCCATCATTCTTTAAAAAAATAAGGGAAATTGGTGGTAATATAAAATGATTAAAAAAAAAATAAAAATTGCAATTGACTCTCCAGCAGCGGCAGGAGCTGGAACTGTTGCAAAAGCTTTATCAAAGCATTTTAATCTTCTTTACCTGGATACAGGTAAAATTTATCGTTATATTGCATATTTAAAAAAAAACTCACCAAAAAAATATAATCTTAAATTTTTAAAAAAGAAAATTAAAGTTTTAAAATTGAAGCAATTGGAAAAAAAATCTCTATCAACAGATGAGATCGGCATACTTGCATCGAAAATTGCAAAAGATATAAAGGTAAGAAAACTGGTCCACAATTTTCAAATTAATTGTGCTTACAGATTTCCAAAAAAATTTAATGGTAGCTGTTTGGATGGTAGAGATATTACATATAAAATAATTCCGGATGCTAACTTTAAGTTTTTCATAACAGCCTCTCTTAAAGTAAGAACTTTAAGACGTTACAGAGAATTGAGAAAATTAGGAAAAAAAACCACCCTGGCAGATGTTAGAAAAAGCATTAAAAACCGTGATTATAGAGACTATAATAGACGTATTTCACCTTTAAAAAGAACTGAGGATTCTATCTTGATTAATACCTCAAATTTAACTAAAAGTTCATGCTTTTTAAAATTAAAAAATATTATTGAGAAAGAAACAAAAAATTAATGGAAATATATAATTCTTTAGAAACAAAAGCCTCAAAAGAATTTAAAGAACTTTTAAACGGCCAACTTTCAAAAACGAAAAATATTGCTGAAGGTAAAATAATTGAAGTTAAAGTCACTAAAATAACCGAAAAGTTTATTTTTCTTTTTATTGAAGGTCTTAAATCAGAGCCTGTTGTTGATGTAAATGAAATAAAAACCTTAGGACTTTTAGAAAATTTAAAGGTTGGAAGTAAAATTTCTGTTTTATTAGAAAGAATTGAAGATAAAAATGGTGATGTAATAGTATCTGCAAGTAAAGCCCTTAAAATAAAGGGTTGGGACAAGCTTGTTGAAGCATTTGAAAAGAATGAACCTATTATGGGAAAAATCACTAACAAATGCAAAGGAGGAGTAATTGTTGAACACATTGATACAGGATCTCTTATGTTTTGTCCTGGTTCTCAGATTTCAGACAAACCTCTAAAAGATATATCTCACCTTATTAATGAGCCTCAAAAATTTGCTTTGATTAAATTAGATAAAGTTAGAGGTAATGCTTGTGTATCAAGAAGGCAAATTATATCTACAAATAAAAAAGAAGATAGAGCAAAGATAATTGAAAAATATAAAGTGGGCGATGTAATTAAAAATGCTATTGTAAAAGGGTATAGTAATTTTGGATGTTTTTTTGATGTAAATTCTGAGTTGGATGTTCTTGTACATACATCAGAACTATCGTATTCAAGAGTAAACCATCCAGAGGAATTATTAAATATTGGAGCTAAGCATGATTTGCTTATAATTTCTGTTGATAAAGATAAACAACAAGTTGGCTGTTCTATTAAACAATTATCACCAGATCCATTTGAACACATTTCTAATTATGAACTAAACAAAGAGTATAAAGTCAAAGTAGTTAAACTAATGGACTTTGGGGCATTTTGCGAACTAGAGCCTGGACTTACAACTTTACTGCATTCTAGCGAACTAAGTTGGACAAAAAAAAATCCGTCGGCAAAAAAGATGTTTAAAATTGGCGATGAAATATCTTGTATAATTACAGAGATAGATAAAGATAAGAGAAGAGTTTCTATATCACACAGACTAACACAAGAAAATCCAATGCATGTTTTTGAAAAAAAACATCCTGTAGAGTCAATCGTGAACGGAACGATTAGCAGTATTAATGATTATGCAATATATTTAAAAATCGATGGTTTTGATTTAGATGGTTTTTTACACGCAAACGATTTATCATACGATAAAAATCCAGAAGAAGAGATAAAAAAATATAAAAAAGGACAGACTCTAAAAGTTAAAGTTCTCGAAATAAAGCCTGATCAACAAAAACTGAGAATTGGTTTAAAACAAACCCAACCTGATCCTTATGAGTGGTTTAAAGATAAAAAAGTAAATGATACCCTAACAGTAAAAATATTAAGTACAGATAACAGGGGCTTAATAGTTCAACCAGAGGGAAGTAAGATAGAGTTACATATTAAAAAATCACAAATTGCTATAAATGCAGCAGATGCAAGACCCTCTAGATTTATTACAGGAGATAGAATAGATGCTGCTATACAAGAAATTGATGTGAAAAAGCGTAAAGTGTCTTTAAGTATTAAACTATTAGAGGAATTGCAGAACAAAAAAGCTTTAGAAATGGGCTCTGATCCTTTATCAGGAAGACAGCTTCCATTTTCATCTTTATCAGATAAACTTGATAAAAAAGAAAAAAAGAAAAAGAAAGATTAAAATAAATTGGCAATAGTTAAATCTAGGCTACTTCAAAAAATCTTTAAGAAATATCCAAATTTTTATAAAAAAGATCTTGAAAAGTTTTTTAATATAATACTCGAAGAAATCAAATATTCTCTTAAAAAAGGTGAAAGAGTAGAATTAAGAGGATTTGGCGCATGGTCGACACATATTCAAAAAGCAAGAATTTCTCGTAATCCACAAACTGGTGAAAAAGTAAACACACCAGAAAAAAAAACTATTCATTTTAAAATTGGTAAAGAATTATTTGATAGAATAAATAATGAAACAAAGTAAAAAAAAAATTTTTATAGCATGTGATACAACTCAAGTTTCAAAAGTAAAACAGATTATAAGACACTCAAAAACTAAAAGATTAAATATTGGCTTTAAATTTGGATTAGAATTTTTAAATTCTATAAATGGCAGAAAATTTATTAAAAGTTTAAAAAATAAAATTATTTTTCTGGATGCAAAATTAAATGATATTCCAAATACTATGAAGAATGCTGTTATAGCTTTGAGTGATTTAAGACCTAATTACTTAACAGTGCATATCAGCTCAGGTTTAGAGGCACTAAAGGCTGTTAAAAGTGTTTCAAAAAAAATTAAAATAGTTGGCGTTACTACCCTTACTTCTCTTGATAATAAAAATTTAAGGGAAATTGGATATAATAAATCTGTAAAAGACTTAGTAAAACATCAGGCTAAATTAGCAAATAAAGCAAAACTCGATGCATTAGTATGTAGTGCACACGAGATTAAAATTATAAAAAAATATTTTAAAAAAGAGATAATTACTCCAGGTATTAGTTTTAATAAAATTAAAAATGATCAAAAAAGAACTACCACCCCTTATGAGGCTTATTATAAATATAAAAGTGACTGGTTAGTTATAGGAAGATCTATTACAAAAGGAAATATTAAGAAAAATTTAGACGATTTAATTTTTCAAATTATAAAAAAATAGACTCAATATTGTATTGGTTCATCATCGATTGATCTCCATAGATACCAAGTTGCAACTGAGCAATATGGTGAAAATTTCTTTTGAAGTTTAGATATAAAGTTTTTTGGGGGTAAGTATTTTTTTTTATAATTATTCGATATTGCTCTGAGTAATCCTATATCCTGAATTGGCCAAATATTTTGTCTGTTGAAAGTAAAAAGTAAAATCATCTCTGCAGACCATCTTCCTATTTGCCTTAAACTAGAAAGATAAACTATTGCATCTTCATCATCCATTTTGTTTATTAATTTTGGATTAAATTCTTTATTTAAAAACTTTTTTGATAGTTCTTTTATACCTTTAACTTTTTGCTTACTTAAGCCACATTTTTTTAACTGACTAAAGGTTTTATTATTTACTATATTTGGTTTGATTTTTCCTCTACAAACTTTTTTAAACTTAGAAAAAACTGAGTCTGCAGCAGCCACACTAATTTGCTGACCAATTATACTTTTGCACAAAGAAAAAAATATGTCTCCTCTTGTAGTAAGTATTTTATCATCGTATTTTTTTATAAGTTTTTTCATCACAACGTCTCTGGAAGATAGATACCTTACTGCAACATTCCAATAGCTAGGTTTTTTAATCATGTCTTGACGGTGTGGGTTCTTTTTTGAGAGCAATTTCTCGTCTAAAAATTATTATTGAGGAAGCAATAACTAAAATTGCACCAATTAAAGTTTTTCCAGATGGAACTTCTCCCCAAATCAAATAACCAAATACAATTGCAAAAACCAAAGCTAAATATTTTAAAGGTGTAACTAAGGAAACTTCAGAAAATTTGTATGACTGGCTTAACCACAAATTCGCAACACCACCAAAAAAACCTATCATAGATAAAAGTGTAAGATCATAAAAGTTTGGCATTATCCACCCAAATGGTAAGGTTAGTAAGCCAGCAATAGTTATTGCAGCTGAAAAAAATAGAGAAATTAACCATACGGGTTCTGTTGATGATAACTGCCTAATACTTATTGCAACATATGACATTCCTAAAACAAAAATAACCGGAAAAATATAATAAACATTAAGTGAACTAAAGCCAGGTTCTGATATAATTAAGATTCCTATAAAGCCTATAAATACAGCTAACCATCTAAAGTAACCCACTCTTTCACTTAAAAAAAAAATTGAAAAAATTGTTGTGAATATTGGAGCTGCAAATGAGATGCTTACGACAGTTGCTAAAGGTAAATTTCTCAATGCGGTAAATATTGAGAGTAAAGCAGCTAAGCCAAAAAAACATCTTGAAAAATGTAATAATGGTCTTTTGGTAAAATAAAAGTCTCTAATTCTTTCTTTTGGAATAACAAAATAATAAAGCACTATTCCAAAAAAGCCTCTGAAGAATATTACTTGACCTAATGGATAGTTATCTGACCATTTGACTATTAAATCCATTATTGAGAAGGCACAGACTGACAAAAACATGTACAAAAAGCCTAATTGATTTTTAGACAACATAGGTTAACTTTAGATAAATAAATTTAATAATCAATGGAAATAGCAGTTTTAGCTTGTGGGTGCTTTTGGGGTCCAGAAATCAAGTTCAGTAAACTTGAAGGTATTTACAGAACAGAAGTCGGATATTGTGGAGGAAACAGTTCAAAAACCTCATACGAAGAGGTTTGTACAGGTACGACAAATCATGCAGAGGTAGTGAAATTAGAATTTGATCCAAATAAAATTTCATACGAAAAAATATTAGAATTTTTTTTTCAGATACATGATCCAACAACACTAAATTCTCAAGGACCAGATTTTGGAACGCAATATCGAAGTGAAATATTTTATTTAAATGATAATCAAAAAAATATTGCTGAAAAAATCACAAAAAAAATTAATGAGAAGCTTTCCGGAAAAGTAGTAACTAAAATATCATTATTGAAAAATTATTGCATAGCTGAAGAATACCATCAAAAATATTTAGATAAAAATTAAATGAGTTTAGTTTCTACTGATTGGCTTCAGAAAAATTTAAATAATGTTAAAATAATTGACAGCTCTTGGCATTTACCAAATACTAGAAGAAATGGCTATAAAGAGTATTTAAAAAACCATATAAAAAATTCATTGTTTTTTGATATAGATACGTGTTCCAAAAAGAATACGGACCTACCACACATGTTAGTAGATATAAGCGAATGGGAAAAAATTGTTTCTGATATGGGGATAGAAAATACTGATGAAATAGTTATTTATGATAATTCTGATTTAATAAGTTCATGTAGATGTTGGTATAATTTTTTATACTTTGGGCATAATCCTAAGTTTGTTAAAATTTTAAATGGTGGCTTTAAAAAATGGATGAATGAAGGAAGGCAAGTAACAACAAATATTGAGAGAGTAAACAAAACTAACTACCAAGCAAAAGAAAGAAAAATACTTGTAAAAAATAAAAAACAGATCAATGAAAATATTCTAACAGCTGAATTTAAGCTTATAGATGCAAGAAGTCTTAATAGATTTAAAGGTTTAGAAAAAGAACCCAGGGAAGGTTTAAGATCTGGATCAATTCCAAATTCATTTTGTTTACCTTTTGATAATTGTATAAACAAGGAAACAAACGAATTTTTAGACATATTAAAATTAGAGGAAAAATTTAAAGAAATACTAAAAGATATTAAAGACACCAATATAGTATTTACTTGCGGATCTGGAGTAACAGCCTCTGTTCTAGCTTTCGCACTATCTTTGATAAATAATAAATATTCACCAATAATTTATGATGGATCTTGGAGTGAATATGGTAAATATTCTTCATGAAATTATCTAAAAAAATAACAATATCTATATCTATAATATTTATAGTTATCTTTGGAATAATTGTAGCAAGATATTTTGTGGGTAAACATTTTGAAAAAAAATTTTCTCAAAGACCTCCTCCAGGTGTAATTATAGAAGTAGTTGATAACTCTCAATTTTTTGAAAAAATTGAAACTTTTGGGACTGCTGTAGCACTTAAAACGAAAAATTATAGGGTAAAAAAAGAAGAGATTAAAAATCAAAATATAAGATTTGGTAAACTTATTCAAGAAGGTGAGACAATATTTATAATAAATGATGAAAAGGTAAAAGCACCGTTTAAAGGAGTTTTAGGTAAAAGAGAAATCGCACAAGGAGTTTTGGGAACAGACTCATTTATACTTACTTTGGATGATATCTCATCAATTATGTTGGATATAAAAGTACCTGAAAGTTATTTATCTATTTTAAAAACAGGCTTGGAAGTTAATATAAAATCAGATTCATATAAAAAAAAATTTAATGGAGTAATAGAATCTGTGAGTTCAAGAGTCGATCCCAATACAAGATCTGTTCTTTGTAATATTAAGGTTAAAAATCCGAAACTTGAATTAATTCCAGGTATGCTTTTAAATGCAGAAATAATTTATAATAAAGTTGATGCAATTGGAGTTTCAGAGTCATCAATATTAGTTCAAGGAAAATCTAATTTTGTATACAAAGTTTTAGAGGATAACTCAGTTGAGAAAATTGAGGTAAGTGTAGGAAAAAGAAGTTACGGAAAAATCATGGTTTTGGAAGGATTAGATATCAATGATAAAATTATCAAAGAGGGAATTTCTAAAGTAAGAAATAAAATGAAAGTTAAAATTGTTAACGAATAATAATGTATCTTACAGATTTATCAATTAAACGACCTGTAGTTGCAACTGTAATGAGCTTAATACTTGTTATTTTTGGACTTGTAGTTTTTAATGAGATACCTACAGATGAGCTCCCAGATGTAGAAAGACCAATTGTTACAATACAAACCAATTACCAAGGGGCATCGGCAGAAATAGTTGATACTCAAATAACTCAAAAAATTGAAGATAGAGTTGGAGGTACACCAGGTCTAATAAATATTGAGTCAATGAGTGAGGATGGATCATCAAGAATTGAGATGACCTTCAAGTCAGATTTAGATTTAGACAATGTTGCAAATGATGTGCGAAGTTTTGTTGCAAGAGTGGTTGATGAACTTCCCGAGGAGGCAAGTGCGCCAGAGGTCTATAAACAATCTGCTGGATTTAGAACAACTATGTGGATGAGTTTTAGTTCAGATTTTATGTCTGATATGGAGTTAACCGATTATGCTGATAGGTACTTAACTGATTACTTTGCAACTGTAGAGGGCGTTGGAAGAGTAAGACTTGGAGGAGAAAGAGAAATATCTTTAAGAATATGGTTAGACCCAATAGCATTAGCTGCAAGAGATTTAACGACACAGGAAGTTGAACAAACTTTAAGATCTGAAAATTTAGAGTTTCCATCTGGAAGAATAGAATCAAAAGATATAGATTTAACCATTAAATTAGAGAATGCATACGATAAAATTGAAACCTACAAAAATTTACCACTAAAAAAATCTTTTGACGGATCAATTACGAAATTATCAGACGTTGCAAGAGTCGAATTTGGTCCTGTCTCTACAAGAACTGTTTTTAAAGGTAACGGTAAACAAGTAGTTGGAATTGGTATTTATCAACAATCAGATGCCAATACCATTAAAGTTGCAAATAGATTAAAAAAGAAAATAAAAGAAATCCAACCAACGCTACCCGATGGAACATCATTGGAAGTATCTTTTGATAGAAGTAACTATATATCAACAGCTATTTATGAAGTTTATAAAACCCTTGTAATAGCAATAATTTTAGTGACCATAATTATATATTTATTTCTAGGCAATATTAGAGCTTTAGTAGTACCAATTATTGCTTTACCAGTTTCATTAATATCTACTTTCTTAGCAATTTACTTTTTTGATTTTTCTATAAACTTATTTACCCTTATGGCATTAGTTCTTGCTATTGGAATAGTTGTAGATGATGCAATTGTGATGCTTGAAAATATCGTGAGACGAGTTGAAAAAGGAGAAACATCGCTTGTTGCGGCTTACAAAGGTTCAAAACAGGTGTCATTTGCGATTATAGCAACAACATTAGTTTTAGTTGCAGTATTTATCCCACTTATTTTCATTAAAGGTTTAAGTGGTACTTTATACACGCAAACAGCTGTGACTTTATCTTTTGCAGTAATTATATCTAGTTTTGTAGCTCTATCTCTAAGTCCTATGATAGCAAGTAAAGTTTTGGTTAAAAAAAATATAAAATCAAAAGTTTCTCAAAAATTTGAAGTAAGTTTAAATAAATTTAGAGATTTTTATAAAAGAACATTATTGTTTTGGCTAAAAAGAAAAAAAGAAATAATAATTTTTCTAATAACCATATTAGTTTTAACTACTTCTGTATTTTTATACGCTCCAAAGGAACTAATGCCAAAGGAAGATAGAGGAGCATTTTTTGTTATTATAAAAGCTCCTGAGAGTTCTGGTTTTGAATATACATCAAGTAAGTCTGAGGAAATCGAGGGATTTTTATTACCTGAGGTGGGAAAAGGGGAATATAGAAGATTGCTTTTAAGAGTTCCCGGATTTGGGAAAAGTTCCACACAAGTTAATTCAGGATTTATAATTGTTTTATTAGAACACTGGGATAATAGAAAAAGAGATGGTCAAAGAATAATGATGGAATCTTTTAGAAAAATTTCAAAAGTTCCAGGTGTATTAGCTTTTCCAGTTATGCCACAAGGTATTAGAACGGGAGGGGTGCAAAAACCTGTACAGTTTGTTTTGTTGGGAAATACTTATGAGGATTTATTAAAATGGAAAGAAGTTATAAAAAATGAAGCTAGAAAAAATAAAAATTTAATTAATGTTGAAGATGACTTTAATCAAACTAAAGCAATTTTAAATGTAAAAATTGACCAAGAAAAAACTTCAGATTTAGGCGTTTCTACTTTGGAAATCGGCAGGTCAATAGAAACAATGTTTGGTTCAAGAAATGTAACCAAATTTACTAAGGATGGTCGTGAATACGATATAATATTACAAGGTGATATAAAAAATAGGAAAGAACCATCTAACCTAGCAAAGGTTTATGTAAGATCAAAAAATACTGGTAAGCTTGTTTCAATATCTAATTTAGTATCTCTTGAAGAAGAAGGTATAGCCCCAATATTATCAAGATATAATAGACAAAAAGCAATAACTATATCAGCTAACATTGTTGGAGACTATTCACTATCTGATGCACTCAATTTTCTCGAAAAAACAACAAATGATAATTTCCCTTCTGCTAGGATTGCTTATAAAGGCGAAAGTGAAGAATTGAGAGAAACCAGTTATCAAATATATTTAATATTTGCTTTAGCTCTTTTGACTGCATACTTAGTAATGGCTGCTCAATTTGAAAGCTTCAAACATCCATTTACAATAATGTTAACAGTACCACTTGCAATTTTTGGGGGAATATTGGGCCTTCTAGTCGTTGGCAGTTCAATCAATATCTTTAGTCAAATTGCATTAATAATTCTTATTGGACTTGCAACTAAAAACGGAATTTTAATTGTTGAATTTGCTAATCAGCTTAGGGATGAAGGAAAAGATATTGAAAAATCTATTATTGAGTCTGCAAATATAAGATTAAGACCAATTTTAATGACATCAATATCTACAATAATAGGTGTATTACCTTTAGTCTTTAGTAGTGGACCAGGTGAAGCAAGCAGATTAACGGTAGGTATTACAATTTTATTTGGTATGATTTTTTCAACTTTCTTTACTCTATATGTTATTCCAACAATTTATTTAGCAATTGGTAAAAATACTAAAAGTATTAATCACATTGAAAAAGAACTTAAAAAACAATTAGACTAAAATATAATATATTTTTTTTTATTTAATTTTTTTTCACATTTGTTCAATTGAATTTTATATCTATCTGAATGCGCTTTTACTTTTTTTGCTAAATTAATTACTTTTTTATTTTGCTTATAATTTTTATAGTTTCCCCAACCCTCATGATAGGCAATATACTGTTTAAAAGAATCTTTCATTGAGATTTTAAGTAATTTAGAGGATTTCGAAGTGTACCATCCTATAAAATCAACGCTATCCTTATACCTGGTTCTTAGAGCCAATGGGTTATTTGTCTCTTTTTTATATTGTTTCCATGTACCTTTTACGGCTTGGGAGTAACCAAAAGAACTAGACGGTCTTTTAAAAGGAATTACTTTAAAAATTTTTTGTCTTTTGGGTTTTGCCAACCAATCAAAATCAGACTCCATTTTTATTATTGCAAGTTGTATATAAATTGGGGTTCCCCACTTTTTTTCTGTTTTTTTTGAATATTTATACCAAAGGTATCTTTCAGAGAAAATTGAACAACCGCTTTGAGTATTTTTAGGAATCGATGAGCAAGATGTTAACAAAAAAGAAATAAATACAAAAAAAATTATTTTATTTTTTAACATTTTTTCTCCAGTCCCAGGGCATATCAAATGTACCTTTCCATAGCCCAAGCTCCTCTCTTTTGGCCTCTCTTTCAGCACTTAGATATTTTTTTGAATATTTTCTATAAGCTACTGCATAACCCAACCTAACCATTCTAGAGTTAATATTAATTTTATTTTTATAACAAGTTCCTAAAATTCTATTATATCTATCAATTCCCTCGACTTTGCAGCTAATGTTATAATTTTTAGTATAACCTTGTAGTTTTTTTTTTGAAATTTCTCCACACTTATAGTTTTTATTAAATGAAAAAATAAATATGCTTAAGAAAGTTCTTTGACATAATTGTTTCATCTCAGGAGCATCTATTCCATGAAGTCGGATTTTTTTATTATTTATTTTTAAAGTGTCACCATCAACGACTACTGCGGTTCCTTTAATTATTTCACTATTAGCAGGAATTACGAAAAATAAAAAAAATACAATTTTAATTAATAGATTTTTTTGCATAGAAATAAACAAATAAAAAAAGATATATAACTATTACACCCAAAAGATTTCCATTTAAATCAGAAAACTGGAAAGATCTATTTGGAATAAAAATATGTAAAAACTCTAAAATTATTGAGGATGAAAATAAATAAATAGAGATTTTTTTTAAATTGTCTTTAGAAAATAAAAATAATCCAAAAAATGAGATAAACGCAAAAGCAAATGTATGATTTGAGGAAAAATCAAAGATACTAAAACTAAAATCGTTTGTTAATTGAGGTTGTTTATTAAAATCATCATAAATTATTTTACCCAATATACTGCCAGGAAAAATATATAAAATTATGAATATTAGATTTACTAAATAAAAAAATAATTTTAACATACTTATTAATTAATATAATAAATAAATTAATGAGTCATTTAATTTTAGTTAGACACGGACAAAGTGAATGGAACCTCCAAAAAAAATTTACGGGGTGGGTGGATGTTGATCTCACACCTGAGGGTAAATTAGAAGCATGTAAAGCTGGTGAAGCTATAAAAAATTTAAATATTAATATTGATAATTTTTATTCCTCTTTTCAAATAAGATCTATTAACACATTAAAGTTAATCCAAAATACATTAAGAAATAAAACGACACCAGAAAGGGCGTGGCAGTTAAATGAGAGACATTATGGAGCGTTAACAGGTTTAAATAAAGATGAAATGAAAAAAAAATTAGGAGAAAAAAAGATTCATGAATTTAGACGGTCGTGGGATTTAAGGCCAGATCCATTAAATAGAAATAGTCCATATCATCCTATCAATATGACAATCTATAAAAGTCTAAAAAAAGAGGATATTCCAGACACTGAGTCCTTGAAAGATACTTTTGATAGAGTAGTTCAATATTATAGAACTAACATCCAAGATAAAATCGATAAAAACAAAAATGTACTAATTTCAGCTCATGGAAATTCTATAAGATCTCTTTGTAAATATCTTTTTAATTTAGATAATAAACAAATTACTAAACTAGAAATACCTACTGGGAATCCCCTCTCAATTCAATTTGATAAAAATAAAAAAATTTCGAGTTGTGAATATTTAGATAGTGATAGATCGCAAGATTTAATTGTTTTTTAATAAACTTTTATAAACTTTAATATCAGTAACATGTATAAATTTATTTTTACTTTCAAAACCAAATAAATTATTTTCTTTGATTAAAGTATTCCAGACATCATTTATTGAAAATTTACTATTTGTAAAATTAGAGAAAATTTTTTTATTCAAAATTTGACACCCTGTATAAATAAATTGTCTTGGATTATCTCTGCTCAATTTATTTATATTTAAATTAAAATCCCCATTTAAATTTTTATCGAAACTTAAATTTTTGTGAACTGTTAATAATATATTTTTGATGTTGTGATTAAAATAAAGTTTCTCCATTTTTTCTATATATTCTAAGTAATTTTCATCCCAAAAAGTATCAGGATTAAAAACTAAAAAATCTTCGTCATTTAGGTTTTTAATTATATTAAAAATTCCACCACCGGTATCTAAAATTTTCTCACCATCATGAATAATGTCTATTTCAAGTTTAAAGTTTTTATTAATAAAAAAATTTTCAATTTTTTTTGGTAAATAAAAGGTGTTTAATTTTACTTTTTTAATATTTAATTTTTCTACAAGGTTTAAGGTATGTTCAAGTAAAGTTTTATTAAATAAGTCTAATAATGGTTTTGGTTTATCGAGTGTTAAAGGGTTTAGCCTTCTTCCGTAACCAGCACATAATATGATAGCAGTTTTAATTTCCATATTTATTTCTAATTTTTTTCGAAAAATATTTGTGAAGAAAAATCTTAAGATCTTTCAATAAATCGTTATTTTGGCATCTCAAGTCTATTAATCTCCATGTGTAGGGTATTAATTTTAAATATAATTTCTTGTTATCTCTTTTTGCTAATCTGGTAAATATTCCAATTATTTTTAAGTTCCTTAGTACAGACAGAATTTCAAAATCGTTTAAGAAATAATTTTTATTTATATTTTTCTTATTTTTTTTAAAATAGAAATCATAAATTTTTTTTTTAAAATCTTTTGGTGTTTTGTATCTTACATCATCTACTAAAGATACGAGATCATAAGCTTGATTGCCTATAACCGCATCTTGAGTGTCAATAAAAGCTAATTTATTTTTAAAATACATAAGGTTCGACACATGAAAATCTCTGTGCACAAAAGTATCATTTTTGAGTTTCAAATTATTTAAAAGGTTTTTAATTTTTTTAACTAATATTTTGTTTATTTTAGATTTATTTTTTTTTGCATTTTCAGGAACATACCAATCACAAAAGAGTTTTGCCTCATTGAAAAGCATTTTATTATTATAAATAGGTATTTTATAAAACTGGTTTTGAAAATTTTTTATTTTTTTTGTTTTTATCCCTTGCATTTTTATTAATAATTCAATTATTTTCTCAAAAATTGAAAATTTACTTTTTTTTCTTCTGATAACATCAAGCGCTGTCTCCTTTCCTAAATCTTTTACTTCAATAAAATTATTTTTATATTCTTGATATATTAATTTAGGTGCAACAAATTTATTCATGATAAGGATTTTATTTATAGCATCGTAAATTAATAAGTTTTTTCTTTTTTCTTTTTTTGAGAAAATAATAATACTGCTTTTCGATTTTATTTTTTTTCTATAAAACTCTCTGAAAGAGGCATCTCCTTTTATTTTATGAAGTTTATGATTTGTTTTTAACATTAAATATATGAACCTTTTTTTTATTTCTAAATTCTAAAAATCTTTTTTCTGACTTAAAATTGTATTTAAAAAAAAGGTTATAATTATTGCCGATTTTTTTTTTAATTTTTTCTGGCCATTCAATAAATGTGAGAAAATTTTGTGAGTTTTCAAACATACCTATATTTTTGATCTCTTGAGAATTTTTTATTCTAAATAAATCATAATGTCTAATTTTTATATCTTTGATCTCATACTCATTTAAAATACTAAAAGTCGGTGATGTGATCTCGCTTAATTTAATTTTTTTTTCTTTTTCTAGAGAATTAATCAAATATCTTACGAATGTAGTTTTACCAGCTCCTATATCTCCATACAAAAAAACTATATCACCATGCTTTAATACTTTTGAGAATTTTTTAGCAATTTTAGCTGTTAGGCTTTCTTTTGATATGTCTATTTTGCTACCACTAGTAGCGATATGCATCTGGTTTATACGGACCCTCTGGTTTAACACTTATATAATCTGCTTGGTCTTTTGATAAAGGAGTTAATTTTGCTCCAACTTTCTCAAGATGTAGCCTTGCAACTTTCTCATCTAAATGTTTAGGTAAAACATATACTTTATTTTCATATTTGTCCGAATTATTCCAAAGTTCAATTTGCGCTGTTACTTGGTTTGTAAAAGAAGCACTCATTACAAAACTTGGGTGACCAGTTGCACATCCTAAGTTAACCAATCTTCCTTCAGCTAATAAAATAATTCTTTTGTTATCTGGAAAAGTAATTTCGTGAACTTGAGGTTTAATTTCATCCCACTTGTAGTTTTTAAGAGCCTCTACTTGTATTTCATTATCAAAATGTCCAATATTACATAATATTGATCTATCTTTCATCGCTCTCATATGATCTGCTGTAACAATATCTTTATTACCTGTAGCAGTAACAACGATATCTGCTTGTCCAATCATCTCATCCATTAAAACAACTTCATAACCTTCCATAGCTGCTTGAAGAGCACAAATAGGATCAGTCTCTGTTACCATAACTCTTGCACCACTTTGTCTTAAAGAAGCTGCGCTTCCTTTTCCAACATCACCAAAACCTGCAACAATTGCGACTTTTCCCGACATCATTACATCAGTTGCTCTTTTAATTCCGTCAACTAAGCTCTCTCTACATCCATACAAATTATCAAATTTAGACTTTGTAACTGAGTCGTTTACATTAATTGCTGGTACTAAAAGTGTTCCTTGTTCTTCCATTTTTTTCAAAGCTAAAACACCAGTTGTAGTTTCCTCGCTTAAGCCTTTTATATCTTTCATTAAATTTTTATAATCTTTGTGCATTAATGCAGTTAAATCACCACCATCATCCAAAATCATATTTGGCTTCCAGTCCTTTTTACCTTCAATTGTTTGTCTTACACACCACCAATATTCTTCCTCCGTTTCACCTTTCCAAGCGAAAACTGGTATTCCAGCTTTTGCAATAGCTGCGGCAGCATGATCTTGTGTAGAAAAGATATTACATGATGACCATCTAACTTCGGCTCCTAGATCAACAAGAGTTTCTATCAAAACAGCTGTCTGGATAGTCATATGTAAGCATCCTAATATTTTTGCACCCTTAAGAGGTTTTTTACCTTTGTATTCTTTTCTCAAAGCCATTAATCCTGGCATTTCTGTTTCTGCTAATGAAATTTCTTTTCTTCCAAATTCTGCTTCGGATATATCTTTAACTTTATAATCGGTCATAAGGTGGAATGTTTAACAACATATTATTGATTAATCAACTTTACTTTAAGCATTTGGGAAAATAATCTCAATTTTAGCACCTTTTTTGTTCAAATTATTCCCTGCGATGATTTTCCCTCCATGCAAATCTATTAAATTTTTTACAATATTTAAACCCAAACCAGAATGTTCACCAAATTTTTCAGGTCTGTTACTATAAAATCTTTTAAATATTTTACTTGTATCTTTTTCCTTAAATCCAATTCCCTCATCGATAACATCAAGTGTAATTTTTTTATTTTTATCTTTGCTCAATTTTACAATTATCTCCTTGTTATCCTCGCTAAAAGAAATCGAATTTTCTAAAAGATTGGCTAAAATTTGTTCAATTCTATTTTCGATACCGTATATCTCAAATTTTTTATATTGATTGTTTATCTCTAATGATATTTTAATTCCCCGTTTGGGTAGATAAATACTGTTAAAATCATCAACAACTGAGTTCACTATTTCTTTAAGATCAATTTTATTCATTTGCTCTTTTGTGATTGCTACCTCATCTTTTAACATTTGAGAATAATCTGTGATTAATCTTTCTATTCTTTCAACATCATGACTCAAAATATTAACTAATTTATCTCTTTGGTTTTTATCTTCAGTCTCGGATATAATTTCAGATGCACTTTTAAGAGACGCTAAAGGATTTCTTATTTCATGCACTAAGTCTGTTGAAAAATTTTCTGCAGTATTGACTCTATTTTGAAGTTCTTGGGTCATATCTTCAAGTGAGTTTGTTAATATTCCAAGTTCATCTTTTCTTTTTTTAAGATTTTCAATCTTTGTTTTTTTATCACTCTTACTTTTTATTATTTTAGTATAATCAACTAAGTTTCCTATTGGTTTAAGAAAAAATCTATTCAGAACAATGGAAAATACAAGAATTACGATCGCAACTAAAATTGCGGTTCTTATTATGAAAATTTTTCTCTCATCTATTGCTGATTTAATTTCATTTGAGTTTTCTGATATTAATATGTATCCAACGTTCTCATTATTTAACGAAACGTTTTTAATAGTTGTTAGAACATATCTATCGTAAAATTCCTGGGTCAACGTATAAGGTCTTCCATAATCTCTAGAAGCTGCATAATTATCTACAATTTCTTTAATTGTTAATATTTTTTTACCACCACTATCTTTTTTAACCTCAATTTCGACTTTTTTCTTATTTGTAAGGTCTTCAAATTCTACAACATCTAATCTTTGGGAGAAGGAACGTGGGTCCAAATCTAATGTATCTGTATCAGCAATTAGATTATTCTTAACATCAATAAATATTACTCTATCAAGATTTTGAAATAGAAAACGTGTTGATAGCAGAAATTTTTTAATATCTTTTTCATTAAATTCAATACTTAGTCTTTGTAAATGATCAATTGTATTGTCAATAACTCTAATATGATTTGAAGTTTTTTTCTTTATTAATCCTGGTTGTATGCTCTTTAAATAAACCAAAGTTAAAATCCCGATAATAATAAAAACAATTAGATTAATGAAAAGAAATTTTCTTAGTATAGAAAGGTCCTTTATTAAAGATACCATATTTAACTAACATTCCACCTGTAGCCACTTCCATAGCGAGTTTCTATTGCGGAAAAACTTGTATCAACCTTTTTAAATTTCTTTCTTATCCTTTTGACATGACTATCTATTGTTCTATCTTCAATATCTGTATCCTCTCTATATGCAATATCCATTAACTGTGATCTCTCTTTAATAATTCCAGGTCTTTTTGCAAGTTCTTGCACGATTAAAAATTCTGTTGTTGTAAGTTTGTCAGGCAACTGTTTCCCACCCCACTCACACTCAAGTTGTGATGGGTCAAGTTTAAGCTTTCCATGTGATATAATATTTTTATTTTCCTCAATATTAGTTTGAGTTTTTTTTCGTAGTTGAACTCTTATTCTCTCAATTAGAACTTTAATTGAAAATCCACCTGATTTTTTAACAAAATCATCTGCACCTAACTTAAGTCCTAACAATTCATCTATCTCATCATCTTTAGATGTCAAAAATATCACTGGCATAGATGTTTTTTTTCTCAATTTTTTTAATAGTTCCTCACCGTCCATTTTTGGCATTTTAATATCAATTATTGCTAAATCTGGTGGTTGCCTCGTTAGTCCAATTAAGGCACTCTCTCCATCTAGGTATGTTTGTACTTTAAATCCTTCTTTTTCTAGAGCTATACTTATACTAGTAAGTATGTTCCTATCATCATCTATTAATGCTATTGTTTGTGTCATTAATACTATTAAAAATACTAAATTGTTCTAATTTGGGCAAGAAATCTAATCAATGAAGTATACCCCAATTTTCACCAGTATTTACATCTACTGTTAAAGGAGTTGAAAATGTGTGTAAATCGCTATCTTTGACACTTGCCATTTCATTAATAATCAATTTTACTAAATTCTTCTCTTCATTTATTGGTATTTCAAAAATTAATTCATCATGAATTTGTAGTAACATTTTGCATTGATTATTTTTTGTTTGCTCAAATTTTTTGTTAAGCCTTATCATTGCCAATCTCATTATTTCTGATGCAGATCCTTGTATAGGGGCATTAATTGCAGCCCTCTCTTGAAAATTTCTGACATTGAAATTTTTGTCATTTATACCTGATATGTGACTTCTTCTTCCAAAGATATTATTAACATACCCACTTTTTCTACAAAATTTTATTGTTTTACTCATATAATCTTTTATCTCTGGAAATCTTAAAAAATAAGAATTTAAAAATTCCTGTGCTTCTTGGTTTGATACCATTATTTGTTTTGCTAAACCATATTGGGATATACCATAAATAATTCCAAAATTAATTGCTTTTGCTTTTCTTCTCATATCAGCATTTACTTTTTTGATATCACAATTGAAAATTTGACTAGCTGTTAGTGAATGGATATCTTGATTATTTTTAAAAGCTTTTTTCAATTCTTTTACATCAGCTAAATCTGCTAATATTCTCATTTCTATTTGGTTATAGTCAGCTGATATTAGTTTTTTTCCTTTTTCCGCAATAAACGATTTTCTTATCTCTTTTCCATCCTCTGTTTTTATTGGTATATTTTGTAAATTGGGATCACTTGATGCTAATCTGCCTGTTGTTGTCGCTGCAAGAAGAAAGGATGTATGAACTCTTTTTGTTTTTGGATTTATATGTTCTTGAAGTGAGTCTGAATAAGTATTTTTTAATTTTGATATTTGTCTCCAATCTAAGACAAGTTTTGGTAACTCATTTCCTTTGAAAGCTAGATCCTCAAGAACAGAAGCACTAGTTGCAAAACTACCTTTTTTTGTTTTCTTTAATGTAGAAATTTTTAATTCATTATATAATATTTCTCCTAATTGTTTTGTGGAGGCAATATTAAATTCTTTTTTAGATATTTTGAAAATTTTTTGTTCTAAATCCTTAATTTTTTTTTCAAATCTTTTGGATAAAATTTTAAGAAATTTATCATCGACTTTAATTCCTGCTATTTCCATACTTGCCAAAATTTTAATCATAGGTTTTTCAAAAATTTCATAAATATTTAATAATTTCTCTTTGTTAAGATTTGTTTTAAGAATTTTATATAATCTGAAAGTAATATCTGCATCTTCTGCGGCATATTCTAAAGCTTTTTTTATATCTACGTCTTTAAAATTAATTTGTTTTTTACCAGTTCCAACAAGATCTTTATAAGAAATTGGTTTATGACCTAAATGAATTTCAGATAATGTATCCATGTTATGACGATTTTTTCCTGCGTCTAAAACATAAGAAATTAACATCGTATCCTCTAGTGAGTTTAGATTTACACCATTGTGGTAAAAAATAATGTAATCAAATTTAATATTTTGTCCGATTTTTTTTATTGATTGATCTTCTAAGATCGGTCTTAATTTATTTATGACTTTTTTCTTATCAATACATTTCCCAGATGTATGAGAAATAGGAATATAGCACGCTTTGCCAATTTTTGTTGATATTGAAATTCCCACTAATTCAGCTTGGTGAGGGTCTAATGATGTAGTCTCTGTATCAATTGCAAACTCACCATTTTCCTCCGCTTCATGAATCCATTCATCTAATTCATCAATTTGGTCGATAAGTTTATAGTTTTTTGTATTAATTTTAACACTTTTTTCAAACGAAGATGTAGTTTCATCTTTTTTAAATTTTGGTTCTCCATATGTTGAAATTGCGCTGCTTAATAACCTGTTAAATTCCATTTCCCTTAAAAAATTAAAAAGCTTATCTTTATCCACTTCTTTTAAAATGAAATTTTCTAATCTTTCTTTTACCGGTACATCTTTTTTAAGAGTAACTAACTTTTTACTTATAAGTGCTTTTTCTTTATTTTCTATAATTGTTTCCCTTCTTTTATTTTGTTTAATCTCAGTTGCTTTTTGTAAAAGATTTTCTAAGTTTCCATATTTGTTAATTAGTTCAGCAGCAGTTTTAACTCCTATACCGGGCACACCAGGTACATTATCGCTACTGTCCCCAGCTAATGATTGAACATCAATTACTTTATCAGAAGTTACACCGAATTTATCTTGCACATCTTCCTCTTTTATAAATTTATTCTTCATTGGGTCATAAATTCGAACACCCTTTTTATAAAGTTGCATCAAGTCTTTATCAGATGAAACAATTGTTACTTTCGCTCCAATTTTTAAAATTTGATCAACATATGTTGCTATTAAATCATCAGCCTCATAGTTAAGCATTTCTATAGATGGTAAATTAAATGCTAAAACTGATTTCCTTATAAAATCAAATTGAGGTATTAAATCATCAGGCGCATCTGACCTATTTGCTTTATAATCTTTATAAATCTCATTTCTAAAATTTTTTCTAGCTGAATCAAATATAACTGCAAAATGTGATGGTCTGTCTAAATTTTCTTTCGACTTTGAATCCTCTAATAATTTAAATAACATGTTGCAAAATCCACTTACTGCGCCTGTTGGCATTCCATCACTTTTTCTTGTTAATGGAGGAAGTGCATAATAAGCTCTGAATATATATCCAGATCCATCAATTAAATAAAAATGATCAGTTTTTTTAATTTTGGTCATTAAAGTTTAGCTTCGTTTATATCTATGTTATAAATTTATAATTTAATATGGAAAAAAAAAACGTTTTATCAGTAAAAAATTTAAGCAAAATATATTCAAAAAACGGCTCTACAACAATTAACGCATTAAATAATTTAAACTTAGAGGTGAAAGAGGGAGAAATTTTTGGTCTTTTGGGTCCAAACGGTGCAGGTAAATCAACTTTTATAAATATTCTTGCAGGAACCGTAATCAAAACTTCAGGAACAGTAAATGTTTGGGGTTTTGATTTAGATAAAAATCCACGGCAAGTTAGAGCGTCAATTGGAATTGTGCCACAAGAGGTTAACTTAGATCCTTTTTTTAGCCCAAGAAAACTTCTTGAATTACTCGCGGGTATGTATGGAATCAAAAAAAAAGATCGTATTACTGATGATATTCTGAAGTTGGTAGCATTGGACAAACAGTCAGATAGCTATGCAAGAAGTCTTTCTGGTGGAATGAAAAGAAGATTGTTAATTGCAAAAGCATTAGTTCATCAGCCACCAATATTATTTTTAGATGAACCAACTGCAGGAGTTGACTTAGAGTTAAGACAAAATCTGTGGGAAAATGTCAAACTTTTAAATGAACAGGGAGTAACAATAATACTGACGACACACTACTTAGCAGAAGCTGAGGAAATGTGTGATAGAATTGGAATTTTGAGTAAAGGAAATTTGGTAGCTTTAGATGGTACAAAAAATTTAATTGATAAAATTAAGACAAAAATAGTTACTTTCACTACAGACAAAAAACTTGATGTAAATAAGATTGATCTAAATAAATTAAAAATTATATCTAATAATAATAATAAAATTACTGTGTCCTACGATAAAAGCCTTATGAAGATTGAGGATATTTTTATATATTTTTCGAATCAAAATATTAAAATATTAGATATCACAACTGACGATGCAGATATTGAAGATGTTTATTTAGGTCTAACAAAAAACTAGATTATTTATTATAAAATAGTAATATAAATTATGGATAGGGTTAAAATTTTAAATAATAATAAAGTCTTAAAAATAGTCTCTATACTAATTTTGGGATCATTACTTTTAACTATTTCAGCAAAAATTAAGATACCTTTTTATCCAGTTCCAATGACAATGCAAACTTTTGTAGTAATATTTTTAGGTCTTGCCTTTGGTTCAAAGTTAGCTACTGCAACTGTAGGACTATATTTAATTGAAGGTTTAATTGGATTACCAGTATTTTCTAATTCTCCCGAAAAAGGTGTTGGACTTGTTTATTTTACTGGCCCTACAATGGGATATTTAATTGGTTTTTTATTTACTGCTTATTTTGCTGGATATCTAAATTTTAAAACTAATTTTTTAATTATTTTTTCAAAGTTAGTTTTTGTAGTTTCGTTTATATATATATTTGGGTTAATTTGGCTTGGAATTTTAATTGGATGGGATAAACCGATTTTGCAATTAGGTGCATATCCATTTTTATATGCTGAGTTATTCAAAATACTAATTTTAACTCTGGTTGCTAAAAAAATTATAAATCTAAAAAACTTTATTTAGGAGATCTTTTAGATAATATCCTTTGTAAAGTCCTTCTATGCATCTTTAACCTTCTAGCGGTTTCAGATACATTTCTGTTACAAAGTTCAAACACTCTGTGAATGTGCTCCCATTTAACTCTGTCAGCTGACATAGGATTTTCGGGAGGCTGAGCTTTAGTTTTAGGATCCGCTAATAGTGCCTTTTCAACATCCTCTGCATCTGCAGGTTTTGCTAAATAATCTATTGCTCCCTCTTTAATTGCTGCAACTGCTGTGGGGATGTTCCCGTACCCAGTTAACATAATAATCCTACTTTCAGGATTTGATGTTTGAATTTCTTTTACAACCTCTAATCCATTTCCATCTCCCAGCCTTAAATCTACCACAGCGAATGCTGGTTTTTTTGATTTTACACTCTCGATACCTGCTTTTACACCTTGAGCTTGTGAAACCGCGAAACCCTTTTTTTCCATTGCTCTAGCCAATCTCTCTCTGAATGGATTGTCATCGTCCACTATTAGCAACGAATTGTCTTTAAAATCAGTTATTTTTTGCATTGTACTCATATGACCGATATATAGTGCTTCAATCAATTATTTCAATGGTTCAAAGTAGTGGATAAATATATGAAATAATTGCTTTACATTACTCAACTAATCTCATAATCAGACTCTTAAATTACAAATTTGCATATTAGATATGCAAATTTTTTTTGTTAAATTTTTTTTGAGGGGCTATGAAATGGAAAAATTTAAAAATGTTGATAAGCTTGTAAGTCAACTTAAACCATCTAATCCAGTTTACTGCATTAGAAGTGAAACACTAAAAAAAGCTTCAAAATATTTCCAAAAAAACTTTAAAGGCAAAATTCTTTATGCTGTAAAAACAAATCCAAATAAATTTGTTCTCAAAACGCTTTATGAGTCTGGGATTATAAATTTTGACATTGCCTCAATTAAAGAAATTAAAACAATAAAGGAAATAGCTCCTGAAGCTAAGTGCCATTACATGAATACTGTAAAAAGTAGAGAAAGTATAAAAGAAGCTTATTTTAATTATGGTATTAGGTCATTTTCTTTAGATACAAAAGATGAACTAATTAAAATTTTAGACTCAACAAATAAAGCAAAAGATTTGGAGTTGTTTGTAAGAATATCTGTTTCAAATGAGCATGCAGAGATAGATTTATCAAAAAAATTTGGAGCTGTTAATTCTGAAGCAATTGGGTTATTAAGACTTGCAAAACAACATTCAAAAAAAATAGGCTTAAGTTTTCATGTCGGCTCTCAATGTATGCATCCAATTTCATACGTTAAAGGAATTGATGAAATTAATAATATTATAAAAAAGACTAAAATCGAACCTGATTATATAAACGTTGGTGGCGGCTTCCCATCTATCTACCCTGATCTTATACCTCAACCACTTAAAAAATATTTTGATGAAATAGAGAAAAGTCTTTCAAAACTTCAATTACGAAAAAAACCTGAAGTTATTTGTGAACCTGGTAGAGCACTAGTTGCTGAGAGTGGATCAACAATCGTTAAGGTAGTTCTTAGAAAAAAAAATAAACTTTATATTAATGATGGTACCTATGGATCTCTTTTTGACGGCGGAGTTCCAAACTTAGTTTTTCCATCTAGAATGATTTCAAATGGAAGACAAATTTCAAAAAAGCTAACAGCTTTTGATTTTTATGGCCCTACTTGTGATAGCATGGATTATATGAAGGGTCCTTTTGTTTTACCGAACAATATTAAAGAGGGTGATTATATTGAACTTGGTCAATTAGGTGGATATGGATTAACTTTCAGAACACAATTCAATGGTTTTTATTCTGACGAAATTTACGAATTAGAAGACAAACCAATTATGTCAATGTATGAAGGCGGCTCTAAGAGTGAGTTTTTAGTTGCCTAAATGTCTAGCAAAAAAAACTTAGGTCATAACAGCAAAAAAGACTTTCTAAAAAAACCAGTAGAACATATTGACATAACGTCTTTTGACTCAACAAAAATTATCCAATCAATGGAAAAAATGTCTTTTGTATCTAGAGAAACTGCAAATGCAGCGAAAATATTTAATGATATGATCAATGACAAAAACTGCACAATTTTTTTAACTCTTGCTGGATCAACATCTGCCGCAGGATGTATGAACATTTATAAAGATTTGGTAAAATTTAATATGGTAGATGCAATAGTGGCGACAGGAGCATCTATAATTGATATGGATTTTTTTGAAGCTTTAGGATTTAAGCATTATCAAGGATCACAATTTCAAGATGATACTGAGTTAAGAAAAAATTATATAGATAGGATTTATGACACTTATATTGATGAAGATGAGTTGCAAATATGCGATAAAAAAATATGTGAAATTGCAGATAATTTAGAACCTAAAAGCTATACCTCTCGAGAATTCATTCATGAAATGGGTAAATATTTGAAAAAAAACTCAAAAAAAAAAGAATCTCTTATTGAAACAGCATACGACTATAATGTTCCAATTTTTTGCCCAGCTTTTACTGACTCAAGTGCTGGATTTGGTCTGGTTATGCATCAGGAAAAAAATCCTAACAAACATTTAACTATAGACTCTGTTAGGGAATTTAGGGAACTTACAGAAATTAAAATAAGGTCAAAAGGCTCAGGATTATTTATGATTGGTGGTGGAGTACCAAAAAATTTTATTCAAGATACTGTAATTTGTGCTGAACTTTTAGGTAAAGAAGTTGATATGCATAAATATGCTGTTCAAATTACCGTTGCTGACTCACGTGATGGTGCATGCAGTAGCTCAACCTTGAAAGAAGCAAGTTCTTGGGGAAAAGTAGATATTACTAAAGAACAAATGGTTTTCGCTGAAGCAACATCTGTTCTTCCTCTGATTGCAAGCAATGCTTACCATAAAGGAAATTGGAAAAATAGAGACAGAAGAAATTTTGCAAAAATATTTGGATAAAAAATTGGATTATCTATCAAATAAAAATGGGTTTCTCGGTGTTGATAATAAATTCAACTTTTCACCAAAAGTTGTTGTTGTTCCATTTGGTTTAGAAAAGACAGTCAGTTATGGAGGAGGAACAAAAAATGGACCTCGAGAAATTATTAAAGCATCTCATCAAGTTGAGCTTTACGACGAGGAACTTAATTGTGAACCATACAAAAAAATTGGCATAAAAACTCTTAAACCCTTCAAAATAGATAAAAATATTCGGGCAGCCTTAAGAAAAATTTCTAATATTAATTCCCTACTTTTAAAAAAAAAACTTTTTCCTTTAACTTTAGGAGGTGAACACTCTATTACACCTGGTTGTATAGAGCCTTTTACTAAAAATTTTAAAAAACTATGTATTTTACATTTTGATGCTCATGCGGATTTAAGACAAAGCTACAATGGTGAAAAATTTTCTCATGCATCTGCTATTAGAAGGTGTCTAGATTACAAAAATGTTTCTATTATATCTTTTGGAATTAGAAATATATCTGAGTCTGAAGTTAAATATTTAAATAAAAATAAAAGTAGAATAAAAATATTTTGGGCTAAAGATAAAAGTAAGTGGAACTTACAAAATTTTAAAAAACATATTAAAAATAAAAATGTTTATTTGACCTTTGATGTTGATGGATTTGATTCTAGTATTATGCCAGCCACTGGGACGCCTGAGCCTGGGGGATTGTTTTGGGATGAAACACTCAATATTTTAAAAATAGCAGCAAGAAATTCTAATATAGTTGGTGGAGACATAAATGAACTATCTCCAATTAAAGGTTTTAATTCATACAACTTTCTTGTGGCTAAATTAGCCTATAAAATTCTTTCATATAAATTTTTGTTATAGTTATTAAATTAGACTGGTTTAAAAGTCCCTAAAAGTAATCTGAAAGGTATTAACATGACTAAAGTTACAAATAGTTTAATTGCTAAATCTCCTAATGATAGAGTAAACCATGGCACACCAGTTGCATAAAATGATATTGAGAAGAACAAAAAAGTATCAACTGTAGATCCTATTACAGAGGAACTTAATGGTGCTACATACCAACTTTTTTCTCTTAGTTTATCAAATATTTGTACATCTAAAAGTTGAGCTACAATAAAAGCTGTTCCAGAACCTATTGCAATCCTTACTGAAATAAGATCAGAAAAATTTGTTGAAAAGAAAAGAGTAAAAGATATTCCAACCACAAAACCAAAGTAAACAATTTTTCTAGCTATTTGTTTTCCGTATGATCTATTTGCTAAATCTGTAATTAAAAAGGCTATTGGATAAGTAAAGGCCCCGTAGGTAAGAATGTCTTGCAAACCATAATATTTTACTGGAAATTGGACTAGGTAATTAGAAGATAAAACTACTAACCCCATTAAAAAAGATAAGGCTATAAATACTCGACTCATGTCTTATGCAGATTTGCTTAATAGACTTTTTTTTATTTTTTTTAATCTTGGAGATAAATCTCTTAATTTAGCTGATTTTACAAACTGATCGAAACTACCTTTTTTATCTACTGATCTAACTCCAGCATTTGAAACTGTTAGTCTTATATTTTTTTTTAAAATATCACTTTTAAATCTTACTTTTTTTAAATTTGGAAGGAATCTTCTTTTTGTTTTATTATTAGCGTGGCTTACTTTGTGACCCTTGAGAGGTATTTTTCCAGTTAATTCACATTTTTTAGACATAAAAATATGATTGTATAGGCTTAACTAAGTTACCAGTCAAGATTATTTTTTACTTCCTACTATCTCAGATATATTTGTTACACCTTGTTTTTTAAATATATTATTTAAGTCTTCGCTGATTTTTTTTGCTATACCTGGTCCTCTATAAACCATTCCGGTATATAATTGAATTAATGATGCGCCGTTTATTATTTTATCATACGCACTATCTGCCGAGTCCACTCCACCTACACCAATTATTTTGACTTTTTTTTCCAAATTTTTAAAAAACTTATTAATTATTAAATTTGATTTTTTTGCAATTGGTTTTCCAGATAAACCACCTTTTTCTAATTTATTTATATTTTTTAAAACATCTCTTGTTCTGTCACTTGTGTTAGATACTATTATTGCGGGTATATTATATTTTAAAATTAATTTAGAAATTTTTTCTATTTCTTGATCGTTTATATCAGGTGAAATTTTTAAGACTGTAGGAATCGAGGTTTTTAATGACGCTTTTTCTTGTTCAATTGCTTGAAGCAAGTCATTTAATTCACTCTCATTATGAAAACTTCT
>CACPID010000001.1 GCA_902633965.1 uncultured Pelagibacteraceae bacterium | reverse complement strand
AAATTATCTTAATTTTACTTTGACTCATTTTTAAATCAGTAAAAAGAGATTTTCTGACCAAAGAAACTCTTTCCTCAGAGTTAAACAGGTAATTTTTATTACTGTTTTCCGAAATTGCCACTATTAATTTGTCTCCAATTTTTAGGGCTTTTTTAATTAAATCAATATGTCCAAAGGTAATTGGATCAAAAGTTCCTGGATATAAAATAGTTTTCATTATATTAAATTATCATCAATTTTAATTGCCGATACTACTTTTTCATCCCCTGTTAGCTTTATTATTCTCACACCTTGAGTATTTCTACCAGCAACTCTAATTTCTTTCACAGCTACTCTGATAACTCTTCCTTTATTAGTTGATATTAAAATTTCATCACCTTCATTTACAGAAAAAGAAGAAGAGACATTTCCATTTCGTGTCGAATTCACAATGCCGATTATTCCCTTACCCCCTCTATTTGTAACTCTAAAATCATGGTCTAATGTTCTTTTGCCGTATCCATTTTCTGTGATGGATAAAATAAATTTTTCTTTTGCTTTAGACTCTAAAGCTTCATCTTTACTTTTCTTTTTTGAGTTTTTCCCCTCATTATGTTGAATTATAGATAAAGAAACTACTTCATCGTTTTCAGCTAGATTTAATCCTCTAATGCCTTTTGAAGACCTTCCTTTAAAAACCCTAAGTTTTTTTGATTCAAATCTTATGCATTTTCCAAGCTTGGTACTTAAAATAATGTCTTGATCATTTTTGCAAATTTTTACACCTATAATTCTGTCATTATTATCCAATTTCATAGCAATTTTACCAGAGGCATTTATAGATGAAAAATCATCCAAACTATTTTTTCTTATTTTGCCCTTACTTGTTGCAAAAACTATATGCATATCACCTATTTTTTCTTTTTCTTCAGGAAAAGGCATAATTGAGCTTATAGATTGGTGGTTTTTAAGAGGTAATATATTAAACAATGATTTACCTTTTGATGCAGATGTGCCCTCAGGTATTTTCCATGCTTTGATTTTGTATACTAGACCTTCAGTAGAGAAAAATAAAACTGATGTGTGTGTATTTACAGATAGAGTTTGTACAACAGAATCTTCTTGTCGTGTTTTTATACCTGCTTTTCCTTTCCCACCTCTTTTTTGTTGTTTAACCGCACTTAACGATCCTCTTTTTATGTAGCCTTGTAAAGTGACTGTTATCAAAACAGATTCTTTCTGAATTGTTTCTTCAATATCGTAATTCAAGACAGCATCTATAATTTTAGTTCTTCTTGGAACTGAAAATTTTTCTTTAATAGCCTTAAGCTCACTACTTATTACATTCATTAATTCTTTTTTGGAATTAATTATTTTTTTAAACTGAGTTATTAGATCTGAAAGTTTTTTTATTTCTACTTCTATCTCATTGATACCTAATGCTGTAAGTTTTTGTAATCTTAACTCTAATATAGAATTGATTTGTATATCAGTAAGAGTATATGAACTTTTTGAATTTTTTCCTTCAATCATTTTTATAAATTTCATTGATTTATTAATTTTCCATTTTATTTTTGATAATTCTTTTTTTGCATCATCAGGTGTTTTTGATGATCTGATTACTTTTATAACTTTATCTAAATTTTCAACTGAAACAGATAACCCAATTAAAACATGTGCTCTGTCTTCTGCTTTTTTTAAGTCATGTTTTGTTTTTTTAATTACGACATCTTCTCTAAATTTTAAAAAATGATCTATAAAATCTTTGAGGTTACATGTTTTGGGTTTTTGATCTACAATAGCTAAGGTGTTAAATCCAAATGAGCTTTCTATTGAAGTATACTTATACAATTGTCTTTTAACTGTTTCTGGCTCAACACCTCTTCTTAGGTCAATTGCAACTCTAACACCTTCTCTATTTGACTCATCACGAATATCACTAATACCCTCAATCTTTTTTTCTCTTACGAGTTCTACAATTCTCTCATTGAGAGATGATTTGTTAACCTGGTAAGGTATTGACGTTATAACAATTCTTTCTTTTCCATTAGTTCTTTGCTCTATTTTAATTTCTCCCCTAATTTTAAATGAACCTCTTCCATTTTTATAACCTTCTTTGATGATATTTTTCCCAATTATTGTTCCACCAGTTGGAAAATCTGGACCAGGAATATGTTTCATTAATTCATTGATTTTTATATCTCTGTTATTTATAAAAGCCAAAGTACCATCTATTACTTCTCCAAGATTATGAGGCGGAATGCTTGTTGCCATACCAACAGCAATACCTCCAGCACCATTTACTAATAAATTTGGATATTGTGCAGGCAAAACAACAGGCTCCTTTTCAGTTTCATCGTAGTTGCTTTTAAAATTTACAGTTTCTTTATCAATATCGTCGATTAAAAACTGTGAAATTTTTGCAAGTTTTGTCTCTGTATATCTCATGGCTGCTGGTGGGTCTCCATCGATTGATCCAAAATTTCCCTGGCCATCTATAAGAGGAAGGCTCATTGAAAATTCTTGTACCATTCTTACCAAAGCATCATAAACAGCTTGATCACCATGTGGATGATATTTACCTATTACATCACCAACAATTCTTGCTGATTTTCTAAATTGTTTTGACCAATCAAAACCTCCTTTATGCATAGCATAAATAATTCTTCTATGAACAGGTTTGAGGCCGTCTCTAACATCAGGAAGAGCTCGACTTACAATTACACTCATTGCATATGATAGATAAGATGAGCTCATCTCATCATACATAGCTATGGGTTTTATATTATTGTTTTTAATTTTTTCAATTTCTGGCATAAAAACTAAAATGGAATTTCATCATCCAAATCGTTTTGAGATGCTTGAGACGTATTTTCAATTGATTGATTGTTATCTTGATTTGATGATATTGAACTATTACCACTGCCTAACATTGTGAGTGATGAGTTATATCCTTGGATAACTACTTCAGTAGAATATTTATCCTGACCAGTACTTTCATCTTTCCATTTTCTAGTTGAAATCTGGCCCTCTACATAAATTTGAGCACCCTTTTTTAGATACTGCTTAACAACATTTACTAAACCTTCATTAAATACAACTATACGGTGCCACTCCGTTTTCTCTTTTTTTTCACCAGTATTTTTATCTTTCCAGGATTGACTAGTAGCTAAACTAAGCCTAGCAACGCTTTTCCCATTTACCATTTCTTTTATTTCAGGATCTGCGCCTAAACGACCAATTAATAATACTTTATTTAAACTTCCAGCCATAATATTTTAAAGATGATATAAATATAATTAGTATTTATATCATAAAACAACTTGAATATTAATTTTATTTATTTAAAGCAACAAAAATTATGCTCAAAAACATAGTTATTAAAGGGGCAAAAGAACATAATTTAAAAAATGTATCTTTGACCATTCCAAAAGAAAAATTTGTGGTAATTACAGGACTTTCTGGGTCAGGTAAATCCTCATTAGCCTTTGATACAATCTATGCTGAAGGTCAAAGAAGATATGTGGAAAGTCTATCAGCTTACGCACGTCAATTTTTAGACAAGATGAAAAAACCAAATGTTGATTTGATTGAAGGACTAAGTCCAGCAATTTCAATTGAGCAAAAGAATACTTCCAAAAATCCTAGATCTACTGTTGCCACTGTTACAGAAATTTATGACTATATGAGAGTACTATATGCACGAGTTGGTATACCCTACTCACCCTTTACTGGAAAAAAAATTGAGTCACAAACTATTACTCAAATGGTTGATAAAATTAAAGAGATACCAAAAAAATCAACTATTTATGTTTTTGCACCAGTAGTAAGAGGACGTAAGGGTGAATACAAAAAAGATATACAGGGTTTTAAAAGACGTGGTTTTAGAAAGATTAAAGTTGATGGTCAGCTTTACGAAATTGATAAAGTTCCTGAATTAAATAAAAAAGTAAAACACGATATTTACGTTTTGGTAGACCGTATAGTTTTAAATAGTGATTTAGGTAATAGATTAGCCGAGTCACTTGAGACAGCTTTAAATCTTTCAAATGGTTTAGTTTTTGTTGAACATGAAAACGAAACATTGCCTGCAAAATATAGAAAAACCGAGAAGATAATATTCTCATCAAAATTTGCATGCCCTGAAAGTGGTTTTACTATTGAAGAGATTGAACCAAGATTATTTTCTTTCAACAGTCCTTATGGTGCATGTGAAGAGTGTGAAGGTATAGGTATCAAATTAAATGTGGATCCAAATCTAGTTGTGCCTAATGTAAAAAAAACCATAGCTGATGGTGCTATAGAACCATGGGCTAAATCTTCAAGCTTATATTATGCACAAACATTGTCATCTTTAGCAAAACATTATGATTTTTCTCTTAATGATAAATGGGAAAAACTTCCCAAAAAAATAAAAGATATAATTTTGTATGGATCTGATGAAGAGGAAATAAAATTTAGCTATGATGATGGATATGAGAAATATTCACATAAAAAAACATTTGAGGGTGTGATTAATAATCTTGAACGTAGATATTTAGAAACTGATAGTGATTGGAAAAGAGAGGAAATATCACAATATCAATCCGATACAAAGTGTGAAGTATGTAAAGGATATAGACTAAAAGAGGAAGCCTTATGTGTAAAGATTAATAGTTTCCATATAAGTCAGGTTACTGAAAAATCAATAACAGAGGCCCAAATTTGGTTTAAAGATCTAGAAAATAATTTGAGCAAAAGAGATCTGAAAATTGCAGAGCATATACTAAAAGAAATCAATGAAAGATTAAATTTTTTATTAAACGTTGGTCTTGACTATTTAACCCTATCAAGAGAGTCTGGAACTTTGTCAGGTGGTGAAGCACAAAGAATTAGATTAGCCTCGCAAATTGGATCTGGTTTAACCGGTGTCTTATATGTTTTAGATGAACCGTCTATTGGCTTACACCAAAAAGATAATGTTAAATTAATAAACGCTTTAAAAAGATTAAGAGATTTAGGTAATACTGTAATCGTGGTTGAACATGATACAGAGACAATGGAAAATGCTGATCACATTATAGACTTGGGACCAGAGGCAGGAAATAGAGGTGGTGAAGTAATAGCGCAAGGTTCATTTTCTGATATTACTAAAAATGAAACTAGTATAACTGGCAAATACCTCTCAAATAAAAAATATATTCCAATACCAAAAAATAGAAAGTTAGCAAAAAATGGAAGATTTTTACAATTAGGCGGAGCTACAGGTAATAATTTAAAAAATGTAAATTTAAAAATTCCATTTGGATGTTTTACTTGTGTTACAGGTGTATCTGGGAGTGGAAAATCGACTTTGATCTTACAAACACTTTATAACGCCTTAAACTTAAGTTTAAATAATAACAAATCAAGAAAGATACCAATGCCTTTTAAAACTTTTAAAGGGATAGAGTTGGTAGATAAAATAATAAATATTGATCAATCCCCAATTGGAAGAACTCCAAGATCAAATCCCGCAACATACACAGGAGCATTTGGTCCTATAAGAGATTGGTTCACAAGCTTACCAGAGTCTAAAAGCAGAGGTTATAAACCAGGAAGATTTTCTTTTAACGTTAGAGGCGGAAGATGTGAAGCATGCGAAGGTGATGGAGTTATAACATATGAAATGCATTTTTTACCTGACGTATATATAACTTGTGATGAATGCAAAGGAAGTCGTTACAACAGGGAAACTCTAGAAATAAAATTTAAAGATAAAAGTATAGCAGATGTTCTTAATATGACAGTTGATGAAGGATGTGAGTATTTTGAAAATATTCCAAATATAAGATCAAAACTTTTAACTTTGAAAAAAGTTGGATTGGGATATATAAAAATTGGCCAACAAGCTACAACCTTATCTGGTGGAGAAGCACAAAGGATTAAATTAGCTAAAGAACTTTCCAGAAGATCTACAGGAAGAACTATCTATATATTGGATGAACCTACAACAGGACTCCATCAACATGATATCAAAAAACTTTTAGAAATATTGCATACTTTTGTTACTACAGGAAATACTGTTGTAGTTATTGAACATAACCTAGATGTAATTAAGACCGCTGACCACATTATTGATATGGGCCCAGATGGGGGTGTTAAAGGTGGAAATATTATCGCAGAGGGAAAACCTGAGGAAATAATTAAAATTAAAGCAAGTTATACTGGTCAATTTTTAAAGGAAATGCTTGAAAATAAAATCAAAAAAATTGCCTAAAGACAAATAAAAATATAATATTATCGCTTTATGAATAAAATTTTATCATCGTTACCAAAGACAATTCACACTTCAATAGCAATATCAATTTTACTTTTTTTAGGACTTTTTTTTAATAACGAGGGTTTTGATTTTGATAGGATTTTTTGGAGTTGGTTATTAAGATATATCCACGTAGTAGTAGCAATAATGTGGATTGGATTATTGTGGTACTTTAATTTTGTTCAAATTCCCAACATGCCAAACATTCCAGATGAGCAAAAACCAGCAATAGGTAAAGTAATAGCTCCAGCGGCACTTTTTTATTTTAGATGGGCTGCTTTTGCTACTATCGTATCCGGTCTTATACTCGCATGGCTTAATGGTTATGTGCATGATGCATTAATATTAGGCATAGGATCTGGTGGCGGCAAAAATACTGCTATTGGAATAGGTATGTGGCTTGGTTTGATAATGGCTTACAACGTTTGGTTCGTAATTTGGCCTAACCAAAAAAGAGCTCTTGGTATTGTAGAGAGTGATCCTGAAACGAAAGCAAAATCTGCAAAAACAGCTATGCTATTTTCAAGGACTAATACGCTTCTTTCCTTGCCAATGTTGTTATCAATGGTAGCTGCTCAAAACCTATATTAATTCTCTTCTTTAACAATAGTTTTATAGTTAACTTTTAAGTTTACTAATATTGGATTCGCTATAAAAATTGACGAATAGGTACCAAGAATAACACCAAGTATCATAGCAAAAGAAAATCCTTTTAAAATCTCACCTCCAAATAAAAATATTGATAGTAATGCCAATAGCGTTGTTACTGATGTAATTATAGTTCTAGATAAAGTTTCATTGATAGAAAGATTTGTTAAATCAAAAATTTTTAAATCAATATGCTTTTTCAAATTTTCTCTAACCCTATCGAAAATTACAACTGTATCGTTCATTGAGTATCCAACGATAGTTAAAATTGCAGCAACAATAGAAAGGTTTACCTCTAGACCTATTAATGAGAATATACCCATAGTTATAAGAACGTCATGGAATAAAGCTAGGATTGCACCAATACTGAATTGCCATTCAAAACGTATCCAGATGTAAAATAACATCGCTCCGAGCGATACAGCTATTGCTATTAAGCCTCCTTTTAACAATTCTGCACTTACTTTTGGTCCTACATTTTCCACTCGCCTAATTTCGTATCCTGATCCAATTGATGCATTTAAATCTTTTTTAATATTTTGAATTAAATCTTTCTCAGGACCTTTTTTTTCAAATTTAATTAAGAAATCATAATCCTCACCAAAATTTTTAATTGCTACATCTCCTAAATTCATTTTTGAAAAAGAACTTCTTAAACTTGAAATATTAATTTGTTTATCAATAGCTCTGAGTTCAATTAAAGTTCCTCCTTTAAAGTCTATACCAAAATTTAGCCCTTTAAATATAAGTAATAAAATTGAAATAATAGCCAGTCCACTAGAGATAAGTGTAAATAATTTATAATATTTATTAAATTGAATATTTTTCATAAATTATATTTTTATTTCCTTATCTTTATTTCGAACTATGTAAAGTGATGTTAATAATCTTGCTATGAAATAAACTGAGAATAAGGTTGTAAGTATTCCAACTCCCAAAGTTATAGAAAAACCTTTTATTGGTCCTGAACCGAGAAAAAATAGTATTATTGCAGCAATAAATGTAGTTATGTTAGCATCTAAAATAGCTGTTCTAGATTTTGTATAGCCTGAGTCAAATGCAATAAGTTGATTTTTTTCATGTGCTTTTTCCTCTTTTATTCTCTCAAAAATTAAGACATTTGCATCAACAGCCATTCCCACTGTTAAAATAATACCCGCAATACCTGGGAGAGTTAAAGTAGCCTCAAATAATGTGAGTATGCCGACCAAAAAAAATAAATTGAAAATTAGTGCAGTATTAGCAATCAACCCAAAAATCTTATATTTAAATATCATAAAAGCTATTACTAATGAAAAACCTATAATTAAAGCTAAAACCCCAGCCTTGATAGAATCCTTTCCTAGACCAGGTCCAACAGTTCTCTCCTCAATTATATTCATAGGAGCTGGCAATGCACCAGATCTTAGTAGTAAGGCAAGGTCAGTTGCTGATTGAAAAGTAAAACCGCCAGTTATTTGTCCAGAGCCATCAACAATAGCCTCTTGGATTACTGGAGCACTTATTATTTTATCATCTAAAATTATAGCAAATCTTTTCCCAACACCTGAAATTGTAGCTTTACCAAATCTTTTTGCACCCACTCTATCTAAACTAAATGTCACAACAGTTTCATTAGTCTGAGAGTCGACTCTTGGTTGGGCATCAAGCAAATTTTCACCACTTAAAATAATTCTTTTATTTATATATACCGGAGACTCAGATCCATCTTCAAATTCCATTAAATCTGTACCAAATTCTGCCTCTGTAGATTTTGAAACAAACCTAAAGGTTAAGTTTGCTGTTTTACCAAGAAGATTTTTAATACGCATTGGATCATCGAGTCCAGGCAGCTCAACAAGAATTCTATCATTGCCTCTTTTTAAAATATTTGGTTCATTTGTACCAACTTCATCAATTCTTCTTCTAACTATTTCAATAGCTTGATCTAAAGAAGAGTTTTTGAGTTCTATAATTCCATATTTTGATAATGTTATTGTAAAAATATTATTTTGATTTTCTAAATCAAATTGATGTGATTTATATTTTTCGTAAAAAGGATTTACTGGCTCTTCTTTATCAAAGAAAATATCCTTAATTAATTCAACATTTGTTTCATCGGTTTCAAATCTTATAGAATTTTGATTATAAATTTTAAGATTAAAAATATTTATATTTTTATCTTTAAAATATGTTTTTAAAAAAGTTATTTTATTTTGAAGCTCTTTTGTAATAATTGGTTCATTATCTATTTCTAATAAGAGATAAGAACCTCCTTGAAGATCAAGACCCAAATTTATTTTTTTGTTAAAGAAGCTATCGTCTAATTTTGTAAAATTTGATAAAGTGAAAAAAAGAAAAAATAATGAAGCTATTAGTATAGTAAAAATTCTTAATTTTGAAAAATAAAGCACTTTTTAAAAATTTACTATTATTTTTTTGTTTCTTGATTGGCAGTGACTAAGCTTTGAATTCCAGTAGATTTAATTATCTCAACTTTAACATTATCAGCGATCTCCACTTCAACTTTTTCAGCATCAATAATTCTATCAATTGTTCCTACGATCCCACCGACAGTAATAACTTTGTCTCCTCTTTTTAAATTTTCAACCATAATTTTATGTTCTTTTACTTTTTTTTGTTGTGGTCTTATTAAGAAAAAATAAAAAATAACAAATATTAGTATTAGTGGTATAAATTGACCTATTCCAGAATTTGACATTATTACTCCTAAGTTACTGATTTTTTATACCAAAAGATTTACTAAAACAACTCTAATTGTTATCAATTTTTTCTAAATTATTCATATATGGCTTAAGAACTTCCGGTATTATGATTGATCCATCTGCTTGCTGGTAATTTTCTATTACGGCTATTAACGTTCTTCCAACTGCTAGTCCGCTTCCATTTAGAGTGCCGACAAAATTTGTTTCTTTTTTTGAATTTTTATATCTTGCTTTCATTCTTCTAGCTTGAAATGAACCACATGAAGAACAGCTTGAGATTTCTCGATATTTTTTTTCAGACGGTATCCATACTTCAATATCATAAGTTTTTTCTGCGCTAAAACCCATGTCACCAGTGCATAATAAAACTTTTCTGTAAGGTAATTTTAATTGATCTAAAATATCTGTCGCACAATTAGTCATTCTATCTAGCTCTTCTATACAATGGTTAGGCTCTACAATACTTACTAACTCAACTTTGTAAAATTGGTGTTGTCTAATCATTCCTTTTGTATCCTTACCATAGCTTCCCGCTTCTTTACGAAAGCATGGGGTTGAAGCAACAAATCGAAGCGGTAAATCTTTTATATCTAAAATTTGATCCTTAACCATATTTGTTAAAATAACTTCTGCTGTAGGTATTAGAAATTTACGATCATTTTTATCTTCTAACATTAGTTCAAACTGGTCATTTTCAAATTTTGGCAATTGACCAGTGCCATACATAGTATTTTCATTAGCAATCAAGGGTGGCGATATCTCTAAGTAATTATTTTTATTTACATGTGTATCTATCATAAAGTTTGATAAGGCCCTCTCTAACATGGCTAGCTTTTTTGTAACAAAAACAAATCTAGAACCAGAAGTTTTGGATGCTAGATCAAAATCAAGCATCTTTAGATTATCTCCAAGATCAATATGTGACTTTGGTTTAAAATCAAAATTCTCAATTTCTCCTGACTTTTCAATTTCTAGATTTGAATTTTCATCTTTTCCCTCAGGCACATCATCTAAAGGTATATTTGGTATCGAAGATAAAATTTCATCTAATTTAAATTTAACTTGAGATTGGTCAGAGCTAATTTTTTCGATTTTTTTTGATATTTCTTTTGATTTTTCAAATAAATTTTGATCTTTTTTTTTGGAAATATCTTTCTTTTCTTTTTCTAGTAATTCTTTATTTTGAATTAAAGTCCTATTTTGTTTATCTAATTCACTGATATTATTTATCTCTACTTTAACATTTCTCTTAGATATTAACTTTTTAAAATTATCGAGATTATCTCTAATATCTTTAATGTTATGCATGCTCTTTTTCTTTAATTTTTTTCTCTATCATACTTACAGAAAAAATAGATAATTCATACAAAATTAAAAGAGGTATAGCTAAACCTATTTGTGTTATTGGATCTGGCGGTGTTAATATTGCTGCAGCTGCAAAAATCATTACTACAACATACTTTCGTCTTTGTTTCAAAAATAACGAATCAATTAAACCAATTCTAGCGAGTAGACTTAAGACAACCGGTAATTGGAAACTTAAGCCAAAAGCAAATATTAATTTCATAATTAAGGACAAATACTCATTTACTTTTGCTTCTAATTGGATTGGTAGATTTGTAATTGTGCCGCTACTTTCAAAGGAAATAAAAAATTTAATTGCGAGAGGCATTATTAAATAATAAACCAACATTCCACCTAAAAGGAATAAAATTGGTGTCACGATTAAGTAAGGCATAATTGCAGTCTTTTCATTCTTATACAATGCAGGAGCGATAAATAACCAAATCTGAATTAATATAAAAGGAAATGTTATAAAAAAAGAAGTAAAAAAAGATACTTTTAAATAAGTTAAGAATGTTTCTTGTAAAGCTGTAAAAATTAATCTTCTTTGAACTCCATCATCTTGGACAGCTGATGAATAAGGCTCTACTAGGAAACCATAAATATACTCAGAAAAAAAATAACAAATAATAAAAAAAATAAATAGAAATATTAAACAATTAATTAATCTTTTTCTTAATTCTGCTAAATGGCTAAAAAATCCCATTTTTTCTTCACTTGGTGTCATTTAAATTTTTTTCTTTGTTGTTATCACTTTTATTTTCGTCGTTTATAATTTCATTTTCACCCAGTGTTGAAACTTCATTTTGAACGTTAGCAACATATCTTTTAGCTGAACCTATCCATGATCCAATTTTTTTTAACATTATAGGAAAATCTTTTGGACCAACTACAATGATAGCAATTGAAACTATAATTAATATTTCAAACCAGCCAATTTGTGGCATTTGATCTACTCTTTTTTATCTGTGTCTTGATTATTTTCGGATATGTTTTTTGGTGCACTATCTTCACCATCATTAGCCATTCCTTTTTTAAAACTCTTTATACCCTTTGCGACATCACCCATTAGGCTGGATATTTTTCCTCTTCCAAATAGAAGAACAACTAATATTACTACGATTGCTATTTGCCAAAAACCTATACTCATGGTTTATTTATATATCTTTTATTAAATTTTTAAAAGTACCTTTTTATTCACTTTCTTTATCTTTTAAAGTACTAGACAACATTTCATCGATATTGGAATAAATATTCTCTTTTTTTTCCTCTTGTTTTTCTTGATAAAATTTTCCTGTACCAAAAACAGATGCATCTATTGCACTTGAGTCAATTAAGCCTGCAGAACCTAATTCGTCTACTGTGGGTAAATCTGTAAGTTTTTGAAGGTTAAAATGACTTAAAAAATCGTCTGTAGTCCCATATTGGATAGGTTTCCCTGGTACATCTTTTCTACCTTGTGGTTTTACCCAATTCAATTCCATTAATATGTCTAATGTATTAGTTCCAAAAGCAACACCTCTGATTTCCTCAATTTCAGCTCTTGTCACTGGCTGGTGATAAACTATGATTGCTAAGGTCTCTATAGCAGCTTTAGATAATTTTTTTTCAACAGTTTTTTGTTGTGACATTAGGTTAGATAAATTTTGTGCTGTCCTAAAAGACCATTTGTTTGAAATGCAGACTAAATTAATACCTCTAACAGAATAAAATTTTTGTAATTTTTCAAGGGTTTTTTTTACATTAATATTTTTTGATACTTTGACTTCAATAGATTCTATTTCTAAGGGTTCGGCAGCTGCAAACAAGATTGCTTCAACTTCACGTTCACCACTGCTTAAATTTGAAGGGAATTTAACTATATTATCTTCTTTATTTTTTTTCATTTAGTTTTCTTTAATCAAAATTTTATCAAATAATTTTTCTTGTTTTATTGATATATTTCCCTCTTTTGCCAATTCCAAAGATCCAGCAAAAATACCTGCTTGTCCTGTTCTTCTTAAATTATTTTTTTTGTTAAAATTTTTAGGAATTAAATCCTCAAGATTTTTCCAATTTTTAAGTTTGCCAAAATACTTTTTGATTTCATTAATCCCGTCTTCTGTTGTAAAGACTGGTAATCTTGGAATATTAATTCTTTGAAAATCTTTTGTCATTATTATGTTTGCATAGGTCTTCAAAAGCTCAAAAAGAGAAACATTGTATTCTGAACTATATATAGATTTAATTTGCCCCTTTACACCTCTCATAAATATATCTTTACCTAGTCTTTTTCTTTTTAACATTTGATCAGAAAGTAAACGAATTAATTCAAGTTTTTTTAATTGTAATTTTAATTTTTCAGCAACTTCTAATGCTTTAAATTCTTCCTCATCTGTTTCTGGTAACAAAAGTTTAGATTTTAAATAGGCCAGCCAGGTTGCCATCAAAAGATATTCTGAAGCTAATTCCAAATTAAGATCCAAGGATTTAGTTATAAATTCATGAAATTGATCAGCTAACTTTGTAATTGAAATATTTTCTAGATTAACTTTTTGTGATTTTGCTAAATCTAAAAGCGTATCTAGTGGACCACTAAAAGTACTTAGATTTACATTAAATTGTAATTTTTCATCTTCTTTCATTTGATGTTTACTAGCTTATAAAATTCTAAAGTTTTTTTCAGCAAAAAATTATCTAATTTTGGTGAATTTTCAGCTACAACTTTCATTTCAGACATCCTGGCGTTGCAATGTAAAACTAAATTACAACCTGCTTGAAATGCTTTTTGGGTATTAGTTAATGCTGAAAATTTAAGAGACTTCATTGAAATATCGTCTGAAATTATCAAATTTTTAAAATTTATTTCATTTCTAATAATATTAATTAATTTCTTAGAATGTGTAACTGTATATGCAGGATCAATTTTACTAAATATTATATGTGCAGTCATAGCAAAAATAGATTTTTTATTTTTGAATACTTTGAAATCATTCCTTTTTAAATAATTCAAATTTTTATATATATAAGGAGTTCGTATATGACTATCAGACTTTGCTAAACCATGACCGGGTATATGCTTTATCACAGTGCCAATTTTATTATAATGAAATTTCTCTATTACTAAGTCACCAATTTTGTTAACAATTTTTATATTGCTAGAGAATGCTCTGTCTCCTATTATTTTTGTGGTATTTTTAACTTTTAAATCCAAAACTGGACTCGTATTCAAATTTATACCAATTTCCCTTAATAAATAAGAAATTTGATTAATATAAATATCTAAATAATAATTTAAATTTTTTGGATCTTTTTTATACATATTTCCAAAAAAATTGCCTGGGAATGCTGTTGATAAAATTATGTTATTTAATCGAGCAACACGACCCCCTTCTTGATCAACTAATATCGGAAAATTTTTATCATTATAAATTTTTCTGATACTATTCGTAAGTCTTTTTGTTTGTTCAATAGTTTTTATATTTCTTGTAAATAAAATTACACCCCAGGGCTTATATTTTTTAATAAAAGAAATTTCTTTTCTGTTTAATTTTGTTCCTTTGATCCCAATAATAAAACTTCTACGACTTTTAATCATTTTCGATTAATTTCCAAAATTGGTATTTCTTTTTGGAATTATTTATATTGTTATTATACTCAATAATATTATCCGTATCGCTTTTAATTAATTCTAATTTTTCAGAGTACTCATTTACGATGGTTTCATGGTTATTATAAGATCTGTAAACATCTTTTTCAAATGCATCGGATAAATAAAATTTAATTGTTAAAAAAAAGAATAGAACTATAACAAATACGTATAATAAAATTTTAATTTCTTTTAACATTACATTTTTTCTGGAGTTTCCACACCTACAATTTGCATTCCAGACTTGATAACATTTGAGATTGATTTTAAAAATACAATTTTATCCTCACTAATTTTTTTTTCATTGTTAATAAATCTTTTGTTAATATCATCTTTTCCTAAATTCCAATACGAGTGGAACTCTGATGCTAGTTCGTACAAATAAGTTGGGATTCTATGAGGTTCAAGTTTATTAGTAGCAATTTCTATTACAAGTGGCCACTGAGATAATTTTTGAATAATTTTTATTTCTTCATTTGAATAGTTAAAATCATAATTTTTTATACTAATTTCATCATTAATATTTTTATTAATGTGTCTAAAAACAGATGAGATTCTTGCGTAACTATACTGAACATAATACAATGGATTATCTTTTGACTTTTCTTTAACCTTGTCAAAGTCAAAATCTAATTCTACATCACTTGTTCTGCTAAGCATTATAAATCTTGTAGCATCCTTTCCTACTTCCTTAATTAAATCGTCTACGGTTATATAATCACCTTTCCTTTTTGACATTTTAAATGGTTTGCCCTCTTTAATGAGTTTTACAAGTTGACTTACTTTGCAAACTAATTTGTTTTTTTCACCTGATAAAGCCTCTACAGAAGAAGTAATTCTTTTAATGTAACCTGCATGATCTGCACCTAATATATTTATAAGAACATCGAATTTCCTCTCAAGTTTATTATTATGATAGGCAACATCACTTGCAAAATATGTCCAGCTACCATCTGACTTTTGTAGTGCTCTATCTTTATCATCGCCAAAATCACTTGACTTAAAAAGTAGCTGCTCTCTTTCAACCCAATCCTCTTTTTTTTCGTTCATGGGAGCTTTTATTTTTCCAGTAAAAATATAATTTTTTTCCTTGAGTTTATTTACAACTTTTTGAACCTCATTATTTTCAACAATTTTAGTTTCGCTCTGAAAATTGTCATGCTCTATTCCAAGACTTTTTAAATTGTCTTTAATTAGTAAGAGCGACTCTGATACTGAAAGCAAAGCAAGTTGTTTTGCAATACTGTCAAAATTTTCAAATTTAATTTTTGGATTATTTTTAATTATATTTTTCGATATCTGAATGATATATTCGCCAGGATATAAATCCACATCATTTGGAAATTTTTCATTAAAAATTATTTCTCTACATCTATGAAATACTGATTTAGTAAAATTTATAATTTGATTTCCGTAGTCGTTTACATAATATTCTTTAAAAACTTTATGTTTATTGAACTTTAATATATTACTTACAACATCGCCTAATATAGCCCCACGGCAGTGACCTACGTGAAGAGGACCAGTTGGGTTAGCTGAAACAAACTCTATTATAAAATTTTTCTTTTCAGAGTTTTTATTAAGGCCGAATTCGTTTGGTTTTTTAACGATAGTTTCTAGTAACTTGTTCCATAGAGTTGGCTTTAATGTAATATTCAAAAAACCTGGTTTTACAATCTCAACATCTGCAACATCAGCGTCCTCAAGAATTTTTTTTTTGATAATCTCCCCTATCTCGATTGGAGTTTTTTTATTAAGTTTAGATAAAACCATGGCAACATTTGTTGAAATATCAGATTTAAAATTCGCAGGAGTAGTATCTACCGTTATCGAACTTAATTTATCGGGTATTTTTAATAAATCTTTGTCATTAAGATCATTAATAATTATTTTAATTTTTTTTAAATAAATATCAAAAATGTTCATTTTATTTTATTATATAAATTGATTGCATATCTATCTGTCATACCTGAAATATAATCTGCTATAGCTCTATCTTTATCAAATTTTAGCTGTTCTTTACTTAAATATTTTTTGGGTTTTTTGCTTAAAATAGTAAATAATTTTTTAATTATTTTTTTTCCATTATTATTTTTAGTTAATACTGAATCATTATTATACATTTTGATTCTTAAAAATTTTCTTATTTCATCCAATATATTTTGAAATTTCAAAGAAAAATTAATTAAAATATCATTGTGATGATATATGTTTTGTAAGTTTTTAATTTTATATTGTTTAATGTTAATAATTGAATTTTTAATTAGATCATTAACCATTAAATTAATTGAGTCCCTTACCATTTGATAAATAATTACTTCTTTTGATATGTTTCTTATATTTTTATATGGTTTGTAAATTTCCTTAAAAAAATTCAATGAGAGTAAGTCGTTCAAATTAAAAAGTTTAGCTTTTAACCCATCTTGAATGTCATGGTTATTGTATGCAATATCATCTGATATGGCAGCTATTTGTGCTTCCAATGACGGATAAATATTAAAATTAATCTTATTTTTAAGATTGCTAATGCCTATAAGTTTGTCAATTTTTTTTTTATCAAATATTGGACCATTATGTTTAAGCAAACCATCAAGAGTTTCTATAGTAAGATTTAAACCTTTAAATTTTAAATATTTATTTTCAATAAACATAACAATTCTTAATGTTTGTAAGTTGTGATCAAAACCTCCCCGGTCATACATGCTTTCATTTAGTGCTTCTTCCCCTGCATGCCCAAAGGGTGTATGTCCTAAATCATGAGCCAAACTTAAAGTTTCTGCGAGCTCCTCATTTAAATTTAAAAATCTTGCAATTGTTCTGGCTATTTGTGCAACCTCTATAGAGTGAGTAATTCTTGTTCTATAATGATCTCCCTCAGTATTAACAAATACTTGCGTTTTATGTTTTAGTCTTCTGAAGGATGCACTATGGATAATTCTATCCCTATCTCTTTGAAATGGGGTTCTAAATCTATTCTGTGGTTCAGAATAAAGCCTGCCTTTGCTTTTAAATAAACCTAATTTATTGAAATTTTTCATACTTTAAAAATAATAAAATATTATTATATTAGTATTATCAGTGTTAACACATGAATAAAGAAATTAAATTTACAGATAAAGCGATAAAACAAATAAATCATTTGTTGTTACAGAAAGATAAAGGATCCTTTTTCAGAATCGCAATCAAAGGTGGAGGTTGTTCAGGCTTTCAGTATGATTTTTCTTTTGACAAGACACAAGAAGAGGACGATGTAAGATTTGATAATATTTTAATTGATAAGCAATCAGCAGAACTTCTAAAAGGTTCAGAGGTTGATTTTGTTAAAGAGCTTATTGGTGAGTCTTTTAAAATTAAAAATCCACAAAGTAAATCCTCTTGTGGTTGTGGTGTTTCTTTTTCACTTTAATGATTATAAGTTCTTGGAACGTAAATTCTGTAAGGGCCAGAATTGAAAATATAAAAGAATATTTAAAAAAATTTTCCCCAGATATTGTAATGATGCAGGAAATAAAAACACAAAATGAAACCTATCCTTACGACGATTTTTCCTCTCTGAAATATGAGAATTATGTTTTTGGACAAAAAAGTTACAATGGGGTTGCTATTGTTTCTAAGAAAAAACTAGAAAATATTAAAAATGATCCATTTAAAGATAAAAACAAGCAGTCAAGAATTATAACGGCTGATATTAAGTTTAAAAAAAAAAATATAACTTTAATAAATATTTACATACCAAATGGAAATCCTGTAGATACAGAAAAATATACCTATAAGCTTTATTGGCTTGAGAGCTTAATTAAAAAATTAAAAAGTATGTCTAAATCAAATGAAAATATAATTATCGGCGGAGACTTTAATATTATTCCGGCTGCAGAAGATGTTCATAATCCTAAAAGTTATGAAAATGATGCTCTATTTAGATTAGAAATTAGAAAAAAATTAAGGGAGCTCATAAACCTGGGATTCCATGATGCCTATAGATTTATACATCCAGACAAAGAAGGTTATACATTTTGGGACTATACGAGCGGAGCTTGGCAAAAAAATAATGGAATGAGAATAGATCATTTTTTGGTTTCAAACTCACTAATTAATCTAGTTAAGGATGTAAAAATAAATAAATACCCTCGTGGTAGATTGAAACCATCAGATCATACACCAATTGAAATTGAATTAGCTTAAAGATTTAATTTTATTTACTAGTTCCAAATTAATTTTTCTTGGACCTTTATCTAATCTATTTTTATGTCGTCTTTCACCAGGAAGTCTAACACCATCAAAAGATTTCATTTTATTAAAAAATTCTTCTGAGTGTTTTTGCCAGTCTGTTCCTGCTGTTTTATCTGGAGATATTGCTAGTATAAATTCTCCTCCACTTGGCGGACCTCCATCATTATTATCTTTAGCTGCTGTTTCAAAACTAAAGTTGTCTCCTACTAATGCGCCAGCCATTAGTTCTACCATCATTGCTATCGCTGAACCTTTATAACCACCAAAAGGAAGTAATACACCACCATCAGCTATTGCTCCTGGATCGGTTGTGTCTTTTCCATCTTTTGTTAAACCAGTACCTAATGGCACTTTGTGTCCTTCCCTTTTAGCAACTTGAACTTCACCCATAGCCATTGATGCGGTTGCCATATCATAAACGACCGGTGTTTTTCCAGGTCTTGGCCAAGCAAATGAAATTGGATTGGTTCCAAACAATGGTTTAGTAGCGCCAGCAGGAGCTACTGCAGGTTTGTAAGATGTGCATGCAAACGCAACCAAACCATCCTCTGCTAATTTTTCTGTCTCAGGCCACATAGCTGCCATATGGTGTGAATTATTTATTGCAAGTACTGCAACCCCATTTTCTTTTGCTGCTTTAGATAATTCTGGTAATCCCTTGCTTAAAACTACTGGTGCTAAACAATTATTTCCCTGAACTTTAATTACTGATGGTGAAATTTTTTTTACTTCAGGCTTTCCTTTGCCATTAATTTTGCCACTCTTTAAACCACTAACGTACGCTGGTAATCTAAACAAACCATGAGATAAAGAGCCATCTCTCTCAGCATTTCTGATTAAATCTGCTAAGGTTGATGCTGTATCTTCATCACATCCATTAGCTAGTAAAGTCTTTTTAGCTAAATCAAAAATTTCATCTAATGTAAGGGAAACTGTGCTCATCCCTTTATTAGATATTATTTATTAATAAAGATCAATTTTAAATTAACAGCCTTTAAAAGATTTAGACATATTGCCAATTAAATTGAAGTATAAATCTTTACCAGGATCAAGAGTAGCTCCTAATGGATCAATAACCCCTGTTGCAATATTTGTGTCTTTTGCAACAGCTTTAATAATATCTGGATTAAATTGAGGCTCCGAGAATACACAGCTTACTTTATCGTGTTCAATTACTTCTCTAATCTCGGCTAGTGCTTCAGCACCAGGCATTACATCAGTATTAACAGTAAATGCTCCGAGAATATTAATGCCAAATCTCTTTTCAAAATATTGGTATGCATCATGAAAAACTATAGATTTGAAATCTTTGTTTAATTCAGATTTTACTTTTTTTGTTAGGTTGTCTAAGTCTTTGTGAGCTTTCTTAAGATTTTTTTTATACTTTGCTTCATTTTCTTTATCATTTTCAATTAAATGCTCAGCCATCTCACTTAAAATTATTTTCGCGTTCATTGGATCTAACCAAATATGTGGATCAAATTCACCGTGCGCGTGTCCTTCATGACCGTGATCATCGTGGCCATCTTCTTTATGATCATCGTCATGACCATGGTCATCGTGATCATCTTCTTTTTTAGCATGATCATCGTGGTCATCGTGGTCATCCTTTTTATGTCCATGATCGTCGTGACTGTCAAAAATATTTCTTTCCCTAAATTTAAGTTTGGTTAAACCTTTAATTTCCATTAATTCAATTTTATCAGCTTCTTTTGCAATAGTTTTTAGTGGTTTTTCTAAAAAACTTTCAATGTCCTCACCTACCCAAAAAATAATATCAGCATTTTGAATCATTTTAGCGTGTGATGGTTTTAGTGCAAATCCATGTGGAGAAGCATAACCATCAACGATTAAATCTGGTTTTCCAACACCATCCATTAGATAACTTGCAAGAGAATGTATTGGTTTTATTGTTGCTACTACTTTAATATCAGCATTTGCTGGTACAAAAATAGTTAAGAATGATAGTATTGTTAAGATAAATGGGAGTTTTTTGATATTTTTCATATATTGTATAATTTAATTGTTATAATATAACACTATGTAATAATATAACAAATACAAGTCAAGAAATAAAATGAGCTCAGATCAAAATATTTTAGTAAAATTAAATAATGCTGGATTTAGTATTAACGATAAGTGGTTAGTAAAAGGAGTCTCACTGCAGGTTGAAAAAGGTAAAATAGTTACTCTTATAGGTCCAAATGGATCAGGAAAAAGTACAACAGCTAAAATTGCTTTAGGTATTTATAAACAGATTGATGGTTCTGTTGAAAAATACACAAATAAAATTGGATATGTTCCACAGAAAATTTCAATTGATTGGACATTGCCGCTTAGAGTAAATGATTTTATGGTTTTAACGGAAAGACTTAACAATGAGACAATAGATGAAGCTTTATCTTTGACTGGGGTAATACATCTTAAAAACAAAAATCTAGGTGATTTATCCGGTGGTGAATTCCAAAGAGTGTTGCTTGCAAGAGCTATATCAAAAAAACCAGATTTGTTAGTGCTTGATGAACCAGTACAAGGAGTAGATTTTACTGGTGAAATTGCTTTATACGAACTAATAAAGAAAATTTCTGATGAACTAAATTGTGGAATCTTATTAATTTCTCATGACTTACATACTGTAATGAGTGCTACAGATCATGTAGTTTGTTTAAACGGTCATGTATGTTGTTCGGGATCTCCTATGGAAGTTGCGAAAAATAATCAGTATAAAGCTTTATTTGGTGAACAAGCCTCTCAAATATTATCAAGATACGAACACAGGCATGACCATGTTCATACTGATGAAGGAGAAATAAAAAAGAATTAAATGTTAGATGATTTTTTTATAAGAGCTTTATTAGCTGGCATAGGTGTTGCTTTTGTTACTGGACCACTTGGGTGTTTTGTTATTTGGAGAAGGCTGTCTTATTTTGGTGATACATTGGCCCACTCTGCTTTATTAGGAGTAACATTGGCGTTTACTATGGAATTTAATATTGCTCTTTCAGTATTTGTTATTTCTTCCATGATAGCTTTAATTTTAATTCAATTACAAAAAAGAACTAATTTACCTGGTGATGCTTTATTAGGTCTTCTAGCTCATTCATCTCTAGCAGTTGGACTTGTTGTTATTGGTTTTTTAACGTTTATCAGGTTTGATATTATGGGATTATTATTTGGAGATATTTTAGCAGTTTCAGTAAATGATTTATTAATCATATGGATTGGAGGAGCATTAATCTTGTTAACCCTAAAATTTATTTGGAAACCTTTATTCGCTTCAACAGTAAATTATGAACTAGCAGAAGCAGAAGGTTTAAATCCTGACAGAGCGAAAGCAATCTTCACTATCTTAATGGCAGCGATTATTGCTATTTCAATTAAAATGGTTGGATTATTATTAATTACAGGAATGCTGATTATACCAGCTGCAATGGCTAGAAATTTATCATCAAGTCCACAAAGTATGGTTATTTTATCAATTGTAGGTGGATTGTTATCTGTAATTATAGGATTGTTTACATCTTTAGAGTTTAATACTTCTTCAGGTCCATCAATTATAACCGCTGCGTTATTATTATTTATACTTTCATTATTCAAAATAAAGCAATCTATTAAATTGAAAAATTAATGAGGAATCAGTAAAATGAAAACTATGTATAAAGAACATACTCTGACAAAAAATCAGCAAATTATTTTTGATTTAATTGATAAATCTCCAGAGCCAATGAAAGCTTATTCAATACTTTTTAATGTGCAAAAAAAAGGTATTAAAGCGCCACTACAAGTTTATAGGGCTTTGGATAAATTAGTTAAAATGGGAAAAATTCACAAAATTGAAAGTCGAAATGCCTTTATTGCATGTCAGAATTCGAGCTGCCAGGTATCAAAAGCAACGGCTTTTTCTATATGTGAAATGTGTGAAAAAATTACAGAGATAAGCAGCTCAAGCCTCTCTAAATATCTAGCTAATTTCAAAGACAAAGATGGTATGAAATATAGCAAATACAATCTTGAGTTTTTTGGATTATGTAAAAAGTGTAGATAATACTTTATTTTAATAAATTCTTAACATAACTGAAATAATAATAATGAAAGGAAATTTTATGTTTATAAAAAAATATCTAAAGTGGATCAGTACGTTTCTTGTTTTAGTGGGAATATTTCTTACAAATTTAAATATATATCCATTAAATATATATTTTCATGGATTGGGAGTTGTTGGATGGACTATCGCAGGATTTATAAGCAAAGATAAAGCAATCTTAACAAACTTTGGATTACAAATTCCATTGTTTGTAATTGGTATTTATAAAGTTATTTTTTAAATGAAGAATATATTGTTCGTATGCACAGGTAATTCAGCAAGAAGTATTATTGCTGAAAGTATTATAAATAATGAGTATGACGATTTGTATAAAGGTTTTAGTGCCGGGAGTAATCCAACAGGAAAAGTAAATGAAGATGTGAAGAATTATTTATCATCAAAACATTATGATCTTTCAAATTATAGATCTAAAAATTTTAATGAGTTTATTAATGGTCAAATTAAAATGGATTATGTTATTACAGTTTGTAATAATGCCAATAATGAAGTCTGCCCCATTTGGCCAAATAAAGATAAGATAATTCATTGGGATATAGAGGATCCTGTTAAAATACTTAATGAAACAAATGACTTAAATAAAAAAGATGAAATAATAGAAAAAGTTTACAATAATATTCATAAAAGAATAAAGGAACTTATAAATGAAAAATAAAAATCGTTATTTTCTTGCTGAACTATTAGGCAGTTGTTTTTTGGTAATGATTATTGTTGGTTCCGGTTTAATGGCTGAAAACTTAACCAATGACGTTGCGGTGATGTTAATTGCAAACACAATAGCAACAGGTGCAGGTTTATTTGTGCTTATTACTGTTTTTGCTGATGTATCAGGAGCTCACTTTAATCCATTTGTAAGCATCGCAATGGCAATAACAGGCAAATTAAAAAGGAAACTATTAGCCTACTATATTATTGCTCAATTGGTTGGTTGCTTGATTGGTGTTGGTTTAGCTAATTTCTTTTTTGAACATGAAATTTATGAATTATCTACTAAGTCAAGAGATGGGATTTACATATTCACATCTGAGGTAATAGCAACATTAGGGCTTATAATAATAATTTTTGGTTCGATGAAGTCAGGTAAAATTGCTGTTGCAGCTAGTGTTGGGCTTTATATTACTGCAGGTTATTGGTTTACTTCTTCAACTTCTTTTGCAAATCCAGCTGTTGCAATTGCTAGAACATTTACAGAGTCTTTTACAGGTATTAGTTATCTAAACACTCCTTATTATATTTTAGCTGAACTTATCGGAATGTTAATTGCTGTATTTATTGTTAAAAAGTTATTTTTAGAGAAAAATTGAAAGACATAAAGCTTACCAATCAAATAAGTTTAATTAACAAAAAATTTAAGAAAAAAGAATTTTATCATTATTTTAAAACTTCTAATCTTTCATTAGTAATAGCAAAGATAAAAAACAAATATATAGTAGTTTCTCAAAAAAGAGTTCCGATTAATAAAATTAATTATGAGTTTCCTTCCGGTATAGTAGAAAAAAATGAAACAACCTTGCGATCAGCTCAAAAAGAATTAACTGAAGAAACAGGATACAAATCAAGATCAAAATTGATTAAAATAATAGCATTTTGTACTGAGCCTGGAAGATTAACTACTAAAATTACAGGTTATTATACAAAAAACTTGATTAAAATTTCAAAACCAGAAAAAGGGATTAAAGTTCATCTGTTAAGTCAAAATGATATATTTAAATTAATATTAACACAGAGGTTTAATAACAGTTCTCATATAGCAATGTTTTTATATTTAATCAGAAATCATAAAAATTTTTAAACTTTAAGTTGTATTAAAATAACTTTTAGATTTATAAATTTTATGTTTAAATAATTTAAAATTAAATTTTAAAAGGGGGTCGTAATGAAAAAAAAATTGAAAAAAAGTGAAAAGAAAAGACTGAAGATTTTAAAAACAATAGATAGATTGAAAAACAAAATAACTGCTAAAGAAAAAAAACTATCTAATATTAATGTTAAAATTGCTGATTTAGAAAAAAAGGTTGCAGAAAAAAAAGCACAAAAAATAGCAAAAAAACAAGCTGGTGAAAGCACTGCATCTTTAAATAATTAATAATTCGTATAAGGGTCTTTCTTCCCCATCGACTTAGACAAGGAAGAAAGAAGGAAGTTAACAAAATTAAATCTTTAGAGGAAGAATAAATATAAATTAAAGAATAATTTTGTAATCAAATCTTAAGATACTTTTGTTACAAAAATATTTACCTGTTATTACAATTTAATTAATAAATTCATTTCGAATTATTTGAATGAATAACTCTTGGTTCTAAAAATAATTCTCTAGCAAGAGCCTTAAATCTTTTTGTTACCTGTTTAGAAATAATTTCTTGATGTTCAGATGGAATTTTTAAAAATATTGAGTTACCTCTTTTATACAATTTAAATTCCTCAAGAAAAATTGTTGATATAGATGTTAAAGATTGTGAGAATCTCAAAGCAGCACCAACCTGTTTACTTGAAAATATTTCGTTATTATTTAAAAAAGTAAGATATTCAAATTTTGGATTATATTTAATACTACAGTATCTCCAATAACAAGAGAGAGCTAATTGTATCCTTTCTTTATGTGTAAGTCTTAATAGAGGTGTGTTAAGAGTTTCTTGAAACACCAGTTCTGCTTTTTGAAATGCACCAAGACCCCAATCCATATGACTTAAAACACAAGCTAGATGTAATAATTTTTTGTTATAGTGTTCATTTCCATCAAAAACAGGGAGTATAAATTTAAAATATTTTTGGTAGGTAGATCCTAAATCCCCTCTTTTTAATGCAATATACTCAATTGATTTAGTAAAAATTTCTGACTCTTTTGTATTTTTAAAATGATCAATTGATAAAGAACCTTCCCTCAAACCGCTAATTGAACAAATTATTTTTTTTGGATTTGTTATACTCATTATCTCATCTAAAATAATAGAACTATACGGTAAAAATTGTGTTCTTGATTTTGAAATATATTCCACAGTTTTAAGTTTTGATTTATTAAATGATGAAACTTTTTCAACAAATTTAGACAACGTTGATTTATCTATAGAATATTGATGAATAATATGAACAGGGTGATTATTTTGGAAAAGATGTAATTTAAATAAAGATCTCCAAGTTCCTCCCACTAAATATAAATTATTAAATTTTTTTTTAGATAACCATTTTTCCTCTCTTAATAATTTTTTTACATACTTTGGTAAATTTCTTTTTTTAACAATTGGATTATTTATTAATCTAAGAACACCAATTGGCAAAGAGGTTTTGTTCGTAACAACATTATTTTCAACTCTAGCTAATTCTAAACTTCCTCCACCAAGATCTGCTACCAAACCATCGACATTATCAAATCCAATTTTTACACCTTCAGCAGAACAATTTGCTTCTTCTTCACCACTCAGAATATCAATTTTTGTTTTAAAAAGGGTTTCTACTTCGCTGATAAATTGTTTTGCATCTGTAGCCTCTCGCAAAACAGCAGTTGCAATTATTTTCAAATTTGTGATCCTTGATACATTTAAAATTTCTGAAAATCTTTTTAAAACTTTTAATGCATATTCTGATCCAGATTTATGAAGCTTTCTTGATTTATCTAAATTTTTTCCTAGTTCACATACTGCTTTTTCATTAAATGTCGGAACTCTTGTTGAACTAAAATCATCATAAATCAGCATTCTTATAGAATTTGAGCCAATATCAATAATGGCTAATTTTAAATGTTTTGATGAAGATTGTTGTTTTGTATTAATTACTTCCACTTTTAATCAGTCTTAAATGCAATTTCTTAGGTTGCATAGTTAATTTAGCTTTACCTCTTCCAGATAAGCTCGGATTATTCATAAAGTATTCATGAGCTGAAAAGGAATCGTTCTTACTATACTTAATTTTTTTATAATTACCATCTGCATTGAGCTCCCAGCTCTGATTAGTATCAAGATAATTTGCTAACATTATTTGATCTAGAATCTGCTCATGAACAGTCTCATTTTCAATTGGCACTAAGAGCTCTACTCTTCTATTTAAATTTCTTGGCATTAGATCAGCTGAGGAAATATATACTTTTGCATTTCTATTAGGCATTTTTTTAGTACCGTTACTAAAACAATAAATTCTAGAATGCTCTAAAAATCTTCCTATAATACTTTTTACAACTATATTTTCAGATCTATTTTTAATACCTGGTCTCAAACAACAAACACCCCTTACAAATAAATGAATATTAACACCAGCATTCGAAGCTTCATAAAATTTATCAATAATTTCCGGATCTACTAATGAATTCATTTTTGCCCAAATGGCTGCAAATTTTCCATTTTTAGAATTTTCAATTTCAGCATCAATGTTTTTATTTAAGGTTTGTCTCATATTAATTGGCGAAACAGAAATTTTATTTAAATTTTTTGGTTTTGCGTATCCTGTTACATAATTAAAAAATTTTTCAACATCTGATGCCATTTTTCTATCACAGCTGAATAAAGACAAATCAGTATAGATTTTAGCATTTACAGGATGATAATTACCAGTTCCTAAGTGAAAATAAGTTTGTATTTTACCTTGTTCTCTTCTTAAAACTAATGATGATTTTGCATGAGTTTTGTATTTTGCAAAACCATAAACAATTTGAACACCTACCTTTTCTAAACTTCTTGATAATTGAATATTTGCTTCCTCGTCAAATCTTGCTTTAATTTCTATTAAAGCAGTAACTGTTTTTCCATTTTCTGCAGCTGTTATCAAAGCTTTAACAATTGGTGAATCTAAAGTTGTTCTATACAAAGTTTGTTTGATAGCTATTACTTTTTTATCATTTGCTGCTTGGTTCAAAAATTCAATTACTGAGTCAAATGTTTCAAAAGGATGATGAACAACTAAATCTTTCCTTTTGATGGTTTCAAAAAAATTATCATTATATTCTTTTAATCTTTCAACATCTCTAGGTACAAAATTTTTAAATCTTAATTTTGGATTTTTTAACTTACATATTTGATCTATATCTTGAATTCCAACAAGGCCAAATACATTATAAATATAATCAGGATTTACATCTAATTTGTTTGTTATAAATTTTATCAATTCATGATCACTATTTTCAAGGACCTCTAAACGAACAATATCGCCCGTTCTACGTCTTTTTAAGGCTAATTCAAAAGATCTAACTAGATCTTCTGCTTCCTCTTGAATTTCAACATCACTATCTCTTATTACCCTGAAAATCATTTTTTTTTCTAAATCATGATCTGGAAAAATTTCTTTAGCAAAAAAACTTATTACATCGTCTAGAACAACAAATTTTTTATGATTTTTTGAAGACTCTATTTCAATAAATCTAGATAATGCTTTTGGTACTACTATTATTGAGTTTAAAATTCTTTTTTTATTTTTTTTTCTTAACCTCATTACAAGCGCTCTTCCTTGGTTGATTATAAATGGAAATGGATGCGCAGGATCAATAGCAGATGGTGTTAATAAAGGATAAATCTCTTCTTTGAATATTTCTAGAAGTTTTTTTTTATCCTTAGTATTTAAATTAACTGGCTTAACTAAACTGATATTATTTTTTTTTAATTCTGCGATAAGTTGAATATAAATCTTATTTTGTTTGATTAATAGTTTTTTAGTTTCGGAAATTACCTCTTCCATTTGTTCATCAGGTGTCAGACCATCAGAACTTAATGAATCAACTTCTTGTTTTATTTGACTATATAGACCTGCTACCCGAACCATAAAAAATTCATCAAGATTTGAACCGGCAATTGATAAAAATTTTACTCTTTCATACAAGGGATTTTCATGATTTTGTGCTTCAAAAAGAACTCTATCATTGAATTTTAACCAGGAAAGTTCCCTATTAATATATTTGTTCTTGAGTTCTTCTTTTTGTTGTTTTTTTAAAGCAGTCATATATTTAGAATTTATGTTTGAATTATATGTCATGAGACATGCAAAATCCAGTTGGGAAGATTTAAATATTGATGATTTTAAGAGACCACTCAATAAAAGAGGTAAAAAAAGTGCAAAAAAAATTTGTGAATTTTTTGTTAAAAAAAAGTACAAATTTGATTTTGCTTTAATATCATCAGCTACAAGAACCCGAAGTACTTTTGAAATTTTATCAGAAGACATTCCTGAGCCAAAAACAATAGAATATTCAAAGAGTTTATACTTGGCTGATGAATATGCAATTATAAATAAAATTAAAAAAATATCGAGTAATTACAAATCAATTTTGTTAATAAACCATGAGCCTACAGTTAAAAATTTAGTAAGATATCTAACAAAAAATCATGAAACAAATAATTTCAAATTAATGAATTATAAATTTCCTACAGCAGCATTCGCCAAAATTAAATTTGATATTAAAGGTTGGGATGAAATAGAAAAAAAAGGAATATTAAAAGAATTTATAAGACCCAAAGATCTTCAAGACTCTAAAGAATAGCCGGCAGATCTGACCGTTCTAATTAAAGGTTTTGTGTTTTCGATGTTTATAGCTTGTCTTAATCTTCTTATGTGTACATCAACCGTTCGTGACTCAACGTATATATTTTCTCCCCACACATTGTTTAAGAGTTGTTCTCTTGAGTAAACTCTTTTAGGATTTTTGATAAAAAAATCTAAGAGTTTAAATTCTGTTGGACCTAAAGTAATTTCCTTATCTTTTCTATAAACTCTTTTTGTAATCCGATCTATTTTTAAATCAGTAAATTCTACAATATCCGATGATGATTGAGGCTTAGACCTTCTCAATAAAGATTTAATTCTAGCATTTAATTCTTTTTGACTAAAAGGTTTGGTTACATAATCATCTGCACCTGTATCAAATGCTTTTAATTTGTCTTCTTCCTCCCCTTTTGCAGTCAACATAATGACAGGAATATCATTAAACTTATCATCTTTTTTTAAGTTTTTACAAATTTCAACACCAGATAATTCAGGTAACATCCAATCCATTAATATCAAATCTGGCTGTTTAGATTTTATTTGTTTAAGAGCATCTTCTCCATTTTCTGAATGACTGACTTTATAACCTTCTTTTTCAAGATTATATTTTAACAAACTAACAATTGACGCTTCATCTTCAGCTATGAAAACATGAGCTGACATAAATCATTTTTCTCCGGTTACAATTGGCTCGGTGCCCTTAGGTCTGTCACCTTCTAAATATTCGCCTTTAACTAAATAATAAATTTGTTCTGCAACATTTGTAGTATGATCACCAATACGCTCAACGTTTTTGGTCACAAACAACAAGTGAGTTCCATCCTCTAAATTTTTTTCATTTTCCTTAAGATATTTTATAACTTCTTGCATACAAAGATTTGTTAGATCATCTATTTGCTCATCACCTTCCCAAACATTAATTGCCATTGGCGCAGATCTTTCTAGATAAGCGTCTAATGTTGATTTTAATTGTTTTTGAACACCGACAGATACTCTATTTAATGTGTCTACCAAATTCTTTGGAAGATTTTCATTAAGCAAAAGTGTTCTCTTAGATATATTTTTTGCTAAATCACCTATTCTTTCTAAATCTGAAGACATTTTCAAAGCCGTTACTGTCTCTCTTAAATCAATTGCCATAGGTTGTCTTAAAGCAATTAAATTTACAACTTGTTGTTCAATCAAGGCTTCATATTTATCTATTTTTTCATCATCTTGAATTACTTTTTCTGCAATATCGCTATTTCTTGTTGTAATGGCTTGAATTGCTTTACCTAAAGACTCCTCGCATGCACTTCCCATTTTAATGATATTAGCATTAAGATTCTTAAGTTCTTCTTCGTAAGATTTAACTGTATGTGGCGCTTCACCCATTATCCAAACCTCCCGGTTATGTAATCCTGAGTTTTTGTGTTATCAGGATTTTTAAATATTTTATCAGTAGATCCATGTTCAATCAATTGTCCTAAGTGAAAAAAACCCGTATTTTGAGAGACACGTGCAGCTTGAGCCATAGAATGAGTTACAATTATTATTGTATGCTCCTTTTTTAACTCATCAATCAATTCTTCAATTTGTGCTGTTGCTATTGGATCTAATGCTGAACAAGGCTCATCCATTAATATAACTTCTGGTCTTACAGAAATAGCTCTAGCAATACACAGTCTTTGCTGTTGTCCTCCAGATAATCCGGTTCCGGGTTCATGCAATCTGTCTTTTACTTCTTCCCATAGCGCAGCCTTTTTTAAACTAGTTTCAACAATTTCATCCATTTCTTGTTTTGATTGAGCCATACCGTGAATTGTTGGACCGTAAGATATATTTTCGTATACAGTTTTTGGGAAAGGATTAGGTTTTTGAAAAACCATACCAATTTTTTCTCTGAGTCTCACTACATCGCAACTTTTATCATTTATGTTAAAGTCGTTAATTAAAATTTCTCCTTTAACCCTGCAGATGTCAATTACATCATTCATTCTATTAAGACATCTAAGAAAAGTTGATTTACCACAACCAGATGGACCAATTAATGCAGTTACTTGGTTTTCTTCAATATCTAAACCTATATTATAGAGAGCTTGTTTTTTTCCATAAAAAACATCTACATTTTTTGCTTTAATCTTTATCATTTTAACTCCATTTTTTTTCAAACTTATGTCTAATTATTTGGGCAAATAAATTCATTATTATTAAAAAACCAAGTAAGACCATTATACATGCCGAGACTTTTTCTACAAATCCTCTTTCAGCACTTTCAGCCCAAATATAGATTTGAACTGGTAAACTTGCAGCAGGATCCATTGGTGACCCAGGTATCGTGTTAACAAAAGCAACCATTCCAATTAAAATTAGGGGTGCAGTTTCTCCTAAAGCTTGAGCTAAACCAATTATTGTACCTGATAACGTCCCAGGCATTGAAAGAGGAACGGTATGATGCATTGTGGTTTGCATTCGACTTGCGCCCATAGCAAGTGCTGCCTCTCTTATACTTGGAGGAACCGCTTTTAAAGATGCCCTCGCAGCTATAATTATTGTTGGTAAAGTCATCAATGATAAAGTGATACCTCCAACTAAAGGGGTAGACCTAGGAAGGTGAAATATAGCCAATAAAACACCTAATCCGAGTAACCCAAAGACAATAGATGGTACTGCAGCCAAGTTATTTATATTTACTTCAATAAAATCAGTAAATCTATTTTTAGGTGCAAACTCTTCAAGATAAATTGCTGCAAGCACCGCCACAGGAAAAGCTATCATTAAGCATACAAGTATAGAAAAAATTGAGCCCATAAATGAACTAGCTATACCAGCAAGTTCTGGTTCTCTAGAGTCAGCATATGTAAAAAAACTGATATTAAATTTACTTTCAACTTTGCCTTTTGCAACAAGTTGATCGAAAATTTTTAATTGATAATCGCTTACCCTTCTTTGATCTTCCGGTAAATCTCTTGGATAATTTCCTTTAAAGACTTGATCTAAATCATCTGAAGCGGTTAGATAAACTTCTTTTGTTTTTCCTATTAAACCAGGGTTATTTAGAAGTTCATTTTTAATTTCTTTTTCAAAAAAATAAGACACCATTCTCTTCAATTCATTTTCTTGATCTTCATTGGCATTTGGATCTAGGTCAGCCATTGATTTTAATGCTATATCGTAATAATCAGCATCCTGTAAATCCTCATTAGAAGGATTTTGTTCTAACATCATTAATTCAGCATCAAAAGTTACTGGAACAATGAGCCACGTTTTTTGAAAAGCAGAATAGCCAGTTGAAAAAATTTTAAAAATAAAGATTGTTAAAAATAAAAGTGCCATAAAAATTGCACCCAGACCGTATAAGCGAAATCTCTGTTCAGCTTTGTATCTTTTATTTAATAATTGTTCTTTACTTTTATTCATATTTCTCTCTATATTTTTTAACTACTCTTAAGGCCACGATATTTAAACAAAGCGTTACTAGAAATAATGACATACCTAAAGCAAAAGCGGCTTGCGTTTTTGGGTCGCCAAAAGCTTGGTCTCCAATTAAAATTACCACAATTTGCGCTGTAATTGTTGAAGTAGATTCTAATGGATTTAAAGTTAAGTTAGCAGCTAAACCCGAGGCCATAACAACTATCATTGTTTCTCCAATAGCTCTTGAAACGCCAAGTAAAATAGATCCAACTATCCCGGGCAAAGCTGCGGGAAAAATAACTCTCTTAATTGTTTCTGATTTAGTCGCTCCCATAGCGTAACTTCCATCTCTTAAACTTTGAGGCACACTTGTAATTACATCGTCACTTAAACTTGAAATAAATGGTATGATCATAATACCCATTACCCCTCCTGCTGCTAAAGCACTTTCAGCTGAAACTTCAAGACCCATTGAGGTTCCTAATTCTTTCAAAAATGGTCCAACTGTTAGGGCAGCAAAAAAACCATAAACAACTGTTGGTATACCAGCTAAAATTTCAATTAAAGGTTTTGCATATTGTCTAACTTTGCTAGATGCATATTCAGCTAAATAAATTCCACTCATTAATCCAATTGGGATAGCAACGCACATAGCAATAAATGCAATAAAAAAAGTACCTGCAAAAATAGGGACCGCTCCAAAAGTATCTGAATACATTGATGGATCTAAAGCCTCAGAAGAATCTCTTACAAAAGCTTTTGCTGGATACCAATGAGTTCCAAAGACAAAATCAAATAATGGAATTACTTTAAAAAAATCTATAGTTTGAAATATAAGTGAGAAAACTATTCCAACAGTAGTTAATATTGCAGCTAAAGAGGCTGTAAATAAAACTGCATTCAAAAATTTTTCAACTGGTTCTCTTGTTCTAGAATTAGATGAAATTCTTTTATACGCATAAGCAACTGAAGCAATGATTATAGATAATACTATAACAGCTTTTGAACTTTGAGCTATTGATCGAAGACTTAAATATTTTTCTGCTGAAGCCTCAATAAAAGGTGTAATTTCTCCGGTAAATTGTCCTCGCGACAATGATTTTGTTTTTTCGTATATTAAATTTAATTCATCATCAAGATAACCTTGATTTGAATAATCGCTTAAGACTAATAACTTTACAATTGTAGGCTCAAAAATTGCCCATAAAGAAAAAATTATAAAGGCTGGTATTGCGCACCAAATTGCAAGATAATAACCATAAAATTGTGGTAATGCAGTTAATCTTTTATTTGAAGATTGAATTGTATATGCTTTTTTGCGTCCAAAATAATAGCTTGTGAAACCTAGAAGAACAATAAATGTAAACAATATTAAGTTCAAAAGAATCTCCTTTATTGGGACTTTACTATTATTTAAAAAAAAAGGGGTCTAAAAAGACCCCCTTTTTAATCATTTGTTAACTGAGAAACAATTAATTACCCATAGCAACTAGCTTCGTAGCATTAGTTCTAGTTGTTTTATACAACTTAGAGTCTAATGGCACCAAACCAATGTCTGCTAGATAACCACCTTTTCCTATAGCTTTCTTAGTTGTGAATTCTTTCACAAACTCATGTAAGCCTGGAATTACTCCAACGTGAGCTTTTTTCACGTAAAAGAATAAAGGTCTGGCAACAGCATAACTGTAGTCTTGAATAGACTTCAATGATGGTTGTCCACCATCAATACTTGCTGCTTGTAATTTATCTTTTGCAGCTAGGAAATAACTGAAGCCAAAGAAACCAAACATTTCTTTATCTTGAGTTAACTTTTGGATGATTAAACTATCGTTTTCTCCAACTTCAATAGCAGCACCATCTTCTCTGTAAAGTTTTTGAGGTTTTTTGTATTTTTTATTTCCAGCTTCAAAACCTGCTTTATAAAGAGCTTTAGCTTCTTTAGTCATACCTTTTTTCATTACTAAAGAATTCCAAGCATCTCTAGTTCCTGATGTTCCTGGTGGGATCATCACTGAAATTTTTTGTTTTGGTAAGCTAGGGTCAATTTGATCCCAAGTTTTATAAATATTTGGAACTAATTTACCATCAACAACTGTATGAGCGGCTAGCGCTAAGTATAATTGTTCTTTTGTAAAGTTTACTGGTTTTGCATCTTTACTGTAAGCTAATGTAATACCGTCGTTTCCAATTACGATTTCAACGATTTCATTTACACCATTTTTCTTACAAAGAGCTTTTTCTTTATCTTTCATAGCTCTTGATGCGTTTGTTATATCTGGATGTTGTTCACCTACACCAGCACAAAATAGTTTAGCTCCACCACCAGTACCAGTAGACTCAATAACAGGAGTTTTAAATCCTGAACCACCAAATCTTTCAGCAACAACAGTCGCATAAGGGAATACTGTAGAAGAACCAACTATCTTAATTTGATCTCTTGCTTGAGCAACAGTTGCTATTGATAAAGCAACTAATGAAGCAATTATTATAGTTAGTTTTTTCATTATCTTTAATCCTTTCATTATTTATTTATTAAAAGATGATTGAATCGTATAAATTCATTGAATCTTTATTATTACAAAATTGTTACACTTTTGTTAAAAAGGTAACTTTATAGTTGTAATCTAATAAAACTTTTAGTTGTATTTTTTTGATATAATTATCTTTTCAACATCAGTTTCTAGGCCACCCATACATGACACGGGGTTTACCTGTTCACTGAGAGCAAGTTCTTTGCTTGGACGTAAAGTTATTTCAAGTTTTACCAAGTTTACTAATTCCTCTCTAATATCTTCATCATATCTCCAGCTAGGCCATGAACTTGGTGTTGAAAATATAGAGGTTAAATAACTTGTAGCCATAGAATATCTGTAATTACTCAAATTTTCATTTCTCAATAAAAAATCTCTAACAGAACTAAAAATATTTCTACATCTTAAAGAATCTGAAAAATAATTTTCCTTCTTTAGATTTTTATTCATAGGTACAGAAACAATTAAATCGATTGCATTTTTAGAATAAGAGGAAACTACATCTGTATAAAATTCAGTTTCAGTAATTTCTAAATGGTTCTTTATAGAAGGAAATGAGTTTTTTAAATCTGCTTCTAATCTAAAGATTCCGATATCAAAAACTGTAAGTTGCTGATTTCTTAATAATGTGGTGATGTCTTTAGAAAAAGCACTTGTTATTAATGAGCTTAACAAAAAAACAAAAATCAAAATATTTTTAAATATTTTAACCATATCAGAAATTAATTAAAAGATTAAAATAAATCAAGTAAAGAAATATTAAAAAAACCTTCTTAAATTATTATAAAATAATACTTTTTTAATCTAAGTTTTTGCTACTAAATAAATTTTAACTTCAGTTCCATTATTTTCCTCACTGAAAATCTCGTAGTGTCCTCGATGTTGAGTAATAATGTGTTTAACAATAGCTAATCCTAAACCAGTTCCACCAACCTTGTTACTTTGTTCAAGGTCTACTCTAAAAAATCTTTCTGTAATTCTAGAAATATATCTTTGAGGAATACCAACACCTTCATCTTTAATACTAATCATAAAATTTTTTTCTAACAATTTGCCATCACTAATTTTGCTTGATATAAAAATAGACTTGTTTTCGTTTGAATACTTTATTGCATTGTCTAAAAGATTTGAAAAAACAGTTTGTAATTTTTTTTCATCTCCAATAACAATTGTTGGATTTGCGAGTGATAAATTAATGTTTAATTTCTTTTTTTTTAAAATAATTTCAAAATTACTAATAATTGTTTTGAAAAGGTCATTTATGTTAACTAAAGAGTTTGGCCTTATATGTTCTTCTAATTCAATTCTTGTGAGTATTAAAAGATCATTAATTAAATTTTCCATTCTATTTGATTGTTCAGTTATTATTTTCATAAATTTTTTTTTAGCTTTATCGTCCGCTGCCGCCGGACCTTCAATAGTTTCTAAAGATCCTTTGATAGCCATCAAGGGTGTTCTTAATTCGTGACTTACATTGGCTACAAAATCAGTTTTAAATTTTTGTGCTTTTGTAATTTCAGTAAAATCTTTTAAAAATAACACAACAGAATCTGGTTCAGTAAATAAATGAGTTGGGCCAGGAATAATATAAATTTTATAAAATTGATATGATGGCAAGTCTATTTCTACATCAATGTTTTTGGTTTTATTTTCAACTATAGCTTTTTCAATATTTTCTATTAATTCTGGCTTTCGAATTACAGAAGATATGTTTTTATCAACTAAATTACTTCCAAATCTTTTTAATGCACTTGGATTAGCATACTTAATTATGTTAAATTTATTTAATGCAAAAAACTGATCTTCAAGCTCATCAATAATTACTCTTTTTGTTTTTTCCTCTCTTTTATTGATTATTGTAGCTGTATTTATTGACTTATTTTTTTTTCGATTAAGTAAATAGAGAAGATAAATTATAACAACTATAAGTAGAATGACAAAATATTCCATAAATTTAGATTGGTTAATTTTGCATCATTACGCTTTTTAATGCAAACAAATTAAAAATAATTAGCTAATGATTTGGTGAAATATTATTAAAAAATATTTTTGCTGTTTCTTCCCAAGTGAATTTTTTTGCAAATTCAAGACAATCATTTCTATCAACTTTTAAAGCTTTATGGGCTGAAACTTTAAGATCATTATCTAAACAATTTATTTTAGATCCTTCAAATATATCTTTGGGACCTGGGACAGGATACGCGGCAACAGGTGTTCCGCAATTTAAAGCCTCTGTAACTACAATTCCAAATGTATCTGTTTTACTAGGGAATACAAAAACATCGGAAGATGCAAAATGTGATGCTAATTCGCCATTTGTTTTTTCTCCTAAAAAAATATCTTTAGGAAATTCTTTTTTTAATTTTTTTAAATCAGGTCCTTTTCCTATTATTATTTTTGTACCTTCTAATTTACATTCTAAAAAAGCTCTTATATTTTTCTCAACTGCAACTCTTCCAACATAAATCCAAATTGGTCTTTTGTGAGGTAAATCAATTTTTTTAGGGTTCTTAAAAGCTCCATGATTTCCTCCTCTAGTCCAAGTAATCATTTTATTATTGTCTATACCTATATCTATTAATTCTTTTCTCATAGACTCTGTTGTTACTAAAATTCTCTCAGCTTTGTTATGAAAGTTTGCTAGAAATTTTTCAGCCCATTTTGCAGGTATAATAGGAAAGTATAGTTTGATATATTTATCAAATCTCGTATGAAAACTGGTAGTAAACTTTAGATTATTTTTTAAACAATATCTTCTCGTCATAGTCCCAATAGGACCTTCGGTAGCGATATGAATTGCATCAGGTTTTATTTTTTTTATTAAACTACCGACTCTAGGCCAAACATTAATTGATAGTCTAATTTCATTATATTTTGGCATCGGGAAAGTTAAAAATAAGTCTGGTGTAAGATATTCTATGCTGTGACCTTGTTTTTTTAAGATCTCACCTGTTTCATGAAGGGTTCTAACAACGCCATTTACTTGTGGAAAGTATGCATCTGTAGCAATTAAAATTTTCATTAACTATGAGGCTTTTTTTAATTCTTCAGTTTTAATTGGTTTAATTGCTTTCTCAGCGTCTATAAATTTTTCTCTTATTTTGTCCCAATATAATATTTCAAAACTACCGTCATAATTTTCAGCTAATGCAGTGCAAGATTCAACCCAATCTCCACAATTCAAATAATTTATGCCATTAAAATCTCTATCCTCAGGGTGATGAATGTGACCGCAAATTATTCCATCAAATTTTTTTGTTTTTGCATAATCTGAGACAGTCTTTTCATATTCACCGATATATTTGACTGCATTTTTGACTTTATACTTTAAAAATTTTGCAAGAGACCAATATTCTTTTCCTCTTAACCTTCTAAAAAAGTTAATTATTACATTAAATTGTAACAATAAATTATATGCTATTGATCCAAGTTTAGACAACCATTTAGCATGTTTCATTACTCCATCCCAAGCATCACCATGAACAACTAAATATTTTTTCCCAGTGTTTGTTTCATGAATAACTCTATTAACCATATGAATGTCGCCAAAATGCAGTGGAATAAATTTTCTAAACATTTCATCATGATTACCCATTATATAGAAAACTCTGGTACCATGTCTTGCTTTTCTTAAAATTTTTTGAATTACATCATTATGTTCTTGGGGCCAAAAAAAACTTTTTTGCATTGCCCATACATCGATAATGTCTCCTACTAGATAAAGATTTTCGGATCTTGAGTTTTTAAAAAACTCTAAAATTTTATTTGCCTGACAGCCTTTAGTACCTAAGTGTAAATCAGAAATAAATATACTTTTGTATTTAAGTATTTTAGGCATATAAAAAATTTTTATTTAATACAACTGTAACACGAATCATGTATTTCTTATTTCATTTAAATGTTACAGATTTGTTAAAAATTTTTTAAGGAATAATTATGTTATATTGTTTAATTTATAATCTAAACTCCTCTTCTGGGAAAAAATCAAAATTCATAAATAGGGTTTTATTTAAGTTAAAAAAAAAAAATTCTGTAGACTATTTTGAGACAAAAACAATAAATCAGGCTAGAGAAATTTTTAGAGATTTTAATCAAAAAAATTACGATCGATTAATTGTAGCAGGTGGAGATGGATCTGTATCTTTTGCAATTAATGAACTAATTAAAAATAATTTTAATTTTAAAGACGATTTTGCTATAGGTTATATACCTGCTGGTACTGCAAATTTACTTCAGGCTGAATTATCAATGAATAAAAAAGTTGATGATATAGTTGATGTATTAGTTTCTAACAATTATAAAACCTCTAATCTTCTAAAAATTAATGAAAGTTTTTTCTTTTTAATGGCTGGTATAGGATGGGATGCAAAAATTGTCCATTCAATTAATTCAAAAATTAAAAAGTTACTTGGTAAAATTATATTTGTTATTAAAGGTTTTCAATATTTCTTGTTTATGAATAATAAAAAATTAAGTGTTACTTTTGACGGACAATTTTATAAAGCAGAATGGATACTGTCCTCAAATACCAAATATTATGCTGGGCATTATAAAATAAATAAAACAAATATTTTTGAAGATAAATTAGTAACCTATATATTTAGGGATTTGACAAGGACTAATTTATTATATTCCATATTTTTAATAATCTTTAATGGCGATTTAAGTAAAAACAAAAATGTTATTACTACTTATTCTCAAAATATCACCATTGAGGGAAATGATTTAATACCTGTTCAAATTGATGGAGATAATTTTGGTTCGTATAAAAAAATTCATTTAAGTAAATCAAATAAAAAAATAAATTTTCTTGTAAAATAATTATTTTACTCTTCCATATACATCCTGATATCTTACAATATCTGTTTCTTTAAGGATTGAGCCTATTTGTGCTTCTATAATTTTTACCGGTTTTTTAAATGGATTTTCAATTCTATGAACAGCTCCTAATGGAATATAAATAGTTTCACCAGGTTTCTTTAAGAATTTACTTTTATTTAGAGTAATTCTTGGAATTCCATGAGTAACTACCCAGTGTTCTGCTCTATGGAAGTGTTTTTGAAGACTTAAAATACCTTTAGATTTCACATACAATTCTTTAATTAAGAATTCTTTGCCTTTAAATAAGTTTGTGTAGCTGCCCCATGGTCTATGAAATACGTTTTTCTTTTTAAAATATCTATTTTTAATCTTTCCGTACATTTTGCAGATTTCTTTCCAGCTCCCTAAATCTGACCATGGAATATCAAGCTTGATCGCATTGATATTTTTAGTTTTCTCTAGTATCGCATAATCAAATGATTTTGCTGTTGCTTTACTAAATGCTTGTTTGTTTAAATAATACACATTACTCTTATATTTTGCTTTTGTTACAGCTTTGTTACAGTTTCGAAAAATATTAGGCTGATATTTCTTAAAATTATTAATAATTGAGTCTTTTCTCAAAAAAAACATACCTGAGTTCCAGTATCCTTTTTTCTTAATAACCTCTTTTGCTTTAGCTTGTTTTGGTTTCTCAATAAATCTAGTTACTTTATTAATATTTTTTATATTTTTACTTAAGAAGTAACCATATTCACTTGACGGATTAGTTGGTTTAATCCCAAATATAAATACATTTTTATCATCTAAATTAGATTTATTTTTATTAATTGCACTAACGAGCTTATTGGGTTTTTCAATTAAATGATCAGCGGTAAAATACATTAGTGGTTGATTATTTGGAATTTCTTTAATTAATGCTGATGCTAAAATTGCAGGGGCAGTATTCTTTTTTGCTGGCTCCAAAACTATTTTATATTTACTAATTCTACTTTTTTTTAAAGCCTTTTTAACATCCTTAATATATTTTGAATTGGTACTAATGATCGGATAATCAAAAACATTACTTTTAATTCTATCGAATGTTTTATTAATTAATGTCCAACCTCCAAAATCAATAAACTGCTTTGCTTGATGTTTTGACTTTTTAGGCCACAGTCTCGTACCTGCGCCACCACATAGAATAACTGGTCTAATTTTCATTAAATATCAGCGTAAGTTCTAACCTCTTCTTTTGCACCAGGATGTGTAGGTGCCCCAAGATAAGCTGGTCCAACTGTTTGTGCATACTTCCAAAGAGTTCCATTACCGAAATTGATTTTCTTTGGTTTCCATTTTTTTCGTCTCTTTGCTAATTCTTTTCTAGACAATCGAACGTTTATTGTCCCCTTCTTTGCATCCAAATCAATAATATCTCCGTTTTTAAGTAATGCTATTGGACCACCTACAGATGCTTCTGGTCCAACATGGCCTATACAAAAACCACGTGTTGCTCCTGAAAATCTTCCATCAGTAATCAATGCAACTTTTTCACCTTTGCCTTGACCGTAAATTGCTCCTGTTGTCTGAAGCATTTCTCTCATTCCAGGTCCACCTTTTGGACCTTCATATCTGATTATAATGATATCACCGTCTTTATATTTTTTATTTTTAACTGCTTTGTAAGCTGCTTCTTCTGTATCAAAACATCTAGCTTTGCCAGTGAATTGTAATTTTTTTAATCCTGCTATTTTAACAATTGCTCCATCAGGCGCTAAGTTTCCTTTTAAACCAACAACACCTCCGTCTGGAGATAGCGGCTGATTATAGGTCCTCATTACTTTTTGATTTTTGTTAAACTTAACATTTTTCAAATTTTGTCTCATTGTTTTCCCTGTAACCGTCATACAATCACCATGTATGTAACCACCATCTAACAATGTTTTTAAAAGCATAGGAACACCTCCAGCTTTCCACATATCTTTTGCAACATATTTTCCACCTGGTTTTAAATCTGCAAGATAAGGTGTTTTCTTAAATATTCTTGCAACATCCATTAAATCAAATTTTATTCCAGCTTCATTTGCAAGTGCTGGTAAATGTAATGCAGCGTTTGTAGAACCTCCTGTTGCAGCAACAATCGTTGCAGCATTTTCTAATGATTTTTTTGTTACAATATCTCTTGGTCTAATTCTTTTTTGTAATAAATTCATAACTGCTTTACCACTTTTTAACGCATAAGAATCTCTTTGCGTATAAGGTGCTGGTGTTCCTGCTGAATAAGGTAAAGCTAAACCTATTGCTTCAGATACACATGCCATGGTATTTGCTGTAAACTGTCCACCACATGCGCCTGCACTTGGGCATGCTTTTAATTCTAATTTTCTTAGAGCGTGTGCTGACATTTTTCCAGATGTATATTTTCCAACACCTTCAAAGACATCAACGACCGTTACATCTTTTCCATTAAATCTTCCTGGTAAAATTGATCCACCGTAAATAAATACACTTGGAACATTTAATCTTACCATTGCCATCATTAAACCTGGTAACGATTTATCACAACCAGCTACACCAACTAATGCATCGTAACAATGACCTCTAACGGTTAATTCAGTTGAATCTGCAATAACATCTCTTGATATTAAAGATGACTTCATGCCTTCATGGCCCATTGCTATTCCATCTGTGACCGTAATGGTACAAAACTCTCTTGGTGTTCCTCCTGCTTGATGAACTCCTTTTTTAACCGATTGAGCTTGTCTCATAAGAGCAATATTACACGGAGCAGCCTCATTCCAGGTTGAAACCACACCCACAAACGGTTTTGCTACATCTTTTTCTGTAAGATCCATTGCATAATAGAAGGATCTTTGGGGTGCTTTATCAGGACCTAACGATGTATGTCTACTTGGTAATTTTTTTTTATTAAATTTTGGCATTATAAATTTTTTACTGTAGCTGATATTTTTTTTATATCATTTCCTAGGTTATTATAATTACTTTTTTCTTGGTCAACAATATGTTTTGGTGCCCGCTTTACAAAATCTTTATTATTTAACCTTGAGGAAATTTTATCCATTTCAGCTTGATATTTTGACTGTTTGCTTAAAAGATTTTCTTTAATTAAATTTAAATCAACATTTTCCTCAAAATAAAGTTTAAAAACACTTCCTTTTATTACTAAAGATGCCGATGGCTTATTTTTATCTTCATCAATAAAATTTGTTATTCTTCCAAGCCTTTTAATTACCGTTTCATTATTTGTAAAAAAGGACTTATCTTTTTTGTTAATACCACTTAGTGAAATATCGACATAAGAACCTGGGCTAATACTTAGTTGATTCTTAAATGATCTGATCTCAGTAATAAAATCTATCATATTCTCAACATCAGCAAATTTTTCTTTTTTAGGCTTGTCAGAGACCCAATTCGAATACATCAAATAATCTTTATTTGAGTTATCTAACTTATTTTTAAGCCATATCTCTTCAGTAATAAAAGGTATGAATGGGTGTAGTAAAACTAAAATTTCTTTAAACACATAACTAGCGATTTCTTTAGTTTCCTTAATATCTTTTTTATTATTTGAATTTAGAATGGTTTTGCTTAATTCTAAATACCAATCACAATAAGAGTGCCATACAAACTGATATACATTACGGGCTGCTTCATCAAACCGATAGTCTTTAATATTGTTTTCAACAACAATTTTTGTTTGTACAAGCTCAGAATATATCCATTTATTAATATTAATCTTTGCTTTGGGTGATTTTTTAGTATTTTTGATGTCACATTTATTATGAATTAAAAAATTATTTACATTCCATAATTTGTTAAGAAAGTTTCTATTACCTTTTACTCTATCCTCAGATAACTTTACGTCTCTTCCTGGTGATGCCATTGATAAAAGAGTAAATCTTAATGCATCTGCACTGTACTTTTCTATTAAGTCCAAAGGATCAATTACGTTACCTTTTGATTTAGACATTTTTTGACCTTTCTCGTCCCTAACTAGAGCATGTACATAAATATCTTTAAAAGGTTCTTTTTTAATGAATTCCATTCCAAACATAATCATTCTAGCAACCCAAAAGAAAATAATATCAAAACCAGTAACAAGAACAGATGTTGGGTAAAATTTTTTAAGATAAGGATCTTTTGTATTCCAACCTAATGTTGCAAATGGCCATAAACCAGATGAAAACCAAGTATCTAAAACATCAGGATCTCGTTCTAATTCAACTTCTTTTTTGTAAAATTTTTTAGCATTTTTTTTTGCTTCTTTTTCATTAAGTGCAACAAAGATTTTTTTATCAGGTCCATACCATACTGGTATTTGGTGTCCCCACCACAACTGTCTTGAGATACACCATGGTTCAATATTGTTCATCCATTGAAAATATGTCTTTGACCAATTTCCCGGAAAAAAATTTGTTTTCTTTGATTTAACAATTTTTTTTGCTTTTATCGAAAGTTTTTTTGCATCAGCAAACCATTGTTCTGTGAGGTAAGGTTCAATTACAGAATTAGATCTATCACCATATGGAACTTTATTTTTTATATTTTCTTCTTTAACAAATAAATTAAGATTTTTTAAATCCTCTAAAATAATTTTTCTTGCTTCAAATCTATCTAGACCCTGATATTTTCCAGGACAATTTTCATTAATTTTTCCATCATCGGTAAAAATATTTATTATCTTAAGTTTATTTCTTTGACCAACATCATAATCATTAAAATCATGTGCGGGTGTTATTTTAACAGCACCAGTTCCTTGTTCTGGATCAGCATAATCATCGAAAATAATTTTTATTTTTCTCCCTACTAAAGGTAAATTTACATCCTTATTTTTATACTTTTTGAACCTTTTATCTTTAGGATTTACCGCTACTGCAGTGTCTCCAAGCATAGTTTCAGGTCTTGTTGTTGCTATGGTTATAAATTCATTTGTGCCATCAATCGGGTATTTAATATAGTATAATTTTGAATTTACTTCTCTTTGATCAACCTCTAGATCAGAAATAGCAGTTTTTAAAACGGTATCCCAATTTACTAATTTTTTTGATTTATATATGATTTTTTTTTTATGTAACTCTACAAAAACTCGAATAACACTGTCGGATAGATTGTCATCCATAGTAAAGGCATTCCTTGACCAATCACATGAACAACCCAATTTTTTTAACTGATTAAGGATAATGTCACCATATTGATTTTTCCATTCCCAAACTTTCTTTATGAAATTTTCTCTTCCTAGATCATTTTTTGCTATTCCTTCGTTCTCTAATTTTTTTTCCACTAATGCCTGAGTGGCAATTCCTGCATGATCAGTTCCGGGTTGCCATAAAGTTTCATAACTATTCATTCGATGATATCTAGTTAAAAGATCTTGAATTGAATTATTTAAAGCATGACCCATATGCAAACTACCAGTTACATTTGGTGGTGGTATTACGATTGAAAATTTTTTCTTATTTTTTTTGGGTTTAAACAACTCATTTTTCACCCAATATGAATAAATACGATTTTCTACTTCATTATGATTATATTTATCTGAACTCATATCCCTTTTTTGTTTATAAATTAATCATTCGAATAAACAATAATCAATTTTAAGTGGAAATTTATAGACTAATTGTAAAAATCAATTATATAAACTTGTATTAAATTGATTTATTATCCTTTTAAACGGTAACGTGGCGGAATGGTTACGCAGAGGATTGCAAATCCTTGTATCCCGGTTCGATTCCGGGCGTTACCTCCAAAAAAAGAGTTGTTTTAGTCCTAAAAAAAAGTAAGTTTTGATTTTTACATTCCTCGGTAGCTCAGTTGGTAGAGCAGTTGACTGTTAATCAATTGGTCGCAGGTTCGAGTCCTGCCCGAGGAGCCAAAAATTAACCAGTCTTTGAAATTCCGACTTGTAATACTTGTAAATTTTTACCAAACTTTATTTTTTGATCTGATGTAAGCTCAGAATATAGCTTAACTAAAAAGTTATAGTTCACAGTTAAATGACTTTCTTTAACTCTTTCAGCATTAATTGCGTATTCTGAGAAATCCTCAAAAAAATAATTGATTGGTACCTTCAAATAGTTTGATAACTGAAGTAATCTTATAGAACTTACTCCGTTAGTACCCTTTTCATATTTTTGAATTTGTTGAAATGTGACGTTTATTGCTTTTGCTACTTTTGTTTGTGTTAATCCTAAAGCCAATCTTCTTAGCTTAAGTTTATTACCTAAGTGTTTATTAAAATTATCTTCCATTAAGACCCCTCTTAAAAAAGCTAATTGAACTCTATCCTGAAACTTATTGCAAGTATAAAAAAAATTATTTTTTAGCTGTTTTTGCTATTGACTCTGGGCCTAAAACCCTGATCAAAATTTATAAATTATGGGTTTTTCTAATTTAGAAAGGTTATAAAATCTGACTTAAAAATAATTTTGTTCTATCGTTTTTTGGATTTGCAAAAAATTCTTTGGTCTCAGCTTTTTCAACAATCATTCCTTCATCCATAAAGATTACTTCATCTGCAACTTCTTTAGCAAATCCCATTTCATGAGTAACTACAATCATGGTCATACCCGCTTTTGCAAGGTTTACCATTGCATCTAAGACCTCTTTTATCATTTCTGGATCCAAAGCTGATGTAGGTTCATCAAAAAGCATTATTTTTGGCTCCATACATAATGCTCTAGCAATTGCAGCACGTTGTTGTTGGCCTCCAGATAATTGTCCAGGAAATTTTTGCGCCTGATCACTAATTTGTACTCTATTTAAATGCTCTAGTGCTAGCTCTTCTGCTTTAGCTTTAGGCATTTTTTTAACCCAAATAGGTGCAAGTGTGCAATTATCTAATATAGATAAGTGTGGAAATAAATTAAATTGCTGAAAGACCATTCCAACTTCGGCTCTGATTGCTTCAATATTTTTTGTATTTTCTGAAAGTTCAGTTCCATCAACAGTAATGGTTCCTTCTTGATGTTCCTCTAATCTATTAATACATCTTATCAAAGTAGATTTTCCTGATCCCGATGGACCACATACAACAATTTTTTTGTTTTTCTCAACTGATAAATCAATATTTTTCAAAACTTGAAAATCACCAAACCATTTGTTCATATTTTCAATTTTTATGATTGGATCAGACATATTATCTTTCAGTTTTATATTTATTTTCTAAATTGTAACTATATTTACTCATAGCATAACAGATAATCCAGAAAATTATAGCAGCAAATATATAACCCTCCATTGCAAATCCAAGCCATTTTGGATTTGTTTTAGCAAGTGCGAGCATACCTGCGATTTCTGCTAAACCAACTACGAAAATTAATGGTGTATCTTTTACCAAAGCTAAAAAGGTGTTTGCTATTCCTGGAATAACTAATTTTAAGGCTTGTGGTAATATTACAAAAATATGCATTTTCCAATATCCCATTCCTAAAGATTTTGCTGCATCATACTGGCCTCTTGGCAATGCTTGTAAACCACCTCTAATAACTTCAGCACAATATGCAGCCTCGAATAAAGTAATTGCGATAATTACTCTCACAAGTTTATCCATAAAAAAATCTTCTGGTAAAAACATTGGGAACATTACAGAGGACATAAATAGAACTGTAATTAAAGGAACTCCTCTCCAAAATTCGATATAACCAACAGAGATATATCTAACAGCTGGCAAATTGGATCTTCTACCAAGAGCTAAGATCATTCCAAGAGGAAAACAAAAAATTAAGCAGAAAAAAGAAACTATAAATGTAAGCGATAAACCACCCCAAGCACCAGTTTCAACCCAAACTAAACCGAAAGACCCTCCTGAAATTAAATAATAAATAATTAAAAATGCGATTATTGGATAAATTATAACATAGTATAAAGCTAAATATTTTTTCATATTTTCTTTAAAGAAATATCCAACAAAACCTAAGGCAATAACTAATATAAAGGCACTATTAATTCTCCAATGAAGGTCATTTGGATACATTCCATACATAAATCTTTTGAACCATACTTTGATATATGTCCAGCATGCTCCAGTACCAGTGCAAGCTTCTTTAGTATCACCAGATATATTTGCATCAAATATCATCCAACTTAAAGATGGTGGTGTAGCTTTAATGAATGCAAAAATTATTAAAAGAGTGAGTAATGCATTAAAATTATTTGTATTTATGTTTTTATTTAATTTATCTAATATAGCTATACCGCTATATTCCATTCTAATAATGCCTAATCCAATAAAACCTAACACTAACGGTAAAAAAGTACTAAGTTTTGAAGGTAAAAAAGATAAAATATTAGTGTTAAAGAATGCATATATTAATACATCAAAAATACTTATCGCTAATAGAAAAGATCCTAAATACATATTTGTAAGAGGATTTTTGCTTTGAATTTGATTGAAACTAATACTTCTCATTATTTTTCCTTAATCTCAATTTTTTTGTTATACCAGTTCATTAGTGCGGCTATTGCAAGACTAATGGAAAGATAAGTAAGCATTGTAATTCCAACAATTTCAATTGCCTTACCTGTTTGCATTAATGCTGTTCCAGCAAATACTAGCACTAAGTCTGGATATGCGATTGCTGCTGCTAGTGATGAATTTTTAGTTAAATTTAAATACTGGTTGGTTGTTGGCGGAATTATAATTCTTAATGCTTGTGGCATTATAATTAGTTTTAATATTTGATTAGGTGTTAATCCTACTGAGGCCGCCGCTTCTTTTTGACCTTTGCTTATACCCTGAATTCCTGCTCTTACACACTCAGCAACAAATGTTGAGGTGTATAATGAAAGAGCTAATACCAAAGCAATAAGTTCTGGTGGCAATCTGACACCACCTTCATAAATATAAGATGTAGTTGCAAGTTGTTTTAAAACAGGAATTTCAAAATCCAAAGTCACTCCTCCAACTAAGAAGGATAAGCCAGGTAAAATAATTAAAATTGCTAAACTTATATATAAAAGAGGTAATTGTTTCCCCTCTTTTTCTTGTAGTTTTTTTGCATATGTTCTTATGAATACTATTGATACGACTGCAGCAATTAGACAATACATAAATATATTTAAATTTTGCCATATCATTGCGGGAATGTAGTATCCTTTTATTGTCATATAAGTGACACCAAACCAAGGTTCAGCACCTTCTGGTAAAGGTAATGCTCTTAAGGCAGCGTAATACCAAAAAAAGATTTGTAATAATAAAGGTATATTTCTAAAAAATTCTACGTACCATGCTGCAGAGTTTCTTATTAAATAATTGCTAGATAGCCTTGCAACACCTATAATCACACCCAAAATTGTACAAAAAATTATTCCTAAAAATGAAACTAATAAAGTATTTAATAAGGCAACAACGTAAGCCCAAAGATAAGAGTCCTGCCCATCATAATCAAGCAGCGTAAATTGCATATCAAATGAGGCTTCTTGTTTTAAAAAACCAAAGCCAAAATCAATGCCTCGATTATCCATGTTTACTTGTGCATTAAATGTGAAAAAACCAAATACAAAAACAACAAAAAGGATTGTGAGTAGTTGAGGTATAATACGTTTAGTTTTATTATTCATTTGGGGGAATATAAAAAAAAGGGCTAGATAAATCTAGCCCTTTTTAAATCATATAAGATAACGATTATCTTGATGGTGGTACGTAAAGTATTCCGCCTTTAGTCCATAATTGGTTTGGACCTCTGTCAGGTAAAATACCAGTATCAGCTATATTTCTTTTATAGCTTTCACCATAGTTACCAACTTGCTTGATAATTCTTAGGTTCCACTCATTATCTAAGCCAAATGCAGCACCCATTTCACCTTCTGCACCAACAAGTCTCTTAATTGCTGGGTTATCAGAAGTTTTCATAGAATCAGCATTTGCAGAAGTAATTCCATACTCCTCAGCTTCGATCATAGTGTTCAAAGACCATCTTACAATGTCTTCCCAAACAGAGTCACCTTGTCTTACAACTGGTCCTAAAGGTTCTTTAGAAATAGTTTCTGGTAATACAATGTGTTCATCTGGGTTTTTCATCTTAGTTCTTTGAGCTGCTAAACCTGATTTATCAGTTGTATAAGTATCACATCTTCCTGCATCATAAGCTGCAACAACCTCGTCAGCTTTTTCAAAAGCTACTGGCTCGTAAGAAATTCCTCTTGAATTAAAGAAGTCTCTCATATTAAGCTCTGTTGTTGTACCAATGTTTGTACAAGCTGAGATACCGTTTTTAAATTGGCTCGTAGAAGTTATTCCTGAGCTTTTTCTAACCATGAAACCTTGACCATCGTAAAAGTTTACACCTACGAAAGTAAGACCAATGTCAGCATCTCTAGAAAGTGTCCAAGTAGTATTTCTTGATAAGATATCAATCTCACCAGATGTTAAAGCTGTAAATCTTTCTTTAGCACTTAATGGTGTAAACTTAACTTTGTTTGCATCACCTAGTACTGCAGCAGCTACCGCTCTACATACATCAACGTCAATTCCAGTCCAGTTTCCAGATGCATCAGCATTTGAAAATCCTGGAAGACCCTGAGAAACACCACATCTAACAAAACCTTTCTTCTGTGTGTTTTTAAGTGTTTTTGATTTCTTTGCCATAGCCTCAGTTGTAAATGCAAAAAGCACTGCAACCATTGCTACGAAAGAAGTCAATTTTTTTATTACTTTAAACATATTCTTCCTTTTGTTTTAAGTTTATTTGTTAACAAATAATTCAAAATTACTTTTGAATAACTAATATTTAAGCATGATCTATAATTCTCATCAATAAAAAACTTAGAGTAAAATATCAAAATATATAATATTTTTTGCGAATAAGGCTCAATATGGCGCGCCCTGAAGGATTCGAACCTCCGACCCACGGTTTAGAAAACCGTTGCTCTATCCAGCTGAGCTAAGGGCGCATTTTTATATGTTTACTTATATTATTAAATTAGTTTTTAAAGAAGAATTTTTTGCAAAGAATTAATATGGTAATTAATTCAACCCTGCCGATAATCATAAATAAAATAAGACTATATTTTGAAATGTGGTTAATTTCTTGAAAATTAAAATTTGGCAATCCTGTCATAGTAGAATTGACCGTATTCATTAGTGTTAGAATTGATAATTTGAAAGCCTCATCAATCGAAAGGCCCATAATTGAGAGTATGCTAGAAAGGATAATGAGTGAGATTATAAAAATTATAATTGTTAAAAAGTATTTATAAAAATCATCTAAATTCATATTTTTATCACTAAAAGCTAATTTATTTAAAAATATATTTTTAGGCTTTGAATGAGAAATAAGCTCGTTAATGGAAAATTTTATAAGAGAATATATTTTAACAAATCTTAATCCAGAGCTAGTTGAAAAAAAGGATCCTCCTACTATTATTAATAACAAAAATATAAATGCAAATTTTTGTGGAGTTCTTTCAAGTGAAATACCTACATTTGAAACACTACTTGATATGGCTAAAAAGAGATAATTAAAGTCAATATTTTTATCTGAAAAAATAAAGAAAATTGAGTAAATAAATAATAAATAAAACAACAGGTAAAGATCTTCTTGTATCGATTTTAAACCCTTATTTTTTATTAAAAAAACATTATAGAAAAAAAACAATCCAAAAAAAGATATTAACAAAGTTAAAGAAAACAAATTAATTTTTAGTTCATTATTTAGAATTGAGGAGAGATTATTGGTTGGTAAAAAACCGCCTGATGAAATTACTGATAATGCAAGATTTAGTGATATAAAGGACCTAAATTCAAAAATATTATAGATTAAAAAAATAATTAAAGTTAGTAAAATATAGAATACAAGTATTTTAGAAAATTGTTTAAAAATTTCAGATGAGTTAAAAGATAAAAAATTCGTAATAGTTTTTTTTAAATTATCGTCAAATATATCAATTAACAAAAGTATAGAAAAAAGAAAATATAAGCCACCAATCCATTGTGAGGATGATCTCCATATTATAATACTTTCATCAAGATGTTTTATATTTTCAAAAATTGTAAATCCAGTAGAAGTAAAACCTGAGATTGACTCAAAATATGCATCTATAAAAGTTATGTTATAAATACTTAGGTAGTATGGAAGCGCAATTATAATTGGTAATGTAAAATAACCTAAAATTACTGTTTGTATTTTATAATATATAGATACTTTTTTTAAATCAGAGGATTTTAACAAAAAGCTAAGTAATGGTATTAAAGAGATTAAAAAAGTATAAAAATATGCATCTATATTAAGATATAAATTAAAATAATAAGAATATAAAATATTAAAAAAACATAATATAGAAATTATAGTTGTAAAAAATCTTAAATAATAAATATTGAATTGATACATCAGTATTTAAATTGCACTGATACGAAACATGTTTTCTACTGTTTGTATTTGATCATTTTTTGCTAAAAAAACTACTGTATCATCCTTTTGAAAAATAAAGTTTGATCTTGGTATAATAATATCTTTACCTCTTAATATAGCTCCTATTCTAATTTCTTCTGGAAGATTTGTATTTTTAAGTTCTTTATTTATTAACTCTGAAGTTTCAATAATTTCTGCTTCAATTACTTCGTATTCACCATTTAAAATACTATATGCTGTCTCTATGGTACCTTTATGAACGTGTTTTAAAATACTTGAAACCGTACTCATCCTAGGGTCAACAAGATCATTTATTTTTAAAGAAGATTGCAATAAAGTATAATTAGGTTTGTTTATTAAAGCCATTGTCCTTTTTTCTTTAGCAAATTTTTCAACAAGTACACTTACCATCAAATTATCTTCATCGTCATTTGTAAGAGCTAAAACAGTTTCCACTTCTTCAAGATTAGCTTCTGACAAAACATCTTCATCCAAACCATTACCATTAATAATAATTGTGTTGTTTAATTCGTTTGCTATAAATTCAGCACGAGCTTTGTCTTTTTCTATTATTTTAATTCGAGCAGACTCAAATGATTTTTCAATATTTTTTGCAAGATTAAATCCTATATTACCTCCACCAATTATTAATATTTTATTTGAAATTTTTTCATTATGACCAAAAGCAATTAATGTTTTTGCCATTTGAGATGAGTTTATAATTACATAAGCCTTATCATTTATTTTCATTACGTCGTTTTTCTTCAAAATGACAAATTTATTATTTCTAATAACTCCTAAAATATTAGCTTCTAAATCTGGAAATTTTTTTGTTAATTCGTTTAGTTTAATCCCTTGAATTGGACAATCTGTATCAATTAAAATCTCTAAAAGTCTTATCTTATTTTCTGCAAAAGGAATATTATCCAGTGCACCCGGAGCCTCTAGCTTCCTTTGAAGGGATTTAGCTATCTCCAGTTCTGGTGAAATTATTACATCAATCGGCAAATTTTCTTTACTGTATATTTTTGAAAATTTAGGATCTAAATAGTATTGAGATCTAATTCTTGCAATTTTTTTGTTAATTTTAAATACCGTATATGCAATTTGACAAATTAACATGTTAATTTCATCATTTCTTGTGACTGCAATAATCATATCGGCATCTGATGCGTTCGCTTTCTCTAAAATTGAAGGATATGTAGCTTTTCCAACTATTGCGTTAACATCAAGACTGTCCTTAATTTTTTCAATATCTTCGCTAGATTGATCAATTACAGTAATAGAGTGCTTTTGCTCACTTAAAAGTTTAGCAATTGTAAAGCCTACTCTACCAGCACCACAAATTATTATGTTCATTTAATTTAAATCTTTAATATTAAGACCTTTAAGCTTTCTATGTAGAGCAGATCTTTCCATTCCAATAAACTTTGCCATTTTTGAAACATTTCCACCAAATTTTTTTAATTGTGTTGTTAAATACTCTCTTTCAAAATTTTCTCTTGCTTCTTTTAAAGGTATAGATAATGTTTTTTCTGTCTTTAAAGTATCATATGATTGAACTTTTAAAGACTCTTTTATTATATTTGAAATTTTTTCTGATGTGTCAGGTGCTAATATTGCAATTCTCTCAATTAAATTTCTAAGTTCTCTAACATTACCTGGCCATGAATAATCTATTAAATAATGGTTATCAGGATTAATATAGAACTTTTTTAAATTATAAATGGAGGATATTTTTTTTGAAAAATAATCAACCAATAATGGAATGTCTTGTACTCTTTTATTTAAAGGATCTATGTCAATTTGAAAGACATTTAATCTATGAAATAAATCCTCTCTAAAATTACCATTACTTATTTCTGTCTTAATATCTTTCGCTGAGGAACAAATTATTCTTACATTTACTTTAATGTCATGATTTCCATTAATTCTCTTAAATTTTTGATCAATTAAAACTCTTAGTATTTTTGATTGTGTCTCTAAAGGAATTTCTGAAACTTCATCAATTAATAAGAAGCCACCAGTTGCTTTCTCCAATGCTCCATACGAAATAGATCCGTCATTTTTTTCTTCTCCGAAAAGCTCTTCTTCATATTTTTTCACATCTAACAGTGCACCATTTAAAATTACAAAAGGACTTTGTCTTCTATTGGAGTGTTTGTGAATTTTTCTGGCAATAAGTTCTTTTCCAGATCCCGTGGGTCCATTAATAAATATTCTACTATCGGTTAAAGCTAACTTTTTAATCTGTTCATTAATTTTTGAAATATTTTGGCTAGAACCTACCAATTCAAATGAATGAAACAACTTTGTTTGTAGTTCTTTATTTTCTTTTTTTAGGTCATAATTCTCAACAGCTCGTCTTACAAAATTTAGAAGACGTTCTCGATCAAAAGGTTTTTGTATAAATTCAAAAGCACCAGATTTTAAAGATTTAATTGCCATCTCTATATTGGCATGACCTGAAATAATTATTACCGGTATATCTTTATTTTTTTTTTTGATATGCAATAGAAGTTCAATACCATCATTATCACCTTTATCTAGCTTAACATCTATAATTGCTACATCAGGTAATTTCTTATCAATTTCTAGCAAAGCTTGATTATAGTTAGCAGCAACTCTAGTTTTATAACCAGCATCCATAATAAGATCGTTTAAAATATTTCTTATGTCAGGGTTATCATCAATAATTAAAATTTCAGTGGACATTTTTGGGGATATTAATTTTTATTTTTGCGCCATATTTTGGTGAAAGAGTGGTTAATGTTCCATTATGATCATTAATAATTTTATTTACTATAGGTAGTCCCAAACCAGTTCCATTTTTTTTTGTTGTAAAATAAGGTTTTAGAATATTTTTTATATTTTTTTTATCAAAACCAATTCCGTTATCTATTATATATATTTCTATATAATCATCTTTTTCATTAATTTCTATATCAATTTTCTTTAAAATATTGGGGTTTTTTAACTTATTTTCATTAATACTTTCAATTGAATTTTTTAAAAGATTTATGAAGGCTCTATTCATTTGTTCAGAGTCACACATAATAAATATTTTTTGCTTCTTCGATTTAAAATTAATTTTTAATTTATTATCAAGCTCTTTCATAAGGTTTATATTATCGTTTATTAAAGTAATTAGATTAGACTTTTTAAATATAGGTTTTGGCATTCTTGCAAAATCGGAAAACTCATTAACTAAATTTTCAATTTGTTTAATCTGTTTATTTATAGTCAAAAGATTTTTATCAAAATCTTTTTTGTCATCTTCATTACTTAGAAATTTTGTAAATTTTGAATTTAGCCTATCAATAATAAGCTGAATGGGTGTTAAGGGGTTCTTAATTTCGTGAGCAAGTTTACGAGCTACATTTTCCCATGCCTCATGTCTTTCATTAAGAAGAAGTTTATCTTGTTGATTCCTTAGTCGTTGCGTCATCAAATTAAAATTTTTATTTAATTGTTCCAGATCTTTATCTGTTTTGACTTCAGGTACTTTAATATTCAAATTTCCACTTCCGATGGTTTGGGATGCAGTAATTAGATTATTTATTGATCTAAAAAATCTCGAGGAAAACCTAATGGCAATACTAATAGATAAAAATAAAAGCAATGAAACAATTATTATATAAATTATTATAAATGATATTTGAATACCTGATCTTTTTTCCTCAACAGTATAATAAAAGTTAATTGCTTCTTGAGATTCTGTTAAATATTTAGATATATTTCCATCTAAAAATTTAACAACATATAAAAAAGAATCATCAAAATTTGTAAGACGCATTATTGCAGCAGATTTATTTTCAAAAGCGTTAATAATTTTTAAAGGTCTATCATCAGCCAAAACTAATTTAAGAGCTTTATCTGCTGGTGGTTTATATTCTTTTAAATTGTCTAGAGTTGATAAAATTATTTTTCTTTGATTATTAATTATATGTATCTCATCTACGCCCCTTATTAATTTTTGAGTATCTAAAAATTGTTTAAATTCCTTTGGATTTGTAGCTAAATATTTAGCACTTTTATTAACATCAAATGCTATTAATACTGCCTCAGATTGAATTTTGTCTCTTACTTCCTCAACATAATCTTTGGCAAGCTCATATGAATTGTTTACTGCTGTAGTAATTTTTTTATCGAAATATTTTTCTAATGCAAAAGAAAATAAAAAAAGTGAAAACACAGAAATCAGGATTGAAGGTATTATTGTAAATAATGAGAAGAATGTTATATATTTTTTATTTGCCTTTGAACCCTCAACATCAATATCGTTTTTTATAGATTTTTTGATTTCTAAATAAATAAAAAAGAAGAAGAATAGTAAAAGTGATATGTTAATTAGTAATAAATATTGTAGATTTTGATTGTTAAGTTTTATAAAGCTTTTATCAATAAAAGTTAAAAATGTTAAAAAACCTACAAATAAAGTAATTACAAAAATAATAATAATTAAAATATTTTTTTTGATAAAATCTATCATTATGTAATAAGTTACTCCTATATTATGAATAATTGTTTTATATTACTAGCTGCTGGACAAAGCAAAAGATTTAAATCCTCAAAACACAAGCAATTTATTTCTTATAAAAACAAACCATTGTACGAACATTCAATTATTAAAGCTATAGAATCAAAATTATTTAAAAAAATTATATTGGTAACAAATAAGAGTAAAATTGACGTTAAAAAATTCAAAAATAAGGTAAAAATTATTAAAGGTGGAAAAGAAAGAAGTGACTCGTCATTTTTAGGAATTAAGTATGCTAAAAAATTGGGTGCTAAAAACGTGTTTATTCACGATGCAGCAAGACCAAATTTTTCTATCAGATTATTAAAAAATATTTCTAAAAGCTTAAAAAAAAATCAGGCAGTTGTGCCTTTTATTAATTCCTCCGACTCGATTAAATATAAAACTAAATTAAATTATTTTAATTTAAATAGAAAAAATATATTAAAGACCCAAACACCCCAAGCATTTAGGTTAGAGAATATTTTAAAACTATCAGAAAACAATAAAAGTAAAGTTAATGATGAAGCCACTTTGTTTATAAATCATAATTATAAAGTAAAATTTATACCTGGTGAAAATAAGAATAATAAAATTACTTATGCTGAAGATTTAAATGAGCAAAATATATTTTATGGTTTAGGTTTTGATATACATAGACTGGTTAGAAAAAAGAAACTTTATTTGGGAGGTATCAAAATTCCATATCATTCAGGTCTTGCAGGTCATTCGGATGGTGATGTTATTTTACACTCAATTATAGATGCAATTTTAGGTTCTATTAGAAAAAAAGATATAGGTACTTATTTTCCAAATACAAAAAAATTTAAAAATATAAGATCTACAAAATTGTTAAAACCAATTTTAGAAATGCTCAATCAAACAAATTTTTATATAAATAATTTGGATATAAATTTAATATGTCAAAAACCGAGAGTTTCAAAATATAGGAACAGAATTATTGAATCTATATCCAGACTAATGAATTTAAATAAGGATTTAATTAATCTAAAAGGTAAAACTGTAGAAAAATTAGGTTTAATTGGAAAAGAACAGGCAATAGCGTGTGAAGTAATAGTTTCGATAGCAAAATATGATTGAAAATATAAATAAATACTTTGTTACGATGTTTGGATTGGGAAAGTTTAAAAAAATTCCTGGTACTATTGCATCTTTTACAACAACAGTAATACTTTTTTTTTACTTCCATATATTTAATTTTACTAAAAATTTTTTCATAATTTTTTTGGTTATTGTTACAATTTATGCATTTATTGCTGTTGCAAATTATATAAAATCAAAAAAAAACAAAGATCCAAAGGAAATTGTTATTGATGAATTCATTGGTCAATCTATACCGATATATCTTTATGAAATTTCACATGGAACAGAAAAAAGTTTCGAAGATTCCTTTTATTTTTATGTAATAATGTTCATGACATTTAGGGTTTTTGATATAATAAAACCCTTTCCTGTAAGTTATTTTGATAAAAATTTTAAAAATAGTTTTGGAGTGATTATGGATGACATTGTTGCGGGTTTATATGTGGTGTTATTTTTAATATTTCTTATGACAATAAAAGTATATTTTACTATATGAATAATATTAATAATTTAATTCGCACATTAAAAAAAAAGAAAATTAAAATTTCATGTGTTGAGTCATGTACTGGTGGACTTTTAGCTAGTTCAATTACTTCAATTAGTGGTGCATCAAAAGTATTCAATTTAGGTCTTGTGACATACTCTAATCAAGCAAAAATTAAAATTTTAAAAGTTAATAAAAATATAATTAAAAAATATGGTGCAGTGAGTCATCAGTGTTGTATCTCAATGGTGAATAATTTATCAAAAATTTCTAATGCTCATATTAATATTTCAGTAACTGGAATTGCGGGACCAAAGGGTGGTACTAAGCAAAAACCTGTGGGGTTAGTATATATGGGTATTAAAAAAGGTAATAAAATTAAGATTAATAGGTACGTTTTTAAGAATAAGAACCGGAAATCTTTTCAAAGAGCTACAGTAAAAAAAGCTTTTGAGTTAATATTAGGAATTATCTAAAATTTTATTTGCTTGTTTTTCAAATGCATCTGCAATTTTATTTAATCCATATTGAAAAGATTTTGTCATTATAATGTTAAGAAAACGATTTTTTAACTCAAAATCTACGTCAAATGAAACTTCTGTTTGCCCTTTAAATTCTTTAAAATTCCATTTATTTTCGAGATGTTTAAGAGGACCATCAATATTAGTTACATAAATTAAATCTTTATCTTTGTAATACTTAACATCACTTTTATAAGTATCTTTAAAAGGACCCTTCCCAATGGTTAAATCTGCTACAATTAATATTTCATTACTCTTATCCTCTCTACTATATACTTTTGAACCTAAACAATAAGGAATAAAATTAGGATATTTTTCAATATCCAAAACAAGTTCGATCAAATCTTTCTTATTACAGTTAATAATTCTTTTAACTGAAGCTTGAGGCATTTGTTCTGAGTCTATTTTTTTGCAAAATTTTAAAATCCTCATCTGCGTGGTATGAAGATCTTGTCATTGGTGAAGAAGATACCAATAAAAATCCTTTTGCTTTAGCCTGTTGTTCTAACTCATTAAATTCATCTGGATGATAATATCTAACTAAAGGAAAATGTTTTGGTGATGGTTGTAAATATTGGCCTATGGTTAAAAAATCTACATCAGCTGAAATTAAATCGTCCATAACTTGTAAAATTTCATCTTTTGTTTCACCTAGGCCAACCATTAAGCCAGATTTGGTAAAAACATTTTTGTTTATTTGCTTTGAATTTTTTAAAAGTTCAAGTGAGCCAAAATATCTTGCTCCAGGTCTAACTTTTCTATAGAGACTAGGAACTGTTTCAATATTATGATTAAAAACATCAGGGTTTGCCTCAAGAACCTTTTTATAGGCCTCTCCTTTTCTAAGAAAGTCAGGTGTTAAAACTTCTATAGAGGTATTAGGATTATTTTTTTGAGTTGTTTTAATCACTTCAAAAAAATGTTGTGAGCCTCCGTCAGGTAAATCATCCCTATCAACTGATGTAATCACAACATGTTTGAGATTTAATTTTTTAACAGCATTTGATATTTTATAGGGCTCAAAAGGATCTAGGTTATCTGGCTTGCCTGTTTTAACATCACAAAATCCACAAGCCCTCGTGCAAGTGTCACCCATAATCATAAATGTTGCATGTCTTTTACTCCAGCACTCGGTAATATTTGGGCAATTAGCCTCTTGGCATACAGTTACGAGATTATTTTGATTTATAACACTTTTAGTAATAAAAAATTCTTTACTATTTAATAACTTAGATCTTATCCAATTTGGTTTTTTTTTAATAGGATTTATAGGTTTATTTACTTTTTCTGGATGTCTAATTGTCATTGTTGACTATTATATAGGTACTCTCGCCTTTTTTACCAAGCATTAATTTGTCTCGTATTAATTGATCGACAAAATCTTTGTCGATATTATCAGTTAAAAGGGAGTTTTCTAATTCTAATCTTTTAATTTTTGATAATTTAATACTTTCTTCATTTGTAAGCTTTTTTAAAGTCTCCTTTTTTTCGAAATATGAGAATAGACCTCTCTGACCACCTAACAAATTAATTAAAAAATAAATTATTAAAAAAAAAGAAATTATCTCAAAGTAATTTTTTTTTATTTTTGTTAGCATTAATGAATTTTATTCATTTTTGCCTTTTTTCCTAGATTTTCTTCTATTCGAATTAATTGATTATATTTAGCAACTCTTTCGGACCTGGACAAAGACCCTGTTTTAATCTGATTTGAGTCGGTACCAACTGCTAGATCTGCAATAAATGTGTCTTCACTATCGCCGGATCGATGAGAAATAATTGTGCTAAATCCTATTATTTTTGCAAATTTTATAACTTCTAAAGTTTCAGTTACTGTTCCAATTTGATTGAGTTTAACAAGTATCGAATTTGAAGAATTGTTTAAAAATCCCATTTTTAATCTTTCTAGATTAGTTACATATAAATCATCACCAACTATTTGAATTTTTTTTGATGATTTTGTTAGTTTATTCCATGAGGGCCAATCATTCTCAGAAAATGGATCTTCAATAGATTTTATTTTAAATTTTTTTATTAATTGTATATATTTTTTGATAGATTCATTAGTAGAAATAAATTTTGTCGAGTGAATAGAATACTTACCTTTTTTATATAATTCATTTGCAGCAACATCCAGACAAATTGAAATATGTTTACCATTGATAAAACCAGATTTTTTAATAGCATTAACTATTAAAGCTAAAGCATTTTCGTTTTTATTTATCATTGGAGCAAATCCACCTTCATCTCCTACAGATGTAGATAAACCTTTTGAATTAATTATTTTTTTTAGATTTTGTATAACTAAATAGCACATTCTTACTCCATCAGAAAAATTTTTTGCTCCATCTGGTCTGATCATAAATTCTTGTATTCTTAAACCATTATTCGAATGAGCTCCGCCATTAATAATATTCATTAAAGGATATGGTAGTCTAAAATTTTTATTTTTTAAAAAACACTCATAAAGTGGTTTGTTTTTAATTTTTGCTGACAATTTTTTGTTAGCCATTGATACTGCTAGAATTGCATTTGCTCCAATTTTAATTTTTTGTTTAGTACCATCTAAATTGATCATTATGCTATCAATTCTTTCTTGATTATGAACATTTTGACCTTTGAGTTTTTTTGAAATTTTTTTATTTATTAAATCTATCGCCTTAAAAACACTTTTGCCTAAATACTTTTTGTTGGACTTATCTCTTTTTTCAAAAGCTTCGTATGTTCCAGTAGATGCGCCAGAGGGGCAAATTGCTGATGCACTACTTTTACCAGAAAATATCTCTGCCTCTATTGTTGGATTTCCTCTGCTATCAAAAACCTGTCTTGCAACAATTTTTGAAATCTTACTCATTATTTTTTAATTAAATTATCAATTTCACAAAGTTGAGAAATAAGATTTTCTAATTTATTAAGTGGAAGCATATTGGGACCATCAGATGGTGCATTGTCAGGATCTTGGTGTGTTTCTATAAACACACCTGCTACACCAACTGCAATTGCCGCTCGGGATAGATGTTCTACAAACTCTCTTTGTCCACCACTTTTTTCTCCCATTCCACCTGGTTGTTGAACAGAATGTGTTGCATCAAAAATCACCGGGTAACCATTTTTTGCCATTATAGGTATTGATCTCATATCAGAAACCAAAGTATTGTATCCAAAACTTGCTCCTCTTTCAGTTACTAAAATATTATTATTTCCTGAATCTGATATTTTTTTTGTTACATTGACCATATCCCAAGGAGCTAGAAATTGTCCTTTTTTAACATTAATAATTTTATTTGTTTTTGCAGCTGCAATTAGTAAGTCAGTCTGCCTACACAAAAAAGCAGGAATTTGCAAAACATCGACATGATTTGAAACTATTTTACATTGTTCCTCGTTATGAATATCGGTTAGAACCGGTACGTTTAATTCTTTTTTTATTTTATCAAATACGGGCAAAGATTTTTCTAAACCAGCTCCCCTTTTGCCTTTTAGGCTAGTTCTGTTGGCTTTATCAAACGATGTTTTATAAATAAAACCTAAGTTAAATTTTTTTGTCATTTCTTGTATTTTACCTGCTATGTCTAATGCATGTTGTTCTGTTTCCAGCTGACATGGTCCTGCTATTAAACAAAATCTATTAGAATTTGAGATTTCTATATGATTACATTTAACTTTAATATTTTGCATTTTTGATTTTTGCTGCCTTGATAAATGATGAGAATAATGGATGTGGGTTTAAAGGTCTAGATTTAAATTCTGGATGAAATTGAACACCAACAAACCAAGGATGATTTTTAAGCTCAATAATCTCAGGTAATTTGTGATCCGGTGACATTCCAGAAAAAATTAGACCTTTGTCTTCAAATTTGTCTTTATAATCAATATTTACCTCATATCTATGTCTATGCCTCTCATTTATACTATTAGATCTATAAATTTTTTGAATTAGAGAATTTTTTTTTAATTTAGCCTCATAAAGACCAAGTCGCATTGTACCACCAAGCTCTTTTTTAGAACCTTTGAAAATTTTACCATCTCTATTCCATTCATGTATTAATCCTATTACATTCACTCCTGTCTTGCTAAATTCACTAGATGTAGCTTTCTTTATTTTCAATACATTTCTTGCATATTCAATGACGGCCATCTGCATTCCATAACAGATACCTAAAAATGGTATTTTATTTTGTCTTGCATATTTTATAGCCTCAATTTTACCTTCAGTACCTCTTTTTCCAAAACCACCTGGTATAAGTATACCTGATATATTTTTTAATTTTTCTTTTATTTCATTAGGTTTTAATTTATCAGATTCAATTCGTATTAAATTCACCTTCACGTTATTATCTATTCCACCATGTATCAAAGCCTCATCAAGTGATTTATAAGCGTCTTTAAGATTTACATATTTACCTATTAAACCAATATTTACTTTAGGTTTTGTTTTCAAAACAACATTAGTAATTTTTTTCCATGGATTGAGGTTTACATTTTTCTTTGATTTTAATTTAAAGTATTTAAGAACAATTTTATCAAGTTTCTCCTTATTAAAACTTATAGGAGCTTCGTAAATTGTTTTAACATCAACTGTCTCAATAACATTTTCAAAAGGAACATTACAAAATAATGATATTTTTTTTCTTTGATCAAATGGTAAAGGCTGTTCTGATCTACAAATAATTATATTAGGCTGAATACCAATTGTTCTTAGTTCTTTGACAGAATGTTGCGTTGGTTTTGTTTTAATTTCATCTGAAGCTCTCATATATGGTACCAAAGTTAAATGGATAAACAGTGTATTTTTTTTTCCATGATCATTTGAAAATTGTCTTATTGCTTCCAAAAACGGTAAGCTTTCAATATCACCCACTGTTCCTCCTATCTCGCAGATTATAAAATCTTCAGAGCTAACATCTTTCTTTATAAATTCTTTTATTCTATCAGTGACATGTGGTATTACTTGCACTGTCTTTCCTAAATAACCACCTTTTCTCTCTCTCTGAATAATATCACTATAAATTCTTCCAGTGGTTATATTATCAGATTGTTTCGCTGATATATCTGTGAATCTCTCGTAATGACCCAAATCAAGATCTGTTTCTGCGCCATCATCAGTTACAAAAACTTCCCCATGTTGAAATGGACTCATTGTGCCAGGATCTACATTTAGATATGGATCTAGCTTTCGTAATCTTACTTTATAACCTCTTGACTGAAGTAAATAAGCTAACGAAGCAGAAGATAATCCTTTACCAAGTGATGAGACCACGCCGCCAGTGACAAATATATATCGCGCCATGGAAGTATCTTATAGCGACAAAATCAATAAATGAAAAGGATTAATTATTATTATCTGGAATTTTAGGAGTATCTTCAGTTTCTTCCACAGCATCAATTACTGAAGTTTCTGATATCAAATCCCCTCTTGATACTATAGTTAAACTTAAGCTACATATAATAAATAACGTTGCGATGATTCCTGTGGCTTTTGTTAGAAAATCCCCAGTGGTTCTTGAAAACATAAAATTATCTTGAGAAACTCCAATACCAAGAGCACCACCTTCTGATTTTTGAAACAAAACTAAGACTACCAAGATAATTGCCAAAATTATGTTTAGTATTAACAAAATATTTTCCATGATGCCTAATTAAAGGTTTTTTTTATTATATCAATAAGTTTTTTTGAACTTTGAGATGCGCCACCAATTAAATATCCATCTAATAAATCAATCATATTTAATTTTTGAATATTATTTGGATTCACTGATCCACCATATAAAATTTTGTAATTTTTAAATTTTTTACTTATTATTGATTTAATAAATTTAATATTTTTTTCTAATTCAAGGTTATTTGGTACAATACCTGTTCCTATTGACCATACTGGTTCATAAGCAACTATAATCTTACATTTTTTACCAATACCTTTTAAACCATTAAGAATTTGCTTTTTTAAGATTATATTTGTTTTTTTATTTTTTCTTTGGGTTGATGTTTCACCAATACAGAATATTACCTTCAATTTACTTTTAATTGCTGATAAAATTTTTTTATTTATTTGCTTATGGTCCTCACCTAAACTTCTATTTTCTGAGTGTCCTATAATGACATATTTTACACCCAAATTTTTTAACATTTTTGAATTAATAAAACCTGTGTGAGCTCCAAAATCATAATTCTGATGAATATTTTGAGCTCCAGTTTCTATTGAGGATTTTTTTAAAGTATCAACAAAGTCACTCAACAGTGTGTATGGAGGACAATAAATAATCTTAAATTTTTTACTTTTGCTAAGCCTTGAAAATTTTATAACGTTTTTAATACTTTTTAATGAAGCTAAATCGCCATACATTTTCCAGTTTGCTATAAAATATCGTATTTTATTTGTCATATTGATACTTATAATCTATAGCTTTGTCTTTTATAGTTCAATAAATTAAAAAAATTATGCTTAACAGTATTAGAAATTTTTCAAAAACAATATTCGCAAAAATATTATTAGTTATTGTTGTAATCCCTTTTGTATTTTGGGGTATGGGAGGTGTATTTAGTAGTGGTAATACAAATTCTTTGGCTAAAATTGATAACATCAATATATCTACTCAGGAATTTATCGAACACATTAATGATCTAAATATTAATCAAGAGGCAATTAGAGAAAATTTAGATAATGAAATAGTTGAGGAGCTATTGTCAGAATTAATATCAAAAAAAATTTTGGAAATTCAAATCAATGAATTAGATATAAATATTACAAAAAAAAATTTAGCTAATATAATTAAAAAAAATCCTAACTTTTTTGATGAAAATAATAATTTTTCTAGACTAAAATACGAAAAATTTCTTTTAACAAATCAAATTGATGCTCCTACTTTTGAAAGAAGACTCAAAGAGAGAGAATTACAAAATAATTTATTTAATTTTATTTCTGGTGGTATTTATTCACCATTATTTTTAACAAAGAAACTTTACGAAAACGAAACAAAAAAAATTGAGATTGAATATATTGACCTAAAAGAAATTTACGGATCAAAAGATAGTATAAAAAGTAATGATGTAAATAAATATATTGATAAAAACGAAAATAATTTAAAGCAAGAATTTATTAATTATTCTTATGTAAAATTAAGACCCGCAGATTTAATAGGCTCTGAAGAATACAACCAAATTTTTTTTGATAAAATTGATGAAATAGAGAATAAAATATTAACTGGAAATTCGTTAAATCAGATTATTTCAGAATATAAACTTGAAAAAAAGAGTAAAGAAAATGTAAATGTTAATAGTGAATTAACAAATATTGATAATAAAATATTAGATTTATCGAGTAAGAGCCAAATTGATATTATTGATATGAATGAGTTCTATTTACTTTTTGAGATAGAAAATATAGTCAAAAAATTACCAGATAGAAATAATGAAAGTTTTATTAAGAGCATTAAGGATAAAATATATCAAGAAAAAAGGATTAATCATAATATTGAATTACTACAAAAAATTAATGCAAAAAAATTCACAGATGCTGACTTTAATAAAATTGTAAATTCAGATAAATCTAAAATCAAAAAATTATTATTGAATTCGTCGAGAGATAATAAAACATTCCAAATTGATTCAATTAAAATCATTTATAACATGCCAATCAAAAGTTTTACTATGGCATCGGATGAAGATAAAAATATATATTTAGTTAAAATTTTAAGAGAGATAACTGATAACTCCTCATTTTCAGCTGATAAAATTAATGATTATCAAAAATTATCTTCTAGCAACATAAATAAGGATATTCTGACTGCCTATGATCTTTATTTAAATGAAAAGTACAAAATTAAAATAAATGAGCAAACCTTAGAAAGAGTAAAAAATTATTTTAAATAAAATAATGATAAGTTATTCAAAATTTAAGCGAGACTATAGTGCTAAAAAAAATCAAGTATTATATAAAATTAAAAAGGTTAAAAATGATCATGAGATTATTAAATTAATTGATGATTTTTTAGTAGAAAAAAATAGTTTTATATTTGAGTCAGTTGAAAAGGGAAAAATAAAAGGCAGATATACAATATTTGGTAGGAACCCTGATAAAATTTGGGAATTCAATAATAATTATGGTTATTTGATACAGAATAAAAAAAAAATTAAAATTAAAGGAAATCCTGAAAAACTAATAGAGAAAATAATAGAAGATTTTAAATTTAAAACTCCCTCAATTTTACCACCAATATCATCTTTAATTTCAGGATATTTTTCTTATGACTCAATTAGATATATTGAAAAAATACCTAATACTTGTAAAGACGATTTAAAATTGCCAGATGTTAGACTCTTAAGACCTAGAACTTTGATTATTTATGATAACTTAAAAAAAAAAATATTTTATATTATTAATGTTTTTAATGACGAAAAAATAACAAATTTTTCAAAAAAATATACTCAAGTTCAAAATGAACTAAATAGTCTATATAATAATAATTTTAATATTAAAAAGAAAAATAATATTAAAAAAAGTAGCTCAAGAATAAATATAAAATCGAATACTTCAAAAAGTAGTTTTCTAAATATGGTGAATAAAGCTAAAAACTTTATAAAAATAGGTGATATTTTTCAGGTTGTTTTAAGTCAAAGATTTGAAGCTAAATTATCAAAAGATCCCTTAGATATATATAAAAAATTAAGGGTAACAAACCCTTCGCCTTTCATGTTTTTTTTTAATTTTCCTGACTTTCAAATTATCGGTGCGAGCCCTGAAATTCTAGTCAGACTAAGAGACAATAAAATAACTGTAAGGCCCATAGCTGGAACCAGACCAAGAGGAAAAAATTATACTCAGGATAAATTTTATGAAAAAGATTTACTAAATGATAAAAAGGAACTTTCGGAACATTTAATGTTATTAGATTTAGGAAGAAATGATGCGGGTAAAGTTTCAAAAATTAACACTGTAAAGGTCACAGAGAGCTTTACTATTGAGAGATATTCACATGTTATGCATATAGTTTCTAATGTAACGGGTGTATATAATAACAAATATTCTAAGTTTAAATCATTACTGGCTGGATTTCCTGCTGGAACTGTTTCGGGTGCGCCAAAAATAAGAGCCATGGAAATTATTGATCAGCTAGAAAAAACAAAACGAAAAGTTTATGCTGGAGGTATAGGTTATTTTTCTGCTAATGGAGAATTTGATACTTGTATAGCACTAAGAACTGCAATGGTAAAAAATAAAAAATTTTACGTTCAAGCTGGCGCTGGGATAGTAGCAGATAGTGTGCCTTTAAAAGAATATGAGGAAACTGTAAATAAAGCTAAAGCTTTAATTAATGCTTTAAGATAATGAAAATTGTATTAATAGATAATTACGATAGTTTTACTTTTAATTTGTTCCATTATTTATCATCTTTTAAAATAAACGTTGATGTAGTTAGAAATGATAAGATTACCTCAAAGCAAATTTTAAATAAAAAATACAACAAAATTGTAATATCACCTGGACCAGGAAACCCCAATCAATCTGGAAATTGTTTAAATATCGTTAAATCACTTCATGAAAAAGTTCCTATTTTAGGCGTTTGTTTAGGTCATCAAATAATTGGACAAGTGTTCGGTTCAAAAGTAGTTCAAGCAAAAAAATTAATGCATGGTAAAACAAGTAAAATTATTTCAAAAAAAACAGGAATATTAAAAAACCTACCAAAAAATTTTGAGGCAACAAGATATCATAGTTTAATAATTGATAAAAAAACCCTTTCAAAAGACCTTGAAATTACTGCTCAGACTACGGATGGATTAATTATGGGAATTCAGCATAAAAAATATAACGTTCATGGAGTGCAATTTCACCCTGAAAGTATTAAAACTAAATTAGGATTAAAAATTTTAAAAAACTTTATAAAATATAAAAAATAGTGAAAAATTATATCGATAAAATTAAAAAGAAACAAAGTCTGACCTTTGATGAAAGTAAAGCTGCTTTTGAGATATTAATGGAAGGAAAAGCAAATGATGAGGAAATATATGATTTTTTAACATCATTATCTGAGAAAGGTGAGTCTGCAGATGAAATAGCTGGTGGAGTTTTTGTGCTTAGAAATAAGTCCAAAAGGGTAACTATGGAAGGTTGTGTTGATACATGTGGAACTGGTGGAGATGGTATGAATACGCTGAATATATCCACTGCCTCTGCTTTGTTACTAGCAAGTATGGGAGTAAAGGTTGCAAAACACGGGAATAAAGCTGTGTCATCAAAATGTGGATCTGGTGATGTGTTAGAGGCTTTGAATATCAAAATAAATTTAGAGCCAAATGATATTGAAGATCAAATAAAAAAAAATAATTTCGGTTTTATGTTTGCGCCTAATTATCATAGTGCAATGAGGTTTGTTGGTCCAATCAGAAAAAAAATTGGAAAAAGAACTATATTTAATATGATTGGGCCTTTAAGTAGTCCTGCTCTAGTGAAAAGGCAAGTTGTTGGAGTTTTTGATAAAAAACTCTTAAAGATATTTGCAAATGCTTTAAATAATTTAGACATTAAATTTGCATGGATTGTTAACAGCGAGGATGGTTTAGATGAAATTTCACCATATGCTAAAACAAATGTAATTCAGCTTAAAAACAGTAAAATTTCTGAAATTATTATTGATCCAAAAGAACTAAATATAAATGCAGAAAAGTTTGAAAATCTTGTGGGTAATGATGCTAAATTTAATGCAGATAAAATGATTAATATATTTAAAGGAGAGGACAATGATTTTTCTAAAGCTGTGTGTTTAAATGCTGCTGCAGGTTTGATTGTAAATGAAACACATAAAAATTTTGCTCATGCATATAATGCCTCAAGAGAACATATTCTATCCAAAAAAGTAATTAAACATTTAGAAAAAATTCAAAATGCCTGATAATGTTCTTGAAAAAATAATTAAAAAGAAAAAAGAAAAAATAGAAAGTTTAAAAGAAACTTTTTCTTTAGAATCGTTAAAGGAATTAATATCTTCAAATAAAACTTTTATTAATTTTAAAGAAAAAATTGTAAATAATATTAAAAACAATAAAATTTCTATTATTGCTGAAATCAAAAAAGCCAGCCCCTCAGCTGGTATACTTATAAAAGACTATGATCCTGTAAAAATAGCCAATATATATAATGAAAATAAAGCTACCTGTTTATCAGTTTTAACTGAAGAGGATTTTTTTTTAGGAAACCTGACTCACATAAAAAAAATCAAAGAAAAAGTAAACTTACCAATTCTTTGTAAGGATTTTTTTGTAGATAAATTTCAGGTTCCATTAGCAAAAAGTTTTGGTGCAGATGCAATATTGATTATACTAGCTGGAGTAAGTGAAAACCTTGCAAATGAATTGTATGAAGAAGCATCTAAATTAAATATGTCAGTTATAGTTGAGGTCCATACTGTCGAAGAAGCTAAAGAGGCTACAAAATTTAAAAATGCTTTAATAGGAATCAATAATAGAAATTTAAAAACTCTAAAAACTGATATAAATATAACTTTTGATATTCATAATGTTCTGAGAGATCACCCAGGTCCATTAATTTCTGAAAGTGGAATTAAAACAAAAGATGAGCTTTTAGATTTATCAAAAGAGACCTCTATTAAAACTTTTTTAATCGGTGAATCACTTTTAAAAAATTTGAATAATAATTCTATTTTTTCAGTTCTTTAGTTAATTAATCCCCATTTTTATTACTTTTTTTACTATTGTTAATTATAGAGAACTTTTGTAGAACAGATTCTGTACGATATTTGTTCTTATGCTTACAAAAAAACAAAAAAACCTGCTTTTATTTATCAACAAGAAGTTGAGAAGCTCTGGTGTATCTCCTTCTTATGAAGAAATGAAAGCTTCACTAAATCTAAAATCCAAATCTGGAATACATAGACTAATTAGTGCTTTAGAGGAAAGAGGGTTTATCAAAAGATTGGCTCATAAAGCAAGAGCACTCGAAGTAATAAAATTACCAGAAACGGCTTCTGCTAACGATATTTATAACAGCTTCTCGCCGAGTATTATTAAAGGTGGTTTAGATAATGAGCAGGAAGTTGGTGGAGCAGAAATACCAGTATTAGGAAAAATTGCTGCTGGAACTCCTGTAGAAGCAATACAAAATGAGGTTTCTAGAATTCCACTTCCTGAAAATATTGAAAAAAAAGGTGAATATTTTGGATTAAAAGTTCAAGGTGACTCTATGATTGAAGCCGGTATTAATGATGGAGATACGGTCGTTATTAAGAAAACTGATACAGCAGATAATGGAAAGATAGTTGTTGCTCTTATTGATGATCATGAAGCAATGTTAAAAAGAATTCGAAAAAAAGGCAAAACTGTAGCATTAGAAAGTGCTAATAAAAACTATGAGACAAAAATTTTTGGGCCAGATAGAGTAAAAGTTCAAGGCGTTCTAGTATCTTTATATAGAAGTTTCTAATTAAATATAATAAACAATTATAATGAAAAAAGTAGCAACTAGATTTGCTCCGTCTCCTACTGGACCTTTGCATATTGGTGGAGTTAGAACTGCGTTGTTTAATTGGTTATTTTCCAAAAATCAAAATGGATCTTTTTATTTAAGGATAGAAGATACTGATAAAGAGAGATCTAAAGATGAATACAAAGATCAAATAGTCAAATCACTTATATGGATTGGTATTGAAAATGATGGAGATGAATATATTCAATCAACAAAAATACAAAATCATATTAAAGTCGCAAAACAATTGCTTGATAAAGGTCTTGCTTATAAGTGTTATTGTTCAAATGAAGAAATAGAGGAACAAAAAAAAAGAGCTAAGCAAAAAAAAATTCCATATATTTATGATAGGAAATGGAGAGATAAAAATGAGTCAGATGCTCCTAAAGATGTTAAACCTACTATTCGCTTCAAAAGTAAAATTGAGGGAACATCTATATTAAAGGACTTAGTTCAAGGTGACGTAGAAATCCAAAATAACACAATTGAAGATTTTATAATCCTTAGAAATGATGGATCGCCAACTTATAACTTATCTGCATCAGTTGATGATCATGATATGAATATAACACATATTATAAGGGGTGATGATCATAAAATTAACACCTTCAAACAAATGCAAATTTATCAAGCTATGAATTGGGAAGTGCCCACTTTTGCTCATATACCTTTAATACATACATCAGAGGGAAAAAAATTGTCAAAAAGAGACAAAGCTTCAACTTTAGATGATTACTCTAAAATTGGAATATTGCCAGAAGCATTAAGAAATTATCTTCTAAGATTAGGTTGGTCGTATAAAGATAAAGAAATATTTTCAAAAGAGGAAAGTATAAAATATTTTAATTTTGAAGGAATTGGCAAGTCACCCTCCAAACTAGATTTTAATAGAATTCTTTCTATTAACGAACATTATATTAAAAATATAGATGAAAATGATTTGTTTAGTAAATTTCAAAAATATGCTCAAACATATAAGTATAAAATATCTGAGGATAAGACTAATCAATTAAAACAGTCACTGGGATTTCTTAAAAATAAGGCCAAAACATTAGAAGATATTTTTAAAAATTCACAATATTTATTAAACGATACAGTCAAAATTAATCAAGATGATTTGAAGTTAATTGACGAAAAGTCTAAAAAAATTATTAAAGAATTTATCGAAAAAATCCTAAATTTAAATAATTTCGATAGAAGTGAACTAGAACCCATAGTTAAATCTTTAATATCTAAATTTGATACAAATTTTAAAGGCGTTGGTCAGCCTTTAAGAATAGTTTTAACAGGATCGAGATTTGGACCTGGTATTTATGATATTTTAACATCTTTAGGAAAAGTTCAGGTTGTCGAAAGACTAAAGAATATCTAGAATGATTGTGAAAATTCTATTGTAATTATATTTTCAAAGTCATCATTACTTTTTTGAATTCTTCCAAGCTTAGTGTAAACGTTTAATCCTCTATCTGTATTATAATTGTATCCTGTTTCAATTTTCATGAAATAACTGTAAGGAACGACATAATTATAAGTGTAAAGTTTTTCTGTTGAATCGCTTATTAAATTTGCTTGTATTGAGGCTTTTTCAGAGTGATCTTTTTTATACTCAAATTTTAAAAATGATACATGTTTATTAATTTCATTTTCTCTTCTATAGAATAATGTTGATCCAATTGAGGATGTGTAATTTGTCAAAGTGTGAGGTTTAAATTTAAGTTTTTGATTGTTTCCAGATTCCGAGTATCCATTAAAATCTGTATAAATATAGTCTAATCCTGAAAAGAATTGTAAATCAAATTTATCAACATTTTTAATATAATTTAAATATGTTGTTCCATAAAATTGCTCAGATTTTCTATCACCTATGACTAAATTAGATGTATTTGATCTATCTACAACTCTCTCAGTTAAACTTTTTAATGCCCCATAACCAAGTATACTATCAAGATATAGGGATTTAGAGTTCCAAGCTGAATAAACAATTAAATTTTCACCGCGCATTGTCAAATTAGAACCATGATTACCTATGTCGGTTTTATCATCAGCGATGTTGAGGGCTATACCAAACAAAGTATTATTTTTTAATTTATCAAAACCAATAGTAACGGAATCCATCTCATTCTCTTTAGCTAAATTATTTAATTTTAAATCTGTTCGTCCTGTTGAAATTTTACCATTAATCCAAAACTGCCAGTCATTCTCTTTTGCATTATCACCTTTTTTATTTTGTACATAGTTAGCAAGTGATACAAGTCCTTTTGATGCGTAGTGATTAATTATATCTTGATAATTTTTACTAATTTCATCTAAGTTTACTTGAAGCGAAATTTCATTATTTTTGAAACCTTTATTATTTTTTCTTAACCTAAATTCATGAAGCCTATCTAAGACGCTGTCCATACTATTTCTTGCAAATCTTGTGGCTGACTCGTTTTGAGCATCAACGATACCAACTAATTCCTGATCATCAAAAACATTATATGTACTGTCTGATGCCTCAATAGACTCTATTCTTAAATTAACAACTCCGGTTGTAGTAGCGCTTTCACCATCAGTACCTCCGTATTCTACTATATAAAAATCTACATTATCTCTGTCACATGGGTAATCATTCCAATCTCCATCTGATCTCATATGTGCACAATCTTCTTGACCAATGGCACTAGTATCATGATCATTCGGTTCAAATTTAGATGGCTGTCCTTCAGGTCTTCTCCAGCTATTGTACTCATAACCAGACGCTAATTCACAATCTGCATGAGCATCATTTGCTTTTACTCCAACAGCAGTTTGACAAAAAAAAGTATTTCCATTGTCAGGACCAGACACCCATTCCCAAGTCCCCTCGGTTACAGGATGAGAATTTGATGTGTAAGTAGAACTATCTGATCCACCAATCCAAGCATCAGCACCTATTTTATTCTCTAAAAAATCATTTTCAGCTTGAGAGGTAATTGTAGCAAGATAACCAGATAAACCGTACAAGGTTGATGCTTCAGCAGCAGCCTTTGCTTGAGGCCATGTTTTAGTCGAACTTACTATTTCATAATAATGTCCAGTACCCGAAAAATAATTTGTACCTGCAGGTGTAATAGAAACTGTTATCGTCGGAGATCCAGTTGATCCATCGCCTTTAAAGGATAATGTGGCAATGGCAACATTTATATCATCCTGTGTTCCTCTAAAACCTACTTCAGTAAGGGAATTACCCGAGCAATTTGTTGGCTCAGAGGATGCATCACTCGTATAGCCACAATAGCCACTAGCTCGTAACAAATTTGACGTTGTAGTAACTTTAACATTTCCAGAAGATGCTACAGCTGAAAATATAAGTGTTCCAGAATAACCTGAAATCGATGGGGTTGTTCCAGATGTAGACAATAAAACAAAATCTGTTGTATTAGCGACTAGGTTTGTAGGAAATGTTAGTGTCTCTGCTTTAGCAATTTTATTGTGACTAAAAATCAAAAATAAAATGAGATAAAGAATTTTTCTTATTTTAGTCATAAATATTAATTTTTGATATAATCAGCTATAATATTTGCTGTATTTGAGGATGACAATCCGTTATTTCTTATATCATTGAGAGTTTTTTGACAAATATTCATTTGTTTTTTCATTAATTCTGGATTTTTTAAAAGGTAAACTACAGAATTAAAAATTTCTTTTGGATTGCATTCGTTTTGAATTAATTCAGGAATAACTTCTTCATCATTGATAATATTAATAATATTCGCATACTTTACCTTAACTAACATTTTAACAATTAAATAATTTAAAAAATTCATTTTATATATAATTATTGATGGTACCTTTGCCTGACAGATTTCAAGAGAAACGGTTCCAGATTTAGCTACTGCAAAAATAGATTTTGATAGTATATGCGATTTTATCTTTTCATCAGAGATAACGTCGATATTGTTGTAATTTATTTTTTTTATCTCATCTTTTATTAAATTTTTATTTTGATCGGTTGCATGAAAAACAAAATTATATTCTTTAGATTTTTTGTTCATTAACTTAATAAAATCTATCAATATTGGTAAAAGGATACCTGTTTCCGAAGATCTACTTCCAGCAAATAAAGATATAATTTTTTTGTTATTATCAATTAAATTTGATAAATCTGTTTTTACATTGTCTGCAGTTTCTAACAATGGATGTCCTACAAAAGTATTTTTAATATTTTCTTTATCAAAATATTTTTTTTCAAAATTAAATAATAATAAAATATGATCTAAAAACTTTTTAAAATTCTTTACCCTTCCCTCTCTCCACACCCATACCTGGGGGGCAACATAATGTATAGTTTTAATATTTGGATTAATGCTTTTTACCTTTTCAGCAACTCTTAAAGTAAAATCAGGACTATCTACACTAAATAAAATATCTGGATCAAATTTTATAATTTCTTCTACAGTATAATTAATTTTTTTTCTAATCTTTAAAATGTTTAATAAAACACTTGTAAAACCAATATAAGTAATTTCTTTAAGATCAAAAATAGATTTTATTCCTAATAAATTTAGGTGTGTTCCACCAACACAAGAATATTCAATATTAGGATTATCTTTTTTAAGTTTGGATATAACTTTAGAAGCAAGTTTATCTCCTGAAGGTTCTCCAGTTAATATAAAAATCTTTTTCATTTAACAGAGATGAACATCTTATTTTTATCAACAAATTTAATACATTTGTTTTTATCTAAAAAGACATGCTGTTTGTTTTTAATTACAATACCTTTCAATCCAGCAGCTTTACTTTGCTTGATCGTTTTCAACCCAATTGTAGGAAGATCTACCCTTAAGTCTTGTTTCTTTTTTGGAAACTTAACCAAAACACCATGATTTCTAAACTTTTTACTTCTACTTTTTTCAAGCATTTTTTTTGTCCCACCCTTTCCTTCTATAGAAATTATTTTTTTATTTCTAACCACAACTCCTTGGCTAAAATTATATTCTCTTAAATTATTTAGTGTTTGAATTGCTTTAATAATATCTAATTGGTCTTTTTTATTCGGTTTGATCTTGGAATATGTACCCTTTTTTAAAGATAGTTCAGGATTAAATTTTAATGAATTTTCGGTTTTAATTTTGTTTTGCGCTAATATTTTAATAATTTCTTTAAGTATAGCTGCGTCTCCAAGCTTAGATGCTTTGATTATTCTTGGGATATAATAAATACCTTTAAAATCTAATTTTAATTTAGAAAAGTTTGGTTTATTTACTTTTCCAGCAAATAAGACGTTCTTACAGTTATTTTCTTTGAGAATATTTAAAATTTTACCGAATTGGCCTATTGATACTGAGTGAGATTTGTTATCTTTATTAAATTTTTTTGATTTTGATAAATCTATTATCAAATATTTTATTTTCCTTTTTTTGATAGTTTTAAGAATTTCCTTTGGAAAATCGGTATCACCAAAAATTAATCCTATCATCTTACGAAAATGGTGTACAAATAGATCTTTTTTTATCTTTTGTTATAAAGTCAATAACATTTTTAACTAATGGGTTTTCTTTGAAAGAGCCATTTAAATTACTTATATTTTCGTTAATATTCTTTGTGGCAAAAATCTCCTTATACGCTTCACTCAAACCTAAGATATCCTTATTTTCAAACTTTGCCCGTCTTAAACCTATTAAGTTCAATCCTTGCAATGAATTTCTATTTCCAATTGACAATCCATAAGGAATTACGTCATGAAGGACTCCTGTCATTCCTCCGATCATTGCCATTTTTCCAATTCTTGTAAATTGTTGAACAGCAGAATTGCCACCTATAACTACATTATCTTCAATAATCGCATGTCCTCCTAAAGGTACATTGTTAGCAATTATTACATTATTTCCTACCTGACAATCATGAGCAATATGAGATGAGATCATAAATAAACAATTGTTTCCAATAACTGTTTTGCCACCACCACCAACTGTACCTGGATTTATAGTTACATATTCTCTTATTTTATTATTATCCCCAATCACTAGATTTGTTGGCTCTCCATTATATTTTAAATCTTGTGGGTCATTCACCGACACAAATGGGTATATTTTATTATTTTTACCAATTTTAGTATTTCCAGAAATATTAACATGAGAGTGAATTACAGTATTTTCTCCGATTTCTACATTTGGACCAATTACACAATAAGGACCTACCTGAACATTTTTACTCAATTTGGCTTTCGAGTCTATTATTGCAGTTTTATCTATCATTTGTTCTCTCTAATAAAATTTTTTAAATCTTTAGCTGGATAGCCCATAACTTTAGTATTGTCTGAGATATTTTTTATTACACCGCTTCCACCACCTATTTGTACGTTATTTCCAACTTTTAAGTGACCTGATATTCCTGCTTGACCGCCTATCATCACATTATTTCCTAAAACGGAACTTCCAGCAAAACCAACCTGACCAGCTATAATGCAATTCTCGCCTATCTTTACATTGTGAGCGATATGTATTTGATTGTCTAGATAGGTGTTTTTACCAATAATTGTATTCGAAAGAGAACCTCTATCAATTGTTGATCCACAGCCAATCTCAACATTATCTTCTATAATTACCATACCTACCTGAGGATATCTAAAATTAGAAACTTTATCAGGAAAAAAACCAAAACCTTTTTTTCCAACTACACAACCATCTAATATATGCACGTTATTCATTATAATTGTATTTTTAATTATTACATTAGATCCAATCGAGCAATTATTTCCAATCAATACATTTTTTTCAATTATAGAATTATGTCCGATTGAGCAATTTAATCCTATTTTAACATTATTACCGATTAGCACGTTTTTACCAAATTTAACTTTTGTTTTAAATTCTGTTTTCTCAACAGGTTCAGCAGTATCATCAAAATTATCTGTAATAGAATCTGGATAAAAAATTTGAGTTATTTTTGCTGTATCTAATAGAATATTGTCAGAAATTATAGCTCTACATGTATTTGGTAAAGCAGATTTTAATTTTTCATTAGTGATACAATATGATGCTTTGGTTTTTTTTGCTAAATCATGATATTTTTTTGAGTGAAAAAATGTAATATCACTTTTTTCAGATGAGAAAAGATCTTTGATATCTTTTATATGGCCTTCAGGAAACTTTTGATTAGCTTTTAAATTAATAGACTTCAGTAAATAATTTATATCATGCGGTCCAGTATTTTTAAAAAAAGGATTATTCATCAATAAAAGTTTTTATCACTACTTTTATTTATTGGTTATCAAGAATTATTGCTGATTATTTCCTATCCACAATTGTTGCTGACCATTGAGCATCAGCCATTTTTTTGTCGCTTACAAAGGCTTCGCCTTTGTATTTCCACACCCTGCCATGAGATCTAATAGCTTCAATATTTAATTCTAATTTACAATCAGGAATTACTGGGTTTCTAAATCTTGCTTTTTCAACACTCATTAAAAAAACTAATTTATTTTCGTATGTTTTTTTATCTATGCCATGAGCTGTTAAAGCAGCTGCTGCTTGTCCAAACGCTTCTACTATTAATACTCCAGGCATTACAGGTTGACCAGGAAAATGACCTTGAACAAAAAAGCTGTTTTTTTTTACATTCACAATTGCTGTTGCTGAATGAAGTTTTTTTATATTATTTAATTCATCAATTAAAAGCATTGGTTCCCTATGTGGGAGTAATTGAATTATATCATCTTTTGTAAGTATATTTGACACTTAATTAACATTTAGTTTGTTTATTTTTTTATCAACAATTATTAAAATCTCATCAGTAATATCAAGATCTGTTTTCCCCATTATAATATTTTTTTTTTGTATTATCATATCAATATTATTTTCTGCTGCGTAATCTGCTAATATAGGTTTTATTTTTTCTGCAAAGTCAGCACTTGCGTTTAGTCGAGACTTTGTAGATAAATCAATTGCTTCTTGGCGTAAGGTTCGATAATTATTTATTTCTTTTGTAAGGTCATTTAGTTTTTTATTAAATTCTTCTGCACTAATAACATTTTTTTTTGTAATTAGATCCTCCTCTTTAGATTTAAGGTCCTTTTCAATTTTTTGAAATTTGCTTACATCTTTTTTTTTTTGATCATTAATCTTAGATACTGCCGCTTTACCAGCTTTTGAGATCTGCATTATTTTATCCATATCAATATAAACAATTTTTTCTGCCTTAGCCAAATTTGTATTAATGGAAAAGTATAAAATTAATAAAAATGAAAATAAAATTTTTTTCTTTTTCATCAATTAAAATGTTGTTCCAATATTAAACCTAAACGACTCGGTTTTATCAGTATCTGCCTTTGTTAAAGGCTGTGCTATAGAAAAATTTAATGGCCCTAATACTGTGAACCAATCAACACCAAAACCAAATGAGGATCTTAATTTTGAGTTATCGAGAGAACTGTCATAATCTACACCAAATACATTGGCTGCATCTAAAAATATTTGAAAATCTAAATTTTCAAGATTAGCTCCAAATTCTGGTAGAGTTGTTGCTGCATTTATAGCAGTTGTATAGTTTCCACCAATAAAATCGCCACCATCTATTGGGCCAATTTTTCCCGGCTCAAAGCCTCTTAGGCGTTTTCCTGAAACATATAATCTTTTAGAAATCCTTACATCTTCGTCTGTTATTGAATTTATCGCTCGTGCTTGAATTGATAATTTTGTTACAACATCCTTAATTTTATTAAAAGTTGTATACTCATAACTATTAAAAAATGAGTAGTCCTCAGATATAAATGGAACTTTTTGATTAAACTTGCTTAAATATCCATCTGTAGTTTGATATCTTCTATCTCTTTTATCTAATACTAATCCATATGCAAAATCAGCATCTAAATAATCTCCCTCTTGCTTTTTTAATTTATTTGAAGCGCTTTGATTTGTATCTAATTTTTCATGAAACATTGATATTTTGGGACTAAAATAAAGATCATCGTATTGCTCCCAATTAGAACCAAAAGAAAAACCTGTTGTAGAAGTTTCGTACCCATAGTCTCCCATTCTATCTGTAACACTACTTTCAACAGAAACGATCAAAGCTCTATCTGAGTAATTCCAATTAGGATTTACAACCGCAAATTTCCCTTTTATTGTTTCTTCATCAACTCTTAAATTAGTATCTAATGATATATTTTTTCCTAAAAAATTATTTTCTTTTATTCCAAATCCAAAGGTTCCTCCAGATGTACCCGTTCCTGCAGAGGCGCTAATTTCACCAGTTGGTTTTTCCTCAATAGTAATATTAACAATTTTCTTTTTATCATTTTTTCCACTAGGAAATACTTCGTATTCAACTTTTCCAAAAATGTTTAAAGCTTTTAGGTTATTAATAGACTTTGTTAACAAAATATTATTAAAAGGATCTCCTTCATCTACCTCTAAATTGTCTCTAATTACTTTTTCCTCAGTTATATTATTTCCAAAAATATTGACTTTAGCTAGATATTCTTTTTCAAACTCTTTAATTACAAACTCTAGGTTGATTTTATTTGAAGCAATGACATTCTCTTTAAAAGACGCATCAATAAATTCGTAATCATTTCTAAGTGTTAAATATTCTACTTCTTTTGCAATTTTACTTAATCTATTTAACGAGTATAATTTTCCTTCAAGTTTAGATAGTAGTTTTTTTATTTTTGAAAAATCTTTTTCATTATAATCAACAGGTAACTTTAGTTTGGCAGAATTAATTATAAATTTTGGACCAGCATTTATATTATAAGTCAATTTAAAACCGTTATTTTCAGTAAATTCAACAAAGCTTCCTTTAATATCTACTTCGTAATGACCTCTATCTAAGTAATACTTTTTAAGTAATCTTTCGTCCAGTTTTATAAGATCAGGATTAATATATTTTTTCTTGCTTAAAAATTTCCAAAATCTTTTCTCCTCGCTTGCGATTAAATTTCTAAGGACTCGTTCTTTATAAAACTTATCACCAATAAATTCGATTTTTTCAATAAATGCTTTTTCGCCAAGCTCTAGATTAAAAACTAGATCGACTGTATTATTGTTATTTTCTATAACGTTTGTTTTCACATTTGAAAAATAGTAACCAGATGATTTAAGAAGTTTTTTTATAAGCAATACATCATTTTTAATATTATTTTCAACAAATGGATTTTTATCTTTGGAGGATATCCTAGATTTGAGATCTTCAATTAATTCTTGTCTTTTTATTCCCTCAATAAAAATATTTTGAATTATTTTATTTTCTTTAACGTCAATTATTAAAATACCATCTTTTATTTCTAACGAAACATCTGAAAAGAAATTCGTATCATAAATATCTTTTAGAATTCTATTCAAATCATTTTGATCATAATTTTCCCCAATTTTAATATTTGAAAAAATTTGTATTGTATCTTTAGAAATTCTATCATTGTTGATTACTCTGATTTCTTTTATTTCCTCTGAATTGACTTGAAATATAAGAAAAAAAAATAATAGTATTGTTGATATTAATTTAAGCATTTCGACTGGATCTTACACATAAAGAATATGTTTTCAATCTCACATATCTATTAAGTTTATATATTTCTTCAAAGTTTTTGGGCTTTCTTTGCTTCATTTTTTTAAATTCTTTTAAATTCATAATCATAATGAGGTTTTTTGTAATATCTAAAAATCCTATTTTACCATTTAAAAAAAGAGCTACCAACTCATCGTTAGCGCTAACCAAAACAGTCTCGTATAATGAGTTTTTTATTTTTTTAAAAAAATTTAATATTTTTATAGATGGAAATAGTTTTTTATTTACTTTTTGAAATTTTAAATTATTAAGTTTTGAAAAGTCAAGTTGGCTTGTTTTAATTTTATTATTTGAATTTTGGTAAATGGAATTAAATATAGGTATTTTCATATCTGTATCATGTACTAAAATTTTAGTTATACCATTTTTAAACTTAACAATAGCATGAACATAAGATTCTGGATGCAATATTATTTCAAGTTTTCTAAATTCGGTATTGAATATTTTTTTTGCTTCTATTAATTCGAAAACTTTATTAATTAGAGTAGCGGAATCGATAGAAATTTTTTTTCCCATATTCCACTTAGGATGTTTTATGGCCTGTTGTGGTTTGATATTTTTCAATTTTTCATGACTTATATTAAGAAAAGGTCCTCCTGATGCTGTGATATAAATTTTATCTATTTCTGCTGAGGTTCCTTTTAAAAGAGACCAAATAGAAAAATGTTCGGAGTCGATTGGGATAAAATTTGTCTTATATTTATCTATCGCTTTTTTAATTAAATTCCATCCACATATTAAAGACTCTTTATTAGCTATGGCAATAGTTTTTGTATGAGGAATAATCTTAAGAGTGGGCTCGAGTCCATGAAAACCACTTATTGCATTTATGGTATAGTCTATTTTTTTTTTTTGTGAACTAATACCTTCGTATGTATTAAATACTTTAATTTTTTTTTTATTACTTCTAACAAATTTTAAAAAATTTTCTTTATCATTTATAATAACAAATTTTGGATTAAATATTTTACATTGTTTGCTTATTTCTTTTAGATTTTTATTGGTCGATAGAAACATAACCTCAAAATTTTTTTTATTTTGCGCAATAATCGAAAGAGTGGATTTACCAATTGAACCAGTTGATCCGAAAATACCTATTTTTTTTTTCATAATAAGATAAATATTTTTAAATATACTATTGGTAGTACAAAGATTAATCCATCAATCCTATCCAATAATCCACCATGTCCAGGTAGAATATTGCCGGTATCTTTTATATTTGCTTTTCTTTTAAAATAAGAAATTACTAAATCACCTATTTGACTTATGAAAGAAATTATAAGTATGAAGTATAGTTTTGTTATATTGTCAAATTTAAAAATTCTTATTTCTACAAATTTCAAATATAGAAAACCTGCTATCAATGAAAATAAAAAACCACCTATAACTCCTGAGTAAGTTTTGTTTGGACTTAATTTAATTAACTTTGGACCTTTAAAAACTTTGCCAAATACATATCCACCGATGTCAGTAAAAATACAAATTAAAATAATAAAAAGAAAAAAATGTAATTCAGAATATTCTCTTATTAAAAAGGCGGAATAGAATGAAAATGATAAAAATATAATTCCTAATATCTTAATTAAGCTTTTTTTACACATTTTAAACCATTCATAGATTGATATTAAATAAATTATACTTAAAAAGGTAATAAAAAAATAAGATCCTTTTATAACTAAGAAAAAAGTTATTGGTATTAAAATTAAGGAGCTTAAAATTCTTTTTTTTAATTCTTTATTTTTCATATTTTTCCAAAATTTCTTTTTGTGTTCTTAAATTTTTTTATTATTTTATTATAATCTTTATCGTTAAAATCTGGCCATAATTTACGCTCAAAAAAAATCTCAGAATAGGCTAATTGCCATAAAAGAAAATTGCTTAGTCTTTTTGTATTCCCGGTTCTTATAAGTAGATCAGGATCAGGTGTATCATTTGTAAGCAAATATTTAGAAATACTATTTTCATTTATTTTTTCCTTATTTTTAGATAAGCACCTGAATGCATTAACTAATTCATATTTTGAACCGTAATTTAAGGCTAAATTGATTTGTAATCTTTTATTTTTAAATGTTTTTTTTTCTGAATGAATTAAAAGTTTATTTAATTTTTTTGTAAATTTTTTAATTCCAATTATTTTAAGCTTTATATTTTGCTTATTTAATTCTTCAATTTTGTTTATTAAAAAGTTTTCTAGAAGATTAAATAAATAGTTTATTTCTCTTTTAGGTCTTTTCCAATTTTCTGTAGAAAATGCATATAGTGTTAAAAATTTTATTTTTTGTTTAATGGTTTCTTTTATAATTTTTTCAACTGTATTAAGTCCTGCTTTATGCCCTGCATTTCGTGATTTTTTATGTTTTAATCCCCATCTACCATTACCATCCATAATAATGGCTACATGATTTATTGGATTCATATGGTCATTATTTCTTTTTCTTTATCTACAACTTTTTGATCAATTATTTTTATATGATTGTCTGTGATTTCTTGTATTTCCTTTTCATTTTTTTTTTCCTCATCTTCAGAAATTTCTTTTTTTTTGAGTGAGTTTTTCAAATCATCATTTCCTTCTCTTCTAATATTTCTAATAGAAATTTTACATTTTTCGCCCATAGATTTAATCATTTTTTTCATTTCGCTTCGCCTCTCCTCGCTAAGATCTGGAATGGGTAATCTGATAAGTTGTCCATCAATTTGGGGATTTAATCCTAATTCAGATTTTTTAATTGTAGAGTCAATTAAATTTACATTATTTAGATCCCAAACTTGGATATTTATAGTTCTAGGCTCAGGGGTTGTAATTGTTCCTAATTGATTAATGGGCATTTTTTGTCCATAGACATCAACTTTAATAAGATCCAACATATTTGCATTTGCACGTCCTGTTCTCAAAGCACCGAGCTCTTTATTAAAGACTTCTAAAGTCTTTTGCATTTTTTGATTATAAATTTCTTTTTTAAACATCTATTCTCCAATTTTAAGTCTGAAAAAGTCATTAATTTTTAGATCTGATATATTCAACTCTTTTAAAATATCTTTTACTTTTTTCTTTGGTTCCATAACCCAAGGTTGGCTTAATAAACTATTATCCTCTTTAAATTTATTTATTTTACCTAAACTAATTTTTTTTACAATCTCATCTGGTTTTCCAGAATTTTTTAGTTCTTCAGTTACTAGTTCTTGTTCTTTTTCAATAATTGATTGGGGAATATCTTTAGACTCAAGTGCTAAAGGACTAGAGGCCGCAATATGCATTGCAAGCTGTTTTCCAAAAATATTAATTTTTTCATTTTTTTCTTTAGTATTTAAGGAAACTACAACTGCAAGTTTTGATAAATTATCTTTAACCACTGAATGCAAGTAACTAAAATTTAATGAATTATCATTCGATATTGTTTTAGCCCGACCTATAGTTATTTTTTCACCAATTTTAGCAATAATTGATACTAGATTATTTTCTACCGTATCTGTGTTTTTCATTTTAGCTTTTTTGATTTTTTCTACATCTGAGTTGTTAAATAAATTTATCTCACTTAATTCTTTTACAAAATTAATGAAATCTTCATTTTTTGCTACAAAGTCTGTTTCACAATTTACCTCTATTATCGAGAACTTTTTTTCATTACCACTCAAAGCAACTACACCTTCTTTAGCCTCTCTGGACATTTTTTTTGATGCTTTTGAAACACCTTTAACTCTCAATATTTCTATTGCTTTATCGATATCACCACCCGACTCTTGTATTGCGGCATTACAATCTTTAAAACCTGCACCTGTAGATTGTCTTAATTGCTTTATCTTCTCAATGTCACTCATTTTAATTAGATTTTGGTTTTAGTGACGCTTTATTTTCTGGTTGTTTAAGGGTTTCTAGATCTTTTAATTTTTTTTCTTCGGCTGGTGATGGGGCTTCAAGCTTAGCACTTTCAATTGTTTCTTTTATAAGTTTACAATATAGATCAATTGATCTTCTTGCATCATCATTACCAGGAATTGGAAAATTTATACCGTCTGGATCTGAATTTGTGTCTAATATAGCAATTATAGGTATATTTAATTTAATAGACTCTTTAATTGCTAATGACTCATAATTTGTATCAATAATAAATACTAAATCTGGAACTTTTTTCATGTCAGATATACCACCAAGTGATCTTTGTAATTTATCTCGCTGTATACTCATCTTTAAAAGCTCTTTTTTTGTAAATCCTCTATTTTCCGCAACTAGATCAGTATTTAATTTTTGTAATTTTTTAATTGAATTTGATATTGTGCCCCAATTTGTAAGCATTCCACCAAGCCATCTATAATTAACATAGTATTGGTTCGTTTCTTTTGCTAAATCTGCGATTGCCTCAGATGCCTGTTTTTTTGTTGAGATAAAAAGTATTTTTCCATTATTCTTAATTACTTCAAAGATTTTCTCTAAAGCAACTTTGGTAAGTTCTAAAGTTTGTGTTAAGTCAATGATATGAATTGAGTCTCTTTTTCCAAAGATATATCTCTTCATTTTTGGATTCCATCTCAAGGTTTTATGGCCAAGATGAACACCAGCGTCTAATAATTGTTGTATACTTATTTCAGGTAATTTCATAGTTTTTCCCGGTTATGCCTCCACAGTTATTTCCATTTAAGGACCGGAGGTTTTACAACCACTAACTGTGTGCGTGTTAATTTGATTTTTATTTACAATCTTATTTAAAATTTAACAAGTATTTTTTTAAAAAATATTAGTAGAAATACCTTGGTTTTTAAGCAGATTTAAGTTTTTTCTATCAACTAACCTCTTATTTTTTAAATTAAATACTAACTTATTATCCTGATCTAGTATTTTAATGATGACTTGAGTTTGACCCTTTTTTTCTAATAATTTTTGAACCTGATTTAAGTATTTCTCGTTTTTAATTAGAATTTCTATATTGTTTATTGGTTTTTCATAGAGATTTTTTAAAGATGCAACTTTTCTCACATTAATACGCTTAAAACGATTATCATCCTCTAAGTTATTTTTTGTAAGAGTTAAGATGATTGAATTACCCTCGATTAATATATCTCTGTTAGCTTCTAAAACATCAGAAAAAAGGAAAAGCTCAAAAACTGATCCAAGATCTGTTAATTTAACTATTGCATAGGAATTTCCTTTTTGGGTTTTTTTTTCTTGGATTTTCAATAAAGTAGCTGCAATATTAGCCTCTTTAATTTCATTATTATTAAAATCTATATAGCTAATTATATTGTAGTCCTCAAAACTATCTCTAAATTGATTTAATGGATGATCAGATATAAAAAATCCTACAGCTTCAAATTCTTTAGATAATCTATCTTCGAATTTCCAATCTTCAATGTTTTTTAATAAGTCTTCTTCAATAATTTCCTCTCCTTCAAATAAATTGATTTGATTTATTGACTTATTTTCAAAAATATTTTTTGACTTAAGAATTAAATTTGGAATCGAGTCATGTAAAGACTTTCTGTTATTTGCCAGGCTATCAAAGGCTCCTGCTTTTACCAAACCTTCCAATTGAAGTTTATTAAGATTTTTGGGATTAACTCTTTCAATAAAATTGTTTATTGATTTAAATTCACCATTTTTTTTTCTTTCTTCAACTATATTAGAAATGGCCTCAAAACCCACATTTTTTATGGCTCCTAATGCATAATAAAAATTCTCTGTATCAGATCTAAAATCTGCATAACATTTATTAATATTTGGTCTTTCAACATTAATTTCCAACCTATTCAACTCTTCATAAAACTCTCCTAATTTTGATTGACTTGAAATATCCATTGTCATTGATGCGGAAAAAAATTCATTTGGAAAATAACATTTTAAAAAAGCGGTCTGATAAGCAATTATTGCATAAGCCGCTGCATGACTTTTATTGAAACCATACTCAGCAAAAGGTTCTATTTTTAGAAAAATACCTGCAGCAACATCTTTTTTAATACCATTTTTAACAGCGCCATCTATAAATCTCATTTTTTGTTTTTCTAGTTCGGCTCTCTTTTTTTTTCCCATAGCTCTTCTTAAAATATCTGCCTCACCAGCGGTAAAACCAGAGAGTTTTTGTGCTATTTGCATAACTTGCTCTTGGTATATAATTACACCGTAGGTTGGTTTTAATATTTCTTTTAATAGTGGATGTAAATAATCAGGTTGTTGTTTACCATGTTTACAATCATTGTATGTTGGAATATTACTCATTGGTCCAGGTCTATATAGTGCAACAAGAGCGATGATATCCTCTAAATGATTAGGTTTCATTTTTATTAAAGCCTCCCTCATACCTGCACTTTCAAGTTGAAATAATCCAACGGTATTGCCTGTTGACAACATTTCAAAAACTTTTTGATCCTCAAAGTCAATATTCTCGATTGTAAAATCTTTTAACTTTTTATTTACTAATTTTTGAGTTCTATTGATTACTGTTAATGTTTTAAGACCTAAAAAATCAAATTTAATAAGACCAGAATTTTCTGCTGAATACATATCAAATTGTGTAGATGGTAAAAGTAAATTGGTAGACATATCTTTGTATAAGGGAACAGTGTTAGTAAGTTTTTTATCTGCTATTACAACTCCTGCTGCATGAGTAGCAAAGTTTCTATTCAAACCCTCTAGTTTCAAAGATAGATCGATCAACCTTTTTACTCTTGTGTCTTCTTTAATAAGTTTAATTAGTCTTGGTTCATTGTTAATGCACTCTGTTAAGGTTTGGGGTCGTGAAGGATCAAATGGTATCATTTTAGATATACTATCTACAAAACCATAAGAAAGACCTAAAACTCTCCCAACGTCTCTAATTACCATTCTTGCTTTTAATTTTCCAAAAGTAACAATATGTGCGACGCTATCTTTATATTTTGAGTTTAAGTACCTAAAAACTAAATCTCTTTTTTCTTCACAAAAGTCTATATCAAAGTCAGGCATGGATATTCTATCAGGGTTTAAAAATCTCTCAAATATCAAATTAAATTTTATTGGATCAACATCAGTGATAGATAGACACCATGCAACTAAAGAACCAGCACCTGACCCTCTGCCCGGACCCACTGGAATTTCATTATTTTTAGCCCATTTAATATAATCTGCAACGATAAGAAAATAACTAGAGTATTTCATTTCTATGATAATTTTAATTTCATGATCAAGTCTTTGTTTATATTTTTTAAATTCTTGATTTTGAAAAAGATTTTTTTCATCAATTTTAAATATTTTTAAAAATTTTTCTTTTAATCCTAAATTTGAGTCCTCAATAAGATTTTCATCTGCATTTCCACCTTTATCAGAACTTATGTTTGGTAATACTGGCTTTGAAAAACTTGGCTTAAAATTACATTTGTATATTAAGTTGTAATTATTTTCTAAAGCTTCGGGTAGATCAGAAAAAATTTTTTCCATTTCATTATCTGATTTTAAATAATGATTATTGGAATATTTAACTCTATTTTTTTCGTTCAGATAAGTTTTATTTCCTATACAAATTAAAGCATCATGAGCATCATGCATATCCTTGCTTATGTAAAAAACCTCATTTGTAGCAATAATCGGTATATCTAATTTTTTTGAAAGATTTAAATTAAATTGCTCGAAAGTTTTCTCGTTTTCATCACCATGTCTTTGAATTTCTATATAAAAATTACTTTTGAATTTTTTTTTTAAGTTTGAGTAAATTTCCTCAATTTCTTTAACTCTACCCTTAACAAACAATCTTCCAATTAAACCATTTATAGTACCAGATAAGATTATAATATCATTAACAGTAGATAGAACATCATTGAAATTACAATGAGGTTCGTCTTTATCGTTATTTTTCAAATATGAATTGGATGAAAACTCTATAATATTTTGATAACCTTTCTCTGAAGTTGCTATAAGAGGTAATAACCCAATAATATCTTTAAATTTAAAATTTATTTGAGTTCCAATTATTGGTTGGGTACCTGATTTGGATAAGTTTTCTGAAAATTCTAGCGCTCCACACAAATTTGATGTGTCTGAAAGACCTGCACCCTTAATTTTATTTTTTTTACAAAATTCAGCTAATTCATTTATTTTTAATGCTCCTTCGCAAATTGAATATTGAGTATGAATTTTTATGTGATTGAAATTTTTATAATTTTCCATTGATTGATTTTATATTACCATCAATCATTTCTATTTTACAATCAGACATGTTAGCAAATTCTCTATTATGAGTTGCAAATATTATTATTCTATTTGATTTTTTTAAATTAATTAATACTTTGAAAACATTTTTAGCCGATGCAATATCTAAATTTCCTGTAGGTTCATCTGCTAATATTATTTTTGGTTTATTAATCAATGCTCTTGCAATAGCAACTCTTTGATTCTCTCCACCAGAAAGTTCTGATGGAAAATGATCAAATCTTTTTGATAGTCCCAAATTGCTCATAATTTTTTTTGCGTCTAAAAGCACCTGTCTTCTATTTTTGTTTAAAGCGAGTCCTGCTAGTGTAACATTTTCAATGGCAGTAAAATCGTTTAGAAGATTATAATTTTGGTAAATTATTCCAATCAAGCTCGCTCTTAAATTATCATTATCATTGTTATTTCCTATAATAATATTTTGATTATTAATTTTTATATGTCCTGAGGTTGGGCTATCGATTAAAGATAACATATTTAATAAAGTTGATTTACCTGATCCTGATGGACCAACAATTGAATAAATTTTTCCAAGATTAAATTCAAGATTTATATTTTTAAGTGCTCTAACTTTATTTTTTAAATCAAAAATTTTGTTTATTTTTTTAAATTTTATGAAACTACTCATATTTTAATGCCTTGATTGGATCTAGTTTTGACGCTTTCTTTGCAGGAAATATTGATACAATAGTGGTTGCTAAAATCGAGCAAAAGGAAATTAATATTATGGATTGAATATTTATTTCGGAGGGCATTTTACTTAAAAAATAAATTTCTTCTGGAAATAGAGAAATATCAAATATCCGGCTTAGAAAAGTTCTTATATTCTCTATGTATATTGAAAATAAAACTCCGATTATAACTCCGAATATTGTGGCGGTTAAACCAATATAGAAACCAATTAAAAAAAAAATTTTATATATTGATTTATTTAAAACACCGATAGATTTTAATATAGCAATATCCTTAGTTTTATTTTTTACTAAAATTGTTAGACCAGATATTATATTAAATGCCGCAACAATTATTATTAAAGAAAGTATAATAAACATAACATTTCTTTCAACTTTGAGAGCTGAAAACAGTGACCTATTTAGGTCTGCCCAAGTATAAATAAAGTTTTTAGTAAATACTTTTTGAAATTCTATTTTTGCATTTTCAATTTCTAGAGGTGATTTAAGGTAAACTTCTATATTGCGATTTGTTGTATCCTGATTAAGTAAATTTGCTAAAGAGTTAATATTTACAAAAGCAACATTTTGATCAAATTCAAGTAAACCACTATCAAATATATATGAAATTTTATAAACTTCTTGCTTTGGTAAATTACCTATAATTGTATCCTCACCGATTGGTGACATCAAAAGAACATTGTCTCCAACATTAAGTCCCAAATCAAAACTGAGCTCTTTACCAATTGATATATTATTTTTATCAAAAATTTTATTATTTTTACTAAAATCAATATTTTTAAAAATTTCTAATTTTTTAAAGTCGTTGACTTTATAGCCCCTTAAAGAGAGACCTTTTGTAAAATTTTTATTAATTAAAACAACCTCACCCATAGACGATTCCAAAGTACTTGATGAAAGATTTTTAATCTTTTTTAAATTTGTAAGTTTTAAATCATTTTTAATATCATTACTTTGAATAATTATATGTGAGTTAAATCCAACTATTTTATCAACAAGTTCTGCCCGGAACCCATTCATAACAGACATTACAATAATTAATACTGCTACACCCAAAGATATACCAATAAATGAAAAAATAGATATTATATTTAAAAAACCATCTTTTTTTTTGGTTTTTAAATATCTAAAAACAATCTGTCTTTCGAGTTGTGATATCAATTTACTTCTTATTAATTTTAATTTGTTCTATTATTTTATCAATTGGTAAGCTTTTAGGCTCCTGACCAACTTCTCTAAATTCAAAATTTGTGCCATCATTTTTATTTCCAATCATAATTTGAAATGGAATTCCAATTAAATTAAATTTTTTTATTTTAGATGAAAAATTATCATCTGTATCATCTATAATGAATTCAATATTATTTTTATTTAATTCATTTGAAAGATTAATTGCCTTTTCCAAATTACTTTTATCATTTTTATTAATTAAAGGTAAGATTGCACACTCATATGGTGCAACAGAAATTGGCCATTTCATAATTTCTTTTTTGTCATCAAATTTAGCTTCTATAATTGCACCAACCAATCTTGATACACCTACACCATATGACCCCATTTTAACAAATTCTTTCTTGCCTTGTAAGTCAACAGATGCATTCATAGGTTTTGAATACTTGTCACCAAAATAAAATATATGACCAACTTCGATACCTTTGGTATTTAACCTATGTTCTTCTGGAACCTTGTTATCAAATTCTTTTTTGTTATATTTTTCATCTGTAACAGCATAAAACTTTTCAAATTTTTCTCTCAATTCAAATAGTGATTTTTTATTTAGTTTTGTATTATCGCTTTGAACATCAAAGATTCTTTTATCTGTATAAATTTTACTTTCACCTGTTTCGGCAAGGATAATAAATTCGTGGGAAAGATTTCCACCTATTGGTCCAGTATCAGCAGCCATTGGTATAGCTGACAACTCTAATCTTTTGAAGGTTCTTAAATAAGACAGAAAAAATTTATTGTACGAAAATAATGCTTCCTCATCACTTATATCAAATGAGTATGCATCTTTCATATAAAATTCTCTACATCTCATAATTCCAAATCGTGGCCTTAATTCATCTCTAAATTTCCATTGTATATGGTACAAAAGTTGAGGCAAAGATTTATACGATTTTATTGAGTTTCTAAAAATATCTGTAATGAGTTCTTCGTTTGTTGGTCCGTATAACATTTCCCTATTTTGTCTATCTGTAATTCTTAACATTTCTTCGCCGTAATCCTCATATCTTCCACTTTCTTTCCAAATTTCACTTGATTGTATTGTTGGCATTAGCATTTCTTGTACACCAATATTATCCTGTTCTTCTCTTACAATTTGCTCAATTTTTTTCATCACTTTAAATCCTAAAGGTAGCCAAGAATATATTCCTGAAGCTGATTGCTTAATCATACCAATACGTAACATTAGTTGATGCGATTTAATTTTAGCCTCTGTTGGATTATTTTTTAAAATTGGTATCAGTGATTTTGAAAAATACATTAGCTTATTAGGTTTCTTATATTTAAATATTCATATTTTACTAACAAAAATATAATTATAAAAATTATAGAGGTAATTAAAGTAGAATAAACAAACTTTTTTATTATTTTGGGGTTTTCTGGAGCTCCAGCATCAATTCCTATGATATTTTGTTTTTTTTCTCTATTTACATCTATTGGTAGTAAAGCAAAAAATACTATCCACCATATTAATACATATATTATTAGGGAACCTGTTAAACTCAATTATATTCTCACTAAATTAATATTTGTTAAAGGTTTTTTTCCTGTTTTATCTCTTGAGTATTTTTTACAAATACTTTTGAGTATATCTATTAAATTTGCCTCTTGTTTGGTATTATTTAAGGAAAAAGTTTTAGTAACTTTTTCAATTTCTTCCTCTAAACCATATGTAAATCCACTATCTTCGTTGAGTGGTAGACCTTTATATGAAAGAATTGGCTTTTGATGAATATTTCCCTTTGGTGTAATGAGAATTGTTACCTCCAAAAAACCGTTAATAGATAAATTTTTTCTCTCTTTAATTGATTGCGAATCTTCCTCTACACTCATTTTTCCATCTAAAAAAAGTTTTCCACTTGGCGCCTTATCGTAAACTTCTGGAGCTGTACCCGGAGAAAGTTTGACTATATCTCCATTCTCTACTTGTACCGGATAAGCAACCTGCATTTCTTTAGCAAAATTAATATGTTCTATCATATGACGGTGTTCTCCATGAACCGGGATTACACATTTTGGTTTTACCCAACTATACATTTCTTTTAAATCTTCTCTATTAGGATGACCTGATACGTGAACAAATTCATTATCTTCTGAGATTACCTCAATGCCTTCTCTCACTAGCTGATTATGTAATTTATAAAGTTTTTTTTCATTTCCGGGTATAATTTTTGATGAAAATATTACTGTATCTCCTTTTTCAATAAATACATCTGGATGAGTATAATTTGATATTCTTGTCATGGCTCCCATTGGCTCTCCTTGACTTCCTGTGCACAAATAAACAATTTTGTCTCTAGCTATATTTTTTGCATCTCTGGAGTCGATGGGTTCAATAGTATTTTCTAAATATCCACACTTTCTCGCAGCTTTATAAATTCTATGCATGGATCTTCCAACTAATGAAATTTGCCTACGAGTTTTTTCAGCACAAAAGAATATTGTCTCCATACGAGCTACATTTGAAGCAAATGATGTTACAATTATTCTTTTTTTTAGTCTTTGCATAATGTTAAGAATGCTTTTTCTAACATCCATTTCTGATCCTGACTTGCCAACACTAAAAACATTTGTTGAGTCGCAAATCATTGCTAAAACACCATCATCACCAATTTCTTTTAATCTTTTTGAATTTATATCACCTCCAATCAACGGGTTAGGATCTACCTTCCAATCTCCTGTATGTAAGATGTTACCTGCAGGAGTTTCAATTCTTAAACCATTTGGTTCTAAAATTGAGTGTGTTAGTGTTATAAACTCTATTTTAAATGGATTTAATTCTAATGTACTATTAAGCTCTTTTATTTTTAAAAATGGACTTATATCTATTTTTTTTTCTTTAAATTTTTCTGAAATTAAAACACTTGTAAATGGGGTTGCATATATATTACATTTTAGCTTTGGCCAAATATGTGCGATTGCACCAATATGATCTTCATGTGCATGTGTTAAGACAATTCCTAACAAATCATCTTTTTTGTCAACAATAAAGCCTGGATCAGGATAAATTAAATCTATACCAGGGACACTATCATCTGCAAATGTAACTCCAATATCAACAATTATCCATTTTCGATTATCTGGTTTTCCGTAGGCAAAAAGGTTCATGTTCATACCAATTTCACCAGATCCTCCTAATGGACAAAATAATAGTTCTTCTTTCATATTTTTAATTTTAAAATTACTTTTTTTAAACCATTTATAGTTAAATCTTTTTTTATTAATGGTTTGTCTTTTAAAGAATTTTTAAAAAGATGAGATAAACCACCTGTAAGAATTACTCTAAATTGTTTTTGTGTATTTTTTTTAATCAATTTAATTATATTGTCAATTAGACCTGAGTATCCCCAAAAAAAACCTGATTTAACAGCATCAGAGGTATTTTTCCCAATAATATTCGAGGTTTTATTTAACTTTATTCTAGGGATCAAAGAAGCTTTGTTTATTAAATTTTCTAAAGAAAGATTAACACCCGGGGCTATAATTCCTCCTAAATAAATATTGTTTGTTATGACATCAAAAGTAGTCGCAGTTCCAAAATCTATTACTATATAATTTTTATTTTTTTCCATTGTGCCTATAGCATTTGCTAGTCTATCAGAACCAACTTGTTTTCTGTTTACCCTTAATTTTATTAGATTTTTTAAATTAATCTGTTTTAATTCAATAACTTTTACTTTTTTAATCTCTTTATTTAAAAATTTTTTAATTAAAATAAATGATTTTGGAACAACACTACTAAATATAATTTTTTTAACTTTTGATCTTTGAGTTATCAAAAATCGCATATTTGAATAGAGATATTTTCTGCTTATCTTTATTGATGGAAGGTTCCATTTTTTTTTAATTTTAAAATTTTGATCAAACAAAAAAATTTTAGTTTCCGTATTTCCAATATCGCCTATTAAATACATTTATAAAACCTTATATTTTTTTCAAATATTTTTTGTATATTTTTTATAACAGACATTTTATCTATTTTTTCCATAGTATGCTCGTTTATAAATGTTGTTTTATATTTATTGATTCTTGGAGATTTTTTTACATTTATTCCAATTCCAACAATCATTAGTTTTTTAAGTTTAAAAAAAATTACCTCTTGAAGTATCCCACAAATTTTTTTTTCATTAATAAGTATGTCATTTGGATACTTAATTGTTAATTTTTTTTTTATATATTTTTGTATTACTCTTTTTATTAATTTTAAGTTAAATTTAGTTAATTCAGAAATTTTTCCTTTTTTGTTAATTTCAAAAAAAATTGTCATAAACAAATTCCCTTTTAATGAAATCCATTTATTCCCATGCTGACCTCTACCATCAGTCTGTTCCTCAGTAATTATAATACCTTTACTTAAACCTCTTTTAATCATTTTAATTGCTTGATCATTAGTACTTTTAATTTTTTTAAAATAATATTTTTTAATTACCATTAAATGATATTAATTTTTGAAATTATTCCTAAAAGGCTGTTTGGATATGTGAAGTAAAAAACTAAAAAAATAGTAGACACAATCAAGGATATTCTTAATCCTAAACTATGATTAGAGTCATATTTTTCTTTGCTTGGATCAAAATATATAATTTTAATTATTCTCAAATAATAAAAAGCCGCGACAACTGTTGATAATAAACCGATTATTGCTAAAAAAAACATTGATTGCTCTATAACTGCCATAAAAATATAAAATTTTGCAAAGAATCCTGCTAACGGTGGAATTCCAGCTAATGAAAATAATATGATTAATAAAGATAGAGATAAAATCGGATGATTTTTAGAAAGACCAGATAGATCTTCAATATTTTCGAAATATTCATTATTTCTTTTTAACATAAATAAACAGCAAAACAGTGCTAGATTCATGATCACATAAATTGTTATATAAATTATTGTACTTTGTGCACCTTCGCTACTTCCTGTGGCAATCCCTGCAAGTGAATAGCCCATATGCCCTATAGAACTGTAAGCTATAAGTCTTTTTAAATTTTTTTGGCCAATTGCAGCTACAGCTCCAAAAATCATTGAAGCTATTGAAATAAATATTATTATCATTTGCCATTGTTCAATCATATTTACAAAGGGTACGTATAAAAATCTTATAAATACACATGTCGCTGCTATTTTTGGAACTAAAGCAAAAAATAATGTGACAGATGTTGGTGAACCTTGATAAACGTCGGGTGCCCACATGTGAAACGGCACAGCTGAAATTTTAAATGCTAGACCAACTAATATAAAAACAATTCCAAACGTTAAACCATAAGGAACTTGGTTTGTGTTGTTCGCTATTTCATTAAAATTTGTTGAACCTGTAAAACCATATATTAATGAACAGCCATAAAGTAATAAACCAGAGGATAATGCGCTTAATACAAAATATTTTAACCCCGACTCTGAAGATAAAACATTATCTCTATTAAAGGCAGCAAGAACATATAGAGCAAGAGATTGAAGTTCCAGGCCAATATAAAAAACAATTAAATCATTTGAGCTTATCATAACCATCATACCAAGTATCGAACAGAGAATTAAAATTGGATATTCAATTTGGTAAATTTTTAAACTCTTCAAAAAATCTGTCGAAATAGATAAAACAAAAATTGCAGATATGGCTGTCAATATTTTCATAAAATTGGCAATATCATCTATCACATAACTATTGTTGAAAATTAAAATTTTATTGACTGAGGATAAATTTAAAATTAAAGCTGCAAGAATAAATAAAGTTAATATTGATAAGTTAAATATTAGATTAGAACTTTTTTTTTTAAAAACTCCAATCATTAACAAAGACATTATTGAAAGTGATAAGAATATTTCTGGTAATATAAGATTTAAATCAATATTCATTTACTCATTACAATATTATTTGATAAATTTGAATTATACATGTCAATTAAATTATTAATTGAAACCTCCATGGTATTTATTAAAGGTTCAGGATAAAAACCAAAAAAAATAATTGGTACTGCTAAACTCCAAAGAATTAATATCTCATATTTATTTAAATCTAGCATTTTTGTAACTTCCTGATTTTTTATTTTTCCAAAAATAACTCTTTTATATAACCAAAGTATATATGCAGCACCTAAAATTACACCAAGACTTGCAACCGTTGCTACCAAAAAGTTTTTTTTGAAAGCCCCCATTAAGATTAAAAACTCACCGATAAATCCACTTGTACCAGGAAGGCTTAAAGAACCTAATGCAAATATCATAAAAACAATTGCATATTTTGGCATTATTGATACTAAGCCACCATAATCTTTTATCAATCTTGTATGCATTCTTTCATAAACTACACCTACACAAAGAAATAAAGCTGCTGACACTAATCCATGACTTACCATTTGAAAAATGCTTCCTTCTAAACCTTGTTGAGTAAGAGTGAATATGCCTAATGTGACAAAACCCATGTGTGCTACTGAAGAATAAGCAATCAATTTTTTCATATCTTCCTGCATTAGAGCTACCAATGATGTATAAATTATAGCTATCAAACTTAAGATAAATACTAATGGTACAAAATATTCTGACCCAATTGGAAATAATCCAATTGAAAATCTTATAAATCCATAACCTGCCATTTTAAGAAGAATTGCTGCTAATATAACAGACCCAGCTGTAGGTGCTTCAACATGGGCATCGGGTAACCATGTGTGCACAGGCCACATAGGAGTTTTAACGGCAAATGAACTAAAAAATGCAAGCCATAATAAATTTTGGTATTTTGCATCAATACCAATTTCATAAAGTTTCTCAACATCAGTTGTGCCTGTTAGCCAATAAATAGATATTATTGCTACTAACATCAAAACAGATCCTAAAAGTGTAAACAAAAAAAACTTAAAAGCAGAATACACTCTTCTCTCACCGCCCCAAATTCCTATTATGAGAAACATTGGTATTAAGCCGCCTTCAAAAAATAAGTAGAAAATTACTAGGTCAAGAGAGCAAAAAACTCCGATCATTAAAGTTTCAAGAAGTAAAATCGATATTAAAAAATCTTTTAGACGTGACTTAATTGTTTTATTGACTGATACAACGCATATAGGTGTTATAAATGTTGTTAAAATAATAAACAAAATAGAAATACCATCAACACCTACTTTGTAATTTATAAAACCAGGGATCCATTCTCTAGTTTCTACAAATTGAAAATCTGATGTTGATTGATCAAAAATTAACCACAAATATATAGAGAGAAAAAAATTTGCTATAGTTATAAATAATGCAACATATTTGCTACTATTATATTTTTCATTTTTAGATCTAGAAAAAAAGATAAATATTGCTCCAATTGTAGGTAAAAATATTAAAGACGATAAAATCGGTATATTCATTATTTTACAATTAAAATTGTTAATAAAATTGAAAAACCTATTAGCATTACAAAAGCGTATTGATATACATAACCGGTTTGAAATTTGACAGCTTTATTTGATAAAAATTTTATTACATTTGAAATACCATCAGGTCCAAATTTATCTATTACAGCTCCATCAATTTTTTTCCAAAAGAATTTTCCAATAAATTTAAAAAATCTTACAAATAAAAAATCATATAACTCATCAAAGTACCATTTATTTTTTAGAAATTGGTAGAGTGGTCGGTTCGTTGAAACGAAATTTATTAGTAAATCTTTATTTTTAACAAATAAAATATATGAAAACGGAATTGTTAAAACAACTAATATTGGTGTAAGCAAAATGAACCATTTGGGTGGATGATTTTGACTTAAGGGCTCTAAAAAAAATATAGAGTTTCCCCAAAAATTAGCTGAGCTATTATAGCCTATAAAAAGCTCTTTGAATAAGTAACCTGAACCAATTGCACCTAAAGCTAAAATAAATAAAGGCACAATCATCACTAAAGGCGATTCATGCATCTCATCTATTTTTATATCTTTATTTTCATAAGTTCCGTGAAATGTTTTAAACATCAACCGCCAAGAGTAAATAGATGTTAATAAAGCCGTAAGTATTCCAATTGATGCTGCATAATATCCAACATTACTCCCACTTAAGTAAGCAAACTCAATAATTGCATCTTTTGAATAAAATCCTGATAAAAAAGGAAATCCTGTTAATGCTAATGTGCCAACGATCATTAAAGAATATGTTACAGGTAGCTTTTTCCAGACACCTCCCATTAAGTTTATATTTTGTTCATCTTTAAAAGAATGAATAACTGAACCTGATCCTAGAAATAATAAAGCTTTAAAAAAAGCATGTGTAAATAGGTGAAACATAGCAACATTATATGCACCAACACCAGCAGCAAAGAACATATAACCTAATTGACTACAGGTCGAATAGGCAATTATTTTTTTAATATCATCTTGAACTAAAGCAATGCTTGCAGCAAAAATTGCGGTTGTCATACCGATTATAGTTATAAATGCCAAAATTAATTCTGAATATTCATAAATTGGTGAACATCTAACAACTAAAAAAACACCAGCTGTTACCATTGTGGCTGCATGTATAAGTGCAGATACGGGTGTCGGCCCTTCCATGGCATCGGGTAACCAAGTATGTAAGAAAATTTGGGCAGATTTTCCCATTGCTCCAATGAAAAGTAACAAACAAATTAAATCCACTGCATTAAAATTTACTCCTAAAAAATTAATACTTGTTTTGTCAATTTTAGGAATTTGTTCAAATACAACATCAAAATTTACAGTTCCAAAATAGTAAAAGATTAAGAAAACACCTAATGCTAAACCAAAATCACCCACCCTATTTACTAAAAAGGCTTTTATTGCTGCATTATTTGCAGTTTCTTTTTTAAACCAGAATCCAATCAGTAAATAAGAGCATAAACCTACTCCTTCCCAACCAAAAAATAATTGTAAAAAATTATCTGCAGTTACTAGCGCTAACATTGAAAATGTAAATAAGGATAAATAACACATAAACCTTGGTTTATTTGGGTCATGAGACATGTAACCAATGGAATAAATATGAACTAATGATGATACAAACGTAACAACCACCAGCATTACTGATGACAAAGCATCAATTTTTATCGACCAATTTACATCTAGAGTACCAGAATAAATCCATTTAAATAATACTATATTATTTTCATACCCATCTAAGATAACCTTATAGAAAATAATAATAGATAAAATCGCTGCTGTTGTTGTAAATAAGCAAGTTAATATTTCTGAAAATCTATCTCCAATCTTATTTCCAAAAAAACCAGATATGATTGCACCTATCAATGGTAAAAATAATATTAGGTATTCCATTTTAACCTTTTAATTTGTCTATTTCCTCTACACGTATAGTTCCAGCATTTCTGTAATATACAACTATTATTGCAAGACCTATTGCTGCTTCTGCTGCTGCAACAGTAAGGATAAATAATGTAAATATCTGACCACTCAAATCATTAATAAAAATTGAGAATGAAACAAGGTTTATATTTACTGATAACAAAATTAGTTCAATACTCATTAAAATCACAATAATATTTTTTCTATTTAAAAAAATTCCAACTACTCCAATAGTAAATATAACTGCCCCGAGTGTTAAATAATGACCAAGACCAATTTCAAACATCAATTTTTACTCCTTTATTTTTCTCAACATCTACTAAATCTACGCCATCACCTTTTTCTCTTGAAATTTGACTAAAATAACTTTGCCTTTTTAAACCTTCTCTTTTTCTATAAGTTAAAATAATTGCTCCAATCATAGCAACTAACAGAATCATACCAGAGAGCTGAAATAAATGTATATAATCTGTATATAGAACATATCCTATTGAGTGAGTGTTTGAGACCTCGCTTATTTCTAAAGAAATACTATTTATTAAATCAGGTTTATATTTCCAGCCACCAACTACTATTACTAATTCAAAAAAAATAATTAGACTTACTAGTAGTCCAATAGGTATGTGTCTTGATCCATGAGTTGACTTAAAAAATGTATTTTTTTGATGTGCTACATTTAACATCATAACAACAAATAAAAATAGTACTGCAACAGCGCCAACATATACAATTAGCATAATCATTCCCAAAAACTCTGCACCAATCATAATAAATAAACATGAGATACTAATAAAATCTAAAATTAAAAAAAAAACTGAGTGAACTGTATTTTTTGAAACAGTTACCATTACTGCTGAGATAATGGCTATAAAAGAAAATATATAAAAAAAAATTGCGTGAGCTATCATTATCTATAGGGATTATCAGCTTTAATGTTAGCCGCTAATACACTCTCCCAACGATCTCCGTTTTCTAACAATTTTTCCTTATTATAATATAGTTCCTCTCTTGTTTCTGTAGCAAATTCAAAATTTGGTCCTTGAACAATTGCATCCACAGGGCACGACTCTTCACATAAACCGCAATAAATACATTTTAACATGTCAATATCATACCTTGTTGTTTTTCTACTCCCGTCAGCTCTTTCAGTTGACTCGATAGTTATAGCTTGAGCTGGACAAACTGCTTCGCATAATTTGCAAGCAATACATCTTTCCTCACCATTAGGATATCTTCTTAGGGCATGCTCCCCCCGAAACCTTGGGCTGATCTTTCCTTTTTCAAAAGGATAATTAATTGTTTTTTTCTCTTTAAATAATTCTTTAATAGCCATTGATAGACCAGTGATAAAGTCTACCATAAATACTGTTTTAAATATTCTTCGTAAATTCATAATTAAACCGTCGGTAATAAATCAAAATACATTAAATACCCTGCTGTTAAAACCACCCAAATTAAAGAAAATGGAAGGAATATTTTCCAACCTAGCTTCATTAATTGATCATATCTATATCTTGGTACGATAGCTTTAACTAGTGCAAATAATATAAATAAAAAGAGAATTTTGAGAATTAACCATAAAGGACTGGGCACTATATCAAATGGGTACATATTTATTGGAGATAACCATCCACCCAAAAATAATATAGAACCTAATGCACACATTAAAAGTATATTTGCATATTCCCCTAACCAAAACATTGCATACATCATTCCGGAGTATTCTGTTTGATAACCTGCTACAAGTTCCGCCTCAGCTTCAGGTAAATCAAATGGTGGTCTATTTGTTTCTGCAAGTGCTGATATAAAAAAAATCACAAACATTGGAAATAAAGGTATTACAAACCAAATTTTTTCTTGAGCTAAAACAATGTCACTTAAATTTAGAGACCCAACACATAACAATACATTAATTATTATAACACCAATCGATACCTCATAAGATACCATCTGGGCAGCTGATCTTATTGAACCTAAAAAAGGATACTTTGAATTTGAGGCCCAACCTCCCATAATTATTCCATAAACACCAAGTGAGGAAACAGCAAAGATATATAATATTCCGACATTAATATCGGCTAAAACAAATTCATCACTAAAAGGTATTACTGCCCAAGCTATAAGTGCCAACGTCATTGTAACAATTGGTGCTAATATGAAAATTACTTTATTTGAGCTTGCAGGTATTATTACTTCCTTAAATATATATTTAAGAGCATCTGCTAGTGATTGTAGTAGTCCAAACGGACCAACTACATTAGGACCTCTTCTTTTTTGAACAAATGCCCACACTCTTCTGTCTAGCCAAACAATCATTGCTACGGTAACTAGAACTGGAATCAATAAAAATAAAATTTTGTAAATCTCAGAGGCTAAAATTATAAAATAATCTTGCATCTATCCTTCTGTGCCTGTTTTTTTTAGATCAGTTTTAATACTTCTACACTCTGACATTGTTTTTGACGCTCTGGCTATAACATTTGAATAATAGTAATCTATTGGATTAATTATTATTTTTTCATCTATATAATCTACAGAAGAAAAGTTTTTTGATTGTATTTTCTTTTGATTTAAATCTAAATAATTAAGAAGATTATCAATAAGTTCGTCCTTATTCTGAAATAGTTTTTTTCTTTTCAAAAGTTCAGACAATTCATTTAAAATTTTATAATCCTCTTTTGCTTCCCCTGGCGGAAATGATGCTCTATAAGCTTTCTGTAATTTTCCCTCTAAATTTGTAAAAAATCCGTCTTGTTCTGTATAAGTAGCGCCTGGAAGAATTACATCTGCAATTTCAGCACCATTATCCCCATGACTTCCAATGTAAACTATAAATTCAGCTTTTTTTTTAAATTTAAGGTTATCTTGACCAATTAAAAATACTATTTCAAAATCATTTTCTTTTAATTTTTTTAATGTTAGATTTTCTTCATTGTTAACCAAATTTAGATCGTAACTACCTACAGATGATGCATTAACTGGAAGTATATTAAGTGGATTCCATTCATCTGTGATTTTTTTATTATCAACCAAAAATTTTTTAATATTTTCAAATATAAATTTTCCAGATTTTAAATTTAAAGCTGAGTTTCCAATTATTACTAAGGGTTTTTTAGAGTCTAAAATTTTCTTACTTATTTCTGATTTATTTTCATATATTTCTTTAATAATTTTTGTTTCTGCTGAAAGTTTTTTATATGGATATGTTTGATCTCCTACATCACCAATTGAATAAATTTCTGTTTTGTTTACTACATAATTTTTTCTAATTCTTGCGTTTAACATTGTTGCTTCAAGTCTTGGATTAACACCAATCAATAGAATAAAATCTGCTTCTTCTATACCGTTAATTTGACTATTAAATAAATAATTAGTCCTCTCTTCAGTATTAATATAAGTATTATCATCTCTTGCTTCTAAGTTTTTTGATTTAATTGTTTTTTCAAAAAACTCTTTTGTCACAAACATTGTTTCCATATTGGTTAAATCTCCAATAAATCCTGCTATTTTATCAGATGAAGTAATTTTAATTTGTTCTGCGATAGTTTCATAAGCTTCTTTCCAAGAAATTTTTTTAAATTCGTTATTAATTTTTTTTAAAGGGTGATCTAATCTTTGACTTTTTAGACCATCGCATGCATAACGTGTTTTGTCAGAAATCCATTCTTCATTTATTTCTTCATTTATTCTAGGTAAAACCCTTTTTACTTCCCATCCATAAGTATCTACTCTAATGTTCGATCCTACTGCATCCATTACATCTATTGTTTCAGTTTTTTTTAACTCCCAAGGTCTAGCTTCAAATACGTAAGGTTTAGATGTTAATGCCCCAACTGGACAAAGATCAATTACATTTCCAGATAATTCAGATTCCATCGCTTTTTCAAGATAAGTGGTAATTTGCATATCTTCACCTCTTCCTATTGCTCCAAGTTCAGGAATGCCAGCAACTTCTGTAGCAAACCTTACACATCTTGTGCAATGAATACATCTAGTCATTTGTGTCTTAATAAGAGGACCCATATATTTCTCTGGAACAAATCTTTTATTTTCTTTAAATCTTGACTTGTCAATTCCGTAATACATTGACTGATCTTGTAGATCACACTCCCCGCCCTGATCACACACTGGACAGTCTAATGGATGATTTGCTAACAAAAACTCCATTACACCTTTTCTTGCTTTTTCCACTAGAGGTGTATTTGTTTTAATATTCATTCCCTCTGCGGCGGGCATCGCACAAGAAGCAATCGGTTTAGGTGATTTTTCCATCTCTACTAAACACATCCGACAATTACCTGCTATTGATAGTTTTTCATGATAACAGAATCTTGGTATTTCAACGCCGGCTTGTTCACATGCCTGTAAGACGGTTAAACCTTCCTCTATCTCGATATCTTTGTCATTAACTTTTAATTTCAGCATTGTCATTCTCTAATAAATGTTGATCTACAAGGTACGGAATTTTATTATCTTTATTTACAAGTGGATTAAAATTATTTCTTTTTACAATTTCTTTTTTGAAATGTCTTAATAATCCTTGAACAGGCCATGATGAGCCTTCTCCAAAAGCACAAATTGTATGTCCTTCAATTTGTTTTGTGACGTCCATAAGCATATCAACTTCCTCTCTTGAGGCTTCGCCTTTTGCCATTCTCTCAAGCATTCTCCACATCCAGCCAGACCCCTCTCTGCATGGAGTACACTGTCCACAACTTTCATGTTTATAAAATCTTGCGATCCTAGCCATACATTGAATTATGTCTTGGTCTTTATTGATAACAACAATTCCAGCCGTTCCTAGGCCACTTTTTTGTTCAACTAAAGAGTCAAAATCCATTTTAATAGTCTCACAAATTTCTTTTGGAAGCATAGGCATTGAGGAACCACCAGGTATAATAGCTTTAAGATTTTCCCAACCACCAATAACACCACCGGCATGTTTTTCTATTAATTCTTTCAATGGAATACCCATTTCCTCTTCTACGTTGCAAGGTCTATTAACATTGCCAGAAATACAGAAAATTTTAGTACCAGTATTTTTTGGTTTACCTAAACTTGAAAACCATTTTGCACCTCTTTTTAATATTGTTGGAACTACAGCGATCGTCTCTACATTATTAATAATTGTCGGGCATCCGTAAAGCCCAATGAGGGCTGGGAAAGGAGGTTTAAGTCTTGGTTGACCTTTTTTACCTTCTAAACTTTCAAGCAGAGCTGTTTCCTCACCACATATATATGCTCCTGCTCCATAATGTATATAAATATCAAAATCCCAACCTGTATTTGAAGCATTCTTTCCAATCAACTTTTGTGAATATGCCTCATCGATTGCTTTCTGCAGTTTTTGTCCCTCGCTATAGTATTCTCCTCTGATATAAATATAACAAACATGTGCATTTACTGTATAAGCAGCAATTAAACACCCCTCTATCAGTTTATGTGGTTCAAATCTTAATATGTCCCTATCTTTGCAAGTACCTGGCTCAGATTCATCTGCATTGATTACTAAATAATGCGGTCTTGAACCAACTTCTTTTGGAGCAAAAGACCATTTTAGTCCTGTTGGAAAACCAGCTCCACCTCTGCCTCTTAATTCAGATGATTTTATTTCGTCAATTATCCAATCTCTCCCTTTTGAAATAATTTCGTTAGTATCTTTCCAATCTCCTCTTTTCTTGGATGACTCTACGTCTTCTCCTAAGTCATTATATAAATTTTGAAATATTCGATCCTTATCCTCAAGCATTTTTAATACCTACTAAAGTTGTTCTGTTATTTTCAGGTTCTGAATTAACTCTTCCTCTATAAGAACCTGGTTTTGGTTTTTTTCCTTTCATAGTTTGTTCAATAATATTTTCTAGTTTTTTTTCATCTAAATCTTCATAATACTCATCATTAATTTGAATCATTGGAGCATTTATACAAGCACCTAAACATTCTACTTCCATCCATGAGGAATTTCCATCGCTTGATATTTCGTTTTCTTTATTTGAAATTTTTTTCTTACATACGTCCACTAATTTATATGCGCCCCTAAGCATACAAGGTGTCGTTGTACATACTTGATAAAAAAATTTGCCTACTGGTGACAAATTATACATTGAATAAAATGTAGCAACTTCATAAACTTTTATATATGGCATATTCAAAAACTTTGCTATGTACTTCATTGCAGCTAACGGGATCCAGTTATTATTTTGTCTTTGAGCTAGATAAAGTAATGACATAACAGCACTCTGCTGTTTACCCTCTGGATAATTATTAATCATTTTTTTTGCTAGCTCGATATTTCTTTCATTAAATTCGAATTTTTTTGGCTGGTCTTTTGAAATTTTTTTTAGGCTCATCTATCTATCTCCCCAAAAACTATATCTAATGATCCTAAAACTGCTGGTACGTCAGCAAGCATGTGTCCCTTTATTAAGTAATCCATTGCTTGAAGGTGTGAAAATCCTGGAGCTCTAATTTTGCATTTATAGGGTTTACTTGAACCATCTGAAATTAAATAAACTCCAAATTCACCTTTTGGTGCCTCAACAGCTGTATAAATCTCATCTTTTTCAACTCTATAACCCTCAGTAAAAAGTTTAAAATGATGTATTAATGCTTCCATCGACTCTTTTAACTCTTTTTTCGGTGGCGGAGAAATTTTGCCATCTGTTGACTTAATAGGACCTTTGGGCATTTTTTGTAAACATTGGTTAATAATCTTTACGCTTTCTCTCATTTCCTCAACTCTACAGAGATAACGATCATAACAATCACCATTTTTACCAACAGGAATTTTAAAATCCATTTGATCATAACAATCATAAGGTTGTGACTTTCTCAAATCCCATGGAACATTTGATCCACGTAACATAACGCCAGAAAAAGAATAATCTAATGCATCTTGTTTTGATACAACACCAATATCAACATTTCTTTGTTTAAAAATTCTATTTTCTGTAAGTAAACTTTCTAAATCATCAATAATTTTTGGAAATTTTTTTGTAAAATCAAAAATATCTGCATCTAGTCCTCTGGGCATATCTTGATGAACCCCACCAGCTCTAAAATAATTTGCATGTAATCTTGATCCAGAAACTCTCTCATAAAACGTCATTAAAGTTTCTCTCTCCTCAAATCCCCATAAGGATGGTGTAAGCGCTCCGACATCTAATGCTTGCGTCGTTATATTTAAAATGTGACTAAGAATTCTACCAATTTCACAAAACATCACTCTTATAAATTGAGCTCGAATTGGAACTTCAATTTTCAAAATCTTTTCAATAGCAAGAGCAAATGCATGTTCTTGATTCATAGGAGCCACATAATCCAACCTATCAAAGTAAGGGACTGCTTGTGCATAGGTTTTATTCTCTATTAACTTCTCTGTTCCTCTGTGAAGCAAACCTATATGTGGATCAGCTTTTTCAACCACCTCTCCATCTAATTCTAAAATTAATCTCAAAACACCATGTGCCGCAGGATGTTGAGGGCCAAAATTTAAATTTAGAGTTTTAGTTTGTTTTGTCATTATTCTTTTGTTTGGTTTTTAATGTATTTAGTTCCTTCCCATGGACTTTCATAATCAAAATTTCTATAATTTTGTTCAAGTTTTACTGGCTCATAAATTACTTTTTTTGACTCTTCACTGTATCTAACTTCATTATGTCCAGTTATTGGGAAATCTTTTCTTAAAGGATATCCCTCAAAACCATAATCAGTCAAGATTCTCCTTAAGTCCGGATGATCTTTAAAATCAATTCCGTACATATCGAAAACTTCTCTTTCCATCCAATTGGCAGAAGGGAATATTTTGGTTAAAGATGGAATTTTTTCTCCTTCAGAAATATCAAATTCAATAAGCACTCTTGTATTAAATTCATGGCTTAACAATAAATATACAATTCTAAATCTTTGCTCTCTCTCTGGAAAATCAACTGCTGTTATATCGATAAGCTGTCTAAGTTTTGTGTTTTCATTAGTTTTTAAAAAAAGAATTACATCGATAATATCATCGCTATCAATTAAAAGATAAATCTGACCATGTTTTATTTTTGATGAATTTATTTTAGTAGTGAGCTCAGAATTTATTTTTTTTTCTAAATTTATTAAGCTTTCCATAATTATCTTTCGATTGATCCATTATTTCTTATTTTTTTTTGTAATTGCATTATTCCATACAACAGTGCTTCTGCAGAAGGTGGACATCCTGGAACATAAACGTCAACAGGAACTATTCTGTCACATCCTCTGACAACTGAATATGAATAATGATAATATCCACCGCCATTTGCACAACTACCCATTGAGATAACATATCTTGGTTCTGGCATCTGGTCATAGACTTTTCTAAGCGCTGGTGCCATTTTATTTGTAAGCGTTCCAGCAACAATCATAACATCTGATTGTCTCGGTGAGGCTCTAGGCGCAGCTCCAAACCTTTCTAAATCATATCTAGGCATAGATGTTTGCATCATTTCAACAGCACAGCAAGCCAATCCAAAAGTCATCCAATGGAGCGATCCTGTTCTTGCCCAGTTTACTAAATTATCCATAGAAGTTGTTATAAAACCTTTGTCTGCAAAATCTTTAGCTAGTGTTTTAAACTCATCAGGAATTTGTTTTTCTTTATCGATTATATTCATATTACTCCCAATCTAATGCTCCCTTTTTCCACTCATAAATAAAACCTATAGTGAGTATAAATAAAAATATCATCATGGAAACAAAACCAAATACTCCAATTGCTCCAAGAGAAATTGCCCAAGGAAAAAGAAATGCTATTTCTAAGTCAAATATAATGAAGAGTATTGCAACAAGATAAAATCTTACGTCAAACTCCATCCGTGAGTCATTAAATGGCTCAAACCCGCACTCATACGCAGATAGTTTCTCTGGATCAGGATTATTGGGTGATAGTAAAAAATTAATTAAAATAAAACCTGAACTTAAAACAAGTGCAATTACTAAAAACAATATGATGGGCAGATAATCTTTTAAAAATTCTATGAGCATAATATCTTAATTTAAATTTTAGAATACGAAAAATCTGATAAGATTCATATTATATTTGTTTTTTTTAACTATTTAAAGTTCTAATATTTAATCAATTCAGTTAAATTTATTTTTTATAGGTATTTTTAACGATAATAATAGTGAAATTTGGTCACGTTTTTTAGCCCTAATTTATTGAACGATTCATGAAATGAGAATCGTTATCAATTTAATGGCGGGAGTGACGGGACTCGAACCCGCGACCTATCGCGTGACAGGCGATCGCTCTAACCAAACTGAGCTACACCCCCATTTTGGTGGGCAGTAAAGGACTCGAACCTTTGACCCCCTCGGTGTAAACGAGATGCTCTACCAACTGAGCTAACCGCCCAAAATATTTGGTACTATTACATCAACGTTCGTACAAAGTAAATTATAAATTATTGAATACTGGCTTGAGATTTGTCGTCTTTTTTTCCGTCCGAAATTTTTTCTACTTCAACCCAATCGATTTTTTTCAACTCTTTTGTAAGAGCTATTTTCAAAACATCGTCTACCATTTCAACAGTGGTTAATTTGATATCTTTCTTTACTTTTTCAGGAATATCAGTCAAATCTTTTTCATTATCTTTTGGAATTAAAACTTCTTTTATTCCTGCTCTATGAGCTGCTAATAATTTTTCTTTTAAACCACCTATAGGAAGAACTTGGCCAGTTATTGTTACTTCTCCAGTCATCGCTATATCTCTTCTGACAGGTATTTTTGTTATTGATGAAACAATTGATGTAACCATACCCACTCCTGCAGAAGGTCCATCTTTTGGTGTTGCCCCTTCAGGTACATGAATATGAAAATCCTTTTTTTCAAAAATTGGAGGTATAATTCCAAAGTCTAAACTTTTAGACCTTACATAAGATTTTGCAGCTTTCACAGACTCCTGCATAACATCTCCAAGTTTTCCTGTTATTTGCATACGACCTTTTCCTGGCATATTTACCGTTTCAATCTTAAGAATTTCTCCACCAAACTCTGTCCATGCAAGTCCTGTTACAATACCAACTTTATCTTCACTTTCTAGCTCTCCAAATTTGAATTTTTTTACACCAAGAAAATCATTTATATTTTTAGGTTCAACCATCACTTTTGTTTCCTCAGAATTCACAACTTTTTTAACAACCTTTCTAGTAATTTTGGATATTTCTCTTTCAAGATTTCTGACACCAGACTCTCTTGTGTAATTTCTTATAATTTCTTTAAAAGTTCCCTCTTGTAGATCCATTTCACCTTCTTTCACTCCATTTTCTTTTAATGCTTTAGGTAATAAAAATTTATTTGCTATATTTATTTTCTCATCCTCTGTATATCCAGGAATTCTTATAACCTCCATTCTATCAAGCAATGGCGGTAAAATATTCAGTGTGTTAGCTGTAGTAACAAACATTACATCGGACAAGTCATAATCAACTTCTAAATAATGGTCATTAAATGTTGTGTTTTGTTCAGGATCAAGAGCCTCTAACAATGCTGACGATGGATCGCCTCTGTAATCATTTCCAATTTTATCAATTTCATCTAATAGAAAAAGTGGATTTTTAGTTCCTGCTTTTTTCATCATTTGTATAATCTTGCCTGGTAATGATCCAATGTAAGTTCTTCTATGTCCACGAACTTCAGCCTCATCCCTAACACCTCCTAATGACATTCTGACAAATTGTCTATTAGTAGCTTTAGCAATTGATTTACCTAGAGACGTCTTTCCAACACCAGGTGGACCTACTAAACATAATATAGGACCTTTAATCTTTTCCATTCTTTTTTGTACAGCTAAGAATTCAATTATTCTTTCTTTTACCTTTTCTAAGCCAAAATGATCTTCATCTAAAATTTTAAGAGCTTTGTTTAAGTCAATATCTACTTTATCTTTTTTAAACCATGGTATGTCTATCATCCAATCTAGATAATTTCTTACCACTGTAGCTTCTGCAGACATAGGACTCATATTTCTCAATTTTTTCAATTCAGCCATACATTTTTTTTGTACTTCTTTTGGCATTTTCGCTTTTAAGATTGCTTTATTTAAATTCGATGTTTCATCTTTTCCATCTTCAATTTCTCCTAATTCTTTTTGAATAGCCTTTAATTGTTCATTTAAATAATATTCTCTTTGTGTTTTTTCCATTTGGGTTTTTACCCTTCCCCTAATTCTTTTCTCTACACCAATTATACTTGTTTCATTTTCCATAATTTTTATAACTGCATTAAGCCTTTTTTTCACATCACTTGTCTCAAAAATTTGCTGTTTTTCTGAAATTGTAGTACTTAAATGAGATGCAATATTGTCAGCTATTGCTGATGGATCCTTTAATTCTTTAATACTATTTATTGTTTCGCTAGAAATTTTTTTATTTATTGTATTTAACTTATCTAACCTTCTAACTGCTGTAGTAGCTAAAGGCATAAGATCCTCATTCTTATCGAATTGATCATTCAGATACTCAAAAGTACAAGTTATAAATTTGTTATCATCTTTAAAATCTACGATTTTTACTCTTTTTGTTCCCTCAACTAAAACTTTCACAGTTCCATCTGGTAATTTAAGTAATTGTAAAATGTTACTCTCACATCCATAAGCAAAAACATCCGTTTTTTTAGGATCGTCCACTTCAGAATTTTTTTGAGTTACCAAAATTATTTTTTTTTGATTTTTCATAACCTCGTTTAATGCGGTTATAGATTTATCTCTTCCAACAAACAGTGGTATTACCATGCTAGGAAAAACTACTATATCTCTCAATGGTAATAACGGCAGATTCACTTTGATGTCCATGTGTTAAATATGGATATAAAAATAGATATTGCAATAGAAAATTATCAATTATTAACGTCTATTTATGCCGCGATGTATTTATGCCGCTGATGTTTTGCTAGTTTTGCTTTTAGATTGTGAACTTTTTGAATGTACTATGATTGGTTGAGATGAACCTTTGGCCGCACCAGAATCTACTATAACTTCCTCTACATTTTCTAAACTTGGTAAATCAAACATAGTTTTTAATAAAATATTTTCAAGAATCGAGCGTAATCCTCTTGCGCCAGTTTTTTTTGAGATTGCTTTAAGTGCAATCTCTCTTACTGCAGCATCTTTAAAGTTAAGCTTGGCTCCCTCAAGCTTGAATAATTCTTGGTACTGCTTAATTAAAGAGTTTTTTGGTTCTGTTAAAATTTTTACTAAAGATTTTTCGTCTAAATCCTCAAGTGTTGCTATAATAGGAAGTCTTCCAATGAACTCCGGTATTAAACCATATTTTAACAAATCCTCAGGTTCTAAAGTTTTCATCCACTCCCCTGTTTTTTTATCTTCTGAACTTTTTACCTCAGCACCAAAACCAATTGCAGTTCCTTTGTTTCTTTGGGAAATAATTTTATCTAAACCTGCAAAAGCTCCTCCACATATAAATAAAATATTTGTTGTGTCGACTTGTAAAAATTCTTGTTGTGGATGTTTTCGTCCACCCTGTGGAGGCACACTTGCAATTGTACCTTCCATTATTTTTAATAATGCTTGTTGAACGCCTTCCCCAGAAACATCTCTAGTTATAGAAGGGTTCTCTGATTTTCTGCTTATCTTATCCACTTCATCAATATAGACTATTCCTCTTTGAGCTTTTTCAACATTATAATCAGCAGCTTGTAATAGTTTTAAAATAATATTTTCAACATCCTCACCAACATAACCCGCTTCTGTCAAAGTTGTTGCATCAGCCATGGTAAAAGGTACATCTAAAATTCTTGCTAACGTTTGAGCTAATAAAGTCTTTCCGCAGCCGGTTGGACCTACTAATAAAATATTGGATTTTGACAACTCAACAGTTTTAGAGGTTTTATTTTCATAATTTAATCTTTTGTAATGATTATGAACAGCTACTGAAAGCACTTCTTTTGCATGATGTTGTCCAATCACATAATCATCTAAAACTGAACAAATTTCTTTTGGAGAAGGTAAGCCATCTTGATGTTTAACTAATGTATCTTTGCTTTCCTCTTTAATAATATCCATGCAAAGCTCAACACATTCATCGCAAATAAATACTGTGGGACCAGCTATTAATTTTCTAACTTCGTGTTGGCTCTTACCGCAAAAAGAACAATATAAAATATTTTTGTTGTTACTCATAATTTTTTAAACGAATCAATTTTAATACTTTATTACAGTTTGTGATGAGTAATCAAGTATAGGTTGTGGATAAACTATATCTAGTTGTTTAACTTCTTTTATCTACAACTTTATCTATTAAACCAAAGTCTTTGGCGTTTTCTGCAGTCATAAAATTATCTCTCTCCAAAGCTTGTTTAATTTCGTCTACAGATTTTCCTGTATGCTTAGAATAAATTTCATTTAATCTTTTTTTTAAAGACAAAACTTCATTTGCATGTATCTCAATATCTGTTGCTTGACCTTGAAATCCCGCAGACGGTTGATGAACCATTATTCTAGAATTTGGTAAAGAAAATCTTTTTCCTTTAGTTCCAGCTGCAAGCAAAAAGGATCCCATTGAGGCTGCTTGACCAATGCACAGAGTTGATACTTCTGGTTTAATATATTGCATCGTGTCATAAATACCTAATCCAGCAGTAACTAATCCCCCAGGACTATTTATATAAAAGTAAATTTCTTTTTTTGGATTTTCAGATTCTAAAAATAAAAGTTGAGCAGTTGCTAATGAGGCTACTTGATCATTAATTGGACCTGTTAAAAAAACAATTCTTTCTTTTAATAATCTTGAATAAATGTCATATGCCCTCTCTCCTCTACTTGATTGCTCCACAACCATCGGAATTAAAGTATTCATATGTTCTGAAATTTTAGATGTCATAAACTGATTCGACACCTTTATACAACTTGTACTTACTTTTTGCTAACTTTTTTTGCCGTTTTCTTTTTTACTTGAGGTGATTTCTTTGAAATATCTGCTTTTTTTGTTTTCATTTCGCTTGTTGATTTATTGGATTGTTTAACCTCTTTTAAATCTTTTTCATTTTGCTCTTTGATTAATCGCTCTGCCTCAACTTTGCTAATTTTTTTCCTTGATGCTTTAGATTTGGAGATTATTGAATTAATTATTTTTTCCTCATATATATTTCCTCTTAAGCTAGCAACCGCTGAAGGATTTTTTTGATAGTACTCCATTAGAAATTTTTCTTGACCTGGCATCATTCTGAGTTGCTTTTGAACTTCAGCTTGCATTTCATTTTCTTCAACTTTAATTTTATTTTGTTCACCGTATTCATTAAGAATAAGACCAACTTTTATTCTTTGTTTAGCTTTCGTTTCAAATTCTTTTTTTTTTGATTTTATATCATCTTCCTTCAATCCTTGAGATAATATTTTCATTTCCTGTTCAATTAAGTTCTCTGGAATTTCTTCAATTTTAATTTTTTCAATTTGATTTAAAATTTGCTTTTTTGTGATCATTCCTAAAGAATTTTTGTATTCCTCATTTATTTGTTTATCCAATAATGATTTTAGATCATTTAAATCTTTAGCTCCTAGATTTTTTGCAAATTCATCATTAATTACTACTTCTTTAGATTTTTTTACTGATAAAATTTTACACACAAATTTAGCTTTTTTTCCAACTAAATCTTTTTCTGGAAAATTTTCAGGTAAAGTTACTTCAACTTCAACTGTTTCATTTTTTTTTACCTTTATTAATTGTTTATCAAAACCTTTGATAAATAAATCTTTTCCTAATTCTAATTGTGTATTTTTACCTTCGCTACCTTTAAAATCATTTCCATCAACCGTAGCTTTATAATCAAAGGCAACAAGATCTCCTTCGTTAGCAACTTTTGCCGGATCAACCTCTACAAAATTTTTTTGATTTTTGGCAATATCATTAATTCTTTTATCTATTTCTTTACTATCAATTGTAACATCATATTCATCTGCTTTAATATTTTCTAATTGTTTTAAATCTATTTTAGGAAGTTCTGTGACTGAGATTATGTATTCTAAATCTTTATCTTCTCCGAAAGATTTCAAATCTATTTTTGGCTGTCCTGCTGGTTTAATTTTATTATCTGATAATGCTTGTGTTGAGGTTTCTTTAAGAACTTTATCTAAAACTTCTCCATAAACGGCTTTTCCAAATTGTCTTTTTAAGATTTCTTTTGGAACTTTACCAGGTCTAAAACCTTTTAATTGAACAGTCTTAGAAACTTCTTCATATTTTTCATTTAAATATTTTTCTAAAGTTTTTTTATCTACTAAAACTTTTAGATCTTTACTTAAACCTTTTTTATTTTGTACTGTTACTTTCATAATTTTTGGTGGGCGAGAAGAGACTCGAACTCTTAAGCCTTGCGGCACTAGTTCCTAAGACTAGCGCGTATACCAATTCCGCCACTCGCCCTTAATTCCTGCTGCTTTATATAATATTGAAATGATTTGTCCAATCTGAATAATAGAGTAAATTATGAAAAAAATGATTGTTTCTCCCTGTATTAATATTTGCAAAATGGATCCTATTACTGGTTTTTGTACTGGATGTGCAAGATCAAGTGAGGAAAAAATAATTTGGAAGGACAAAAATACAGCTGATGATTGGAAAACTAGCAATTTAATTGATATTCAAAAAAGGATGAACACATCAACCCTAAAAAACTTTAAAGAATCTTATGAATTTAAATTAAAAAATGGTATTTCTTTAATAAAGAAAAAAAAATTAGATGAGCAAAAGTAGTTTAGCTGTCGTTATATACGTTGTAGGTCTTCTTTTTGGAGCCTTGTTTTTAAATCTTTGGGGAGCAGAAACTAGTCCACAAAAAGCGCTTTTAGGCCTGGGTTGGACAGCAATTTTTTTAATTGCTTTATTTTTTGCTGAAAAAGATAAACATGACTAAATGCTTTCTCAGCTAAATAATTCGATCATCAAATGTAATAAGTGTCCAAGGCTTGTTCAATTTAGAAAAAAAATTGTAAAAAATAAAAGGAAACAATATTTTGATGAAACATATTGGGGAAAACCAATTACTGGTTTTGGAGATAACAAGGGAAAAATCTTATTTGTAGGACTTGCGCCTGCTGCTCATGGAGGTACTAGAACTGGAAGAGTTTTTACAGGTGATAAATCCTCAGATTTTTTATACAAATGTCTTTTTAAAGCTAAAATTTCAAATCAACCTACATCCAAACACATAAATGATGGTCTTAAATTATATAATGCTTATATTACAACAGCACTAAAATGTGTCCCTCCAGAAGATAAACCTACTAGCGAGGAATTACATAATTGTTTTAATTTCTTTGATAAAGAAATTAATAATCTTAAGAATTTAAAAGTAATTGTAGCTTTAGGCAAAATAGCTTTTGATGCTTGTGTATCTTTTTATAAAACTAATTACAATTTTAGTGATAAAATTAAATTTCAACATAATAAAATCTATCCACTATCAAATAAAATACTTTTAGTTGGCTGTTATCACCCTAGTCCTAGAAATGTAAATACTGGGCGTATAAATGAAAAAAAAATGACAAATTTATTTAAAAAAGTTCTAAGGCTAGTTTAGGTTAATTGCTTAGCTAATATATCTGGTATTTTAACTGGTTTTCCAGATGAATTAACTGTTACCAAAACAACTTCCGCCTCAGATGCTAAAATTCCATCTTTCTCTATTAATTGTTCCATTACAAAAGATGATTTGCTCATTGATTTAATTTTTGATTTAACAACTATTAAATCCTCTAACATTAATGGTTTCTTATACTCAATTTTACAAGACTTAACTATTATTAATACTTTATGTTCATCCAATAGTTTTCGATTTGAAAGATTTAATGATGATATCATTTCTGTTCTTGCCCTCTCTAAAAACTTTAAGTAATTTGCATAATATACCACTCCACCAGAGTCGGTATCCTCGTAATAGATTTTAATTTTTAATTCTCCAGTAATCATAATTATTAATATAAAATTACTAAAATATTTTGTACAAATGAAGACTTAATTATATGAATATTTACATAATATGGCTTATCGGTGTAGTAATTTGGAATTTCGGAGTTCCTAAGGCTAGTCCTTTGGAAGATGTAATAGTTGCGATATTGCTATCTTTATTAACTCTTGCCTTAAAAAAATATACGAAACTATAACTACTTTGATGAGAAAAATATATTTTGGTAATAAGCCACTGCTTTTAGTTTTGAATTATCTGTATCTGTCATTATAGCAACTCCATTAAGTTCACTAATATCTAGATCATGGAGTTTTTTAAAATCTTCTTTAACGTTTGATTTTACTGTTACCCATTCATTGTCATTTTTTATTGTGGTGGCTAGAACATAATCAATAGATTTCTTAGTATATGGACTTCTCCAAGTTTCACCAACATTATTATTGCTAGAAAAAACGTAATTAATTGCTCTATTAGACAGTGCTGTTGATCCAGTTTTTTTTACAACGAATACTCTTGCAGCATAATCGTGACCTTTTTTAGAGTTTTCAATTATACCTGACAAATTTTTCTCAACTTTCCAAGTAATGTTAATAAAAGGGGTTTTGTTTAGATCTATTATTACTTCTTTGCCTAAACCTGAGCCTGTACCCTCAGCTTCGGCTCTTATATAGTTTCCATTTTCATTGCTACCTAAGGCCCATTTTGTTTCACCCTTTACTTTTCTTACTTTCAGTTGTTTAAATTCATCCTCGGTAAATTGAAAAATTTTAACTATATCTGCATTGGCTGGCAGTCCTAAAATAATAAATATAAGAAATATTTTATATAAAATGTTCATAATTAATTCATATACATTAAGGTTAAAATGAAACAATAAAAAAAATCAATTTTCATAGTTTTGACATTTTTAAGACAATCTAAAATCAAAATGTGTATGTAAATATAAACTATGAAATTAATTACATTTACAATCCTTTTATTATTTTTGACAAATTGTAGCACACACACAGTAAAATTAGGTAAAAGGTGTACTAAACTTGCTGCGGATAATACTTACGAAAAATCATTAATATGGTTGATTGATAAAAAAAGTGTTAACGATTTTGATAAAAAAATTAACAAAGAAAACTGTGAAAAAAATGGAGATAATTCATGAGGATTTTCACAGTAATAACTCTTCTACTTTACTGGTCTGTAATGATTTTGGCACCAGTTATAGCTAAAGAAAATCAAAAAAAGGCTGAAAATTTTATTTATCCAGAAAAAAAGCCTAATAAGTAGACCTGCCGCCACTTATATCAAAAACAGCTGCGGTTGAAAAAGAGTTTTCTTCAGAGGAAAGCCAACTTACCAAAGAAGATAGTTCTTCTACTTCTAAAAATCTACCTCGTGGTACTTTTGAAAGCATTCTTTGGACATGTTCCTTTGACATTTGATCTAAAATTCTTGTTTTTGCTCCGGCTGGCGTAACTGCATTAACTGCAATATTGTACTGGGCTAACTCTTTGCCTAGAGACTTGGTTAGACCTATTACTCCTGCTTTTGAGGAACTATAGGCACTTGCGTTTGCATTTCCATCTTTACCTGAAACTGATGCAATATTTACAATTCTACCATAATTGTTTTTAATCATCACAGGAGCCACTGCTTTACAGCAATAAAAAGTTCCGTGGAGATTTATATCAATAATTTTTTTCCATTCATCAACATTATAGTTCCATAATTCAGCTGTTGAGCCAGTAATCCCAGCACTATTTATTAAAATATCGATTTTAGATTTTTTCGAAATATTGCTTACAGTGTTATTTACAACTTTATTATTCGATACGTCGACTACATCATATTCAAGATTTACGCTCGAGATTTCTTTTTGGGCTTTTTTTAACTCATTTTCGTCAATATCCCACAATCTGACTTTTGCACCAAAATCTAAAAATTTTTTGGCTATATCAAGTCCAAATCCTTGTGCACCACCAGTAATTATTGCTGTTTTATTTTTTAAATCAAATTTATTCATTATTTTTAGGAACTAATAAAAAGTATATTATAAAGCTTACAACTGCACCAATTATCCAAGAATAAGATTGTAAAAAATTTAAATTAGAATTCCAAATTGTTGCCGCAGAAAAAATAAAGCCAATAAAAACTGCATATAAACCTTTTATATGCCACCCATTTGAGTAATAATAAGCACCATCTTTGTTTGAGGAAAAAATATCTTTATTAATAATCTTTTTATTTTTAATGAAATAATAATCACAAATAATCAATCCAAATAATGGACCAAAAAATGATCCAAGAGTATCAACAAATGATAAAATTCCTAATTGGCTTATAAATGTTAACCAAAGAGATCCTATTACTAAACCTAAAATTATTATAATAATGCCAGCACTTTTTAACCCAAGTTTTGCTGGAAAAAAATTTATTAAAGTATTTTGAGAGGGAACATAATTGGCTATTAAATTTGAGGATAAAGAAGCTAACAATATAAATAAAAGACAGGTAACTGTTAAATAAGTATTATTTATTTTACCGATTATATCGGTTGGATTTGTAAGAAATCGATTTGGTTCAGCAAGTTCTTTATTAATTACTATATCTGATCCTAAAGTTATAAAAATTGCTAAAAAAGAAAAAATTATTAAATTTAGTAGTAAAGTAAGATTTCCTTTATTCAGTTCCTTCTCATTTTTTGCATACCTTGAAAAGTCTCCAAAGTTTAAGATCACTATTGAATAATATGCAAACATTGTACTGGTAATTGTTAAAAAGGGTACAATATTTTTTTCAACAAAAATATTTTCAAATTCTAATATTTCAAAAAAACTGTCTTGTAATTGTTGATTATATTCTGCAAATAAAATAATAAAAAAAAACAAAATACCAAAATAAACTAAAAGACCTGAAAAATTTATAAAATACTTCATAAACTTATGTCCTTTTGAAAAAAGATAATACTGAAAAAGTAAAGTAAATAATAAACTTATCCAATCAATTAAATTTAAACCCATTAAGAATAAGAGAAGGTATTCATGTTCTAAAAAGCTACTGTCAATTGAGAATAATGAAATTCTAATTAAATAACCTATTGATTTTGAAATAAAATAAGTTTGAACTCCAAAAAAAAATATTCCAACAAAACCCCTAAGTATTCCAAAATACCTTGCGCCGTTTAAACCAATTGAGGTTCTAAGAAATACAACAAAAGGAATGCCGTGCTTACTTGATGGTTTGCCAATTAAATTTGAGAAGAAATAAACTAAAAGACCTGCAAAAATACTTCCACAAAAAACAATTATTATATTTAAATCGTATAATATATAAAGAGATGCAATCAAAGAGAATGCAATTAAACTTTGTGTTGTATTTGCCCAAAAACAAAAATAATCTTTCCAGGACCAGGTTTTATCAATAGGATTTACTGAAACAATTTCCCAATTTGATAGCTGAAATTTAGGTGAATCTTGACTCACATGTTTATATTAAACAAAAAAGTCCTACTGTCCATACAAGAGAGTTGGTAACCATAAGGCAATTTTTGGGAACACAATGATTAGTATCAATCCAATTATTTGAAGAACCATAAATTGCATCATTCCAAGATAAATATCCTTTAAATCCCATTCTGGAACTACTCCTTTTAAAAAATATGCAGAAAGTGCTACAGGTGGGGATAGCCAGGCGGTTTGGAGATTGACAGCTACTAAGATTGCAAACCAAGTGAGATTAAATCCTAAAGCTTCTACTAATGGTAATATTATAGGTATAATTATCATTACAATAGGCACCCATTCTAGCGGCCATCCTAAAAGAAATATCATCACCATAATCATTCCTAAAATTAGATACTTATTCATTTCCAAACTTAATAAAAATTCTGTGAGTAAAGTTGGAGTACCCAATCTTGCAAAAACAGCACCAAAAAAATTTGATGCTGCAACTAATACCATAATCAAAGCAGTAATCTCTAAAGTTTTTACTAAGGCTTCTTGTAGCTTAGATAAAGTTAATTTTTTATAACATAAAGATAATAATAAAGCTCCCATGGCACCACATCCTGCTGCTTCGGTAGGTGTTGCAAAACCAAATAAAATACTTCCTAAAGCTGCAAAAACTAACGCCGCTGGAGGAACCAGGCCTAAGAAGAATTCGATCCATACTTCTTTCATGCTTGTTGCCCGCAGATCTTCGGGTAAAACTGGTCCTAATTTTGGATTAATCATGCATCTAATTGTAGTGTAAGCTGCATATAACGAAGCTAGTAATATTCCTGGCATAATTGCTGCAGCAAAAAGATCAATAACTGGTATCTCCATTATTGGTCCCATTACTACCAACATAATACTAGGAGGAATTAAAATTCCTAATGTACCTCCAGCAGTTATAGTTCCTGCTGCAAGTTTTACATCATAATTAGACCTATTCATGGACTTCGCTGCCATTATTCCAAGAATTGTAACGGATGCACCAACTATTCCTGTAGCTGCTGCAAATATAACTGAAACAAATAATACAGCATAATATAATGCGCCCCTAACCCTTGATAACATCATTTGAAAAGCTGAAAATAATCTTTCCATTAATCCAGCTTGTTCCATCATAATTCCCATAAAAACAAATAACGGTACGGCGGCGAGTGTTTGCTCTGTCATTACCATGGAAAATTGTAGCGTCATTAAATAGAATACTAATTTTCCAAAACCTAAATATCCAAATACAAAACCTAAAAATATTAATGTAAAAGAAATTGGAAACCCAACGAAAATTGCAAATAACATTACTCCAACTAAGATAAAACCTAATATTGCTGGATCAATAAACTCTGCAATCATTTCTTATCTCCTGGCCATTCTCCTTTTTTTGCTGCCCAGTAACTCTTGAGAAGTTCAGAAAATCCTTGAATTAATAAAAATATTATTCCAATTAATAAACAAGACTTGATTGGCCACATAAAAGGCATCCAGGTAGTATCCATTCCTCTTTCACCTCTCCTAATTGATTCCTCAACAAATCCAATAGTCATATAAAGAAAAACAATTAATCCTGGAAAATAAAATAAAATATATAACCAAAAATCTATGAGACCTTGTGTTTTGGTTTTAAAATTTCTATATAAAAAGTCAGCTCTTATGTGGACTCCTTTTGATAAAGCATAAGCTGCACCAAGCATAAATAAAGCTCCATAAAGAAATCGGCTAATATCATAAGCCCATATAGTAGGTGCTAAGAATAATTTTCTTGCTAAGACTTCATAAGTCATCGCAAATATTAAAGGCATTAAAATCCAACAAACAACATTTCCAACTATCTTACTAAATTTATCGATTTTAATTATTGAATTTGCCATCCATCTAGGCATATCATTTGGCATTTTATTAGAACCACCTCGCCTCTCGGCTATCATTTCATCTGATATATCTAGTTTTGATGGCTCTTCTGACATAAATTTTTTTATAAAAAACTAGAGCGGACTGTAAAGTCCGCTCTAATTAAATCAAGATTAATTACTGATTACTTTAATGTTGCTGCGTGAGCCATTCCTAGCTTCGCATTAGACATTTGAGCACCTGCCCAGAAAGGCACAGCTACATCAGCAAACTCTTTCATAGAGTCATAAACTTTTTTGAAAAATGCATTTTTCTCAGCATTTTTATTTAAAGTTGCTTTTGCTGCAGCCATATATTCTGTGAAATAGTCAGTTGGAGTATCTTCTAAAATTACTCCATGCTTAGTAGTAAGTTCTCTTAAAGCTTTTCCATTTTCATAGATTCTGTAGCTTAAAGATTTAGCTAGTGAAGCATTTGCTGCTACTTCTAGAGATTTTTTCTCATGCGCAGTCATTGCATTGTATGTTTTTCCAGTAATATAAAAGTCAGCATTAACAACTACTTGGTGCAATCCTTGTAGGTAGTAATGTTTAAGAACTTTTTGGAAACCAAATGTTAAATCTGGCTTTGGACAACACCACTCTGCTGCATCAATTGTTCCTGCCTCTAGTGCTGGTAAAATATCTCCACCACCCATGGCTACAGATGCAATTCCAATATCTTTGTATGTTTGTCCTGGAATTCCTGGAGGTGTTCTAAATTTATATTTTCTAAAATCAGCCATATTTTTTATTGGTTTAGGAAACCATCCTAAAGCCTCTGGGCCAACTGGTTGAAGCATAAATCCTTTAATATCTCTTCCCATTTCTTTCCAAAGTTGATCGTAAAGTTCTTTACCACCACCATATTGAAACCATGATAAGAATGCTAAGTTATCTATTCCTACACCACCACCTGCAACTGGCGAACCAAATAACATTGCAGCTGGGTGATCGCCAGACCAATAGTGTGTCCAAGCAAATCCACAATCAATAAGTCCTTTATCAACTGCGTCCAATGTCTCTTTTACTCCAACAACTGCACCTGCTGGTAAAATTTCAAATTTTAGTGATCCATCAGTTAAAGTCGTTACAGTGTCAGTGAAGTCTTTTAACATTTTTACCTCATCGGCTTTTGTGTTAAGGACCGTCTGACATTTAAGTGTTTTTGCATTTGCATTAGATATAAATCCAACTAATAAAAATGCAGAAAACATTAATGTAATGATTTTTTTCATTATTTATCCCCTTTATAGTTAATTTAAAAGTTAGCCATCCTGTCAAAAATTTACATAATTGACAAGTTACATTTATAAATATTGTTGATAAAAACTCCTGATATTTAATAAAAAAAAAAATTATTTGAGTTTCTATGGAAAATTTTGATTATGTTATTATAGGCGCAGGTTCAGCGGGATGTGTATTAGCAAACAGGTTATCAAAAAATATAAATAATAAAGTCTTATTAATAGAAGCTGGTGGTAAAGATAATTATCCATGGATACATATACCAGTTGGCTATTATAAAACGATGCATAATCCTAAAGTAGACTGGTGCTTTCACACTGAAAAAGATGAGACAATGAATAATAGATCAATTAGATATCCAAGAGGCAAAACCTTGGGTGGTAGTTCTTCAATTAATGGACTTTTGTGGATTAGGGGCCAAAGTAATGATTATGATAATTGGAAACAACAAGGAAATAAAGGATGGGGATGGGACGATGTTTTGCCTTACTTTGTAAAATCAGAAAATAATGAGCTTGGTAAAAGTAAATATCATAGTGATTCAGGTCCAATCATGGTTGCTAATAAGAAGATTAAATTAAAAATGCTTGATGAATTTATAAATGCAGCTGAAGAGAGTGGAATTCCAAAAACTGATGATTTTAACACAGGAGATAATTTTGGAGTTGGTTTTTATCAATTTACAACATCACACAGTAAGTTCGGTCTTAAATTAAGATGCAGTTCTGCAAAAGGATATTTAAATCCAGTTAAGAGTAGAAAGAATCTCAAAATCATAACAAATGCTGTCGTACAAAAAATTACTTTTGAAAATAAAAAGGCAGTTGCTTTAAACTATATGATTGGAGATAAAATATTTGAAGTAAAATCAAACAAAGAAATAATTTTATCAGCAGGTTCGATTGGATCTCCACATATATTACAAATTTCAGGAGTTGGTGATGCTCAAAAACTTAAAAAGCACGGTATAGATATTAAAAAAGATCTCAAAGGTGTTGGAAAGAATCTGCAAGATCATCTTATGTTTAGACCTGTTTATAAGGTGAAAAACCTAAAATCTTTAAATAAAAAAATTAATAGTCTTTTTGGAAATTTTTTAATTGGTTTAGAATATATTTTCAATCAAAGTGGTCCAATGACAATGGGGGCGAGTCAAGTTTGTGGTTTTGCAAAAAGTGATAGTTCCAGAGCAACACCAAATTTACAGTTTCATGTTCAGCCAATAAGTACTGATATTCTTGGAGCAACAAAGCTACATGATTTTGAGGGGATTACCCCAACTGTAGCTAATGTTAGACCGACAAGCAGAGGCGAGATTAATATAGTAAGTAAAAATATTAATGATAATCCAAAAATTAAAATGAATTATCTTTCAACTGACGATGATCGATATGTAGCTGCAAAAGGACTAAAATTGGTCAGAAAAATTATGCTTGAAACAAAAACTTTTAAAAAATATGAACCTGAGGAATATAGACCAGGCTTACATATTCAAGATGATGAAGAGCTTGTTAAAGCTGGAAGTGATTTCACTCAAACAATATTTCATCCGGTTGGTACCTGTAAAATGGGAAGTGATGAAAATGCGGTTGTAGATGATAGATTAAAAGTGCATGGCATAGAAAATTTAAGAGTGGTTGATGCCTCTATTATGCCAAATATTACATCAGGTAATACTAATGCACCAACTATTATGATTGCAGAGAAAGCTTCTGACATGATACTAGAAGATAATCTATCATGAATGAACAAATAATAATTTTTTCTCAAATTGTATTTATTGATCTAGTTCTTGCTGGTGATAACGCAATTATAATTGGAATGGTTGCATCCCAATTTCCAACCGAGCAAAGGAAAAAAATTATTTTTTGGGGTATAGGTGGTGCTGTTCTTTTAAGAATTATTTTAACATTATTGACGGCTTATCTTCTGCAAATTACAGGATTAAGATTAATAGGAGGAATAGCACTATTGTACATATGCTATAAACTTTATGTCGATGTAATTAAAAAATCGTCTAATGAAAGTGAAAATATTAAAGTTGATAGTTCAAGTTTTTTAAAAGCAATTTGGACAGTTCTTTTAGCAGATTTTACTATGAGCTTAGATAACGTTTTAGGTGTAGCAGGAGCTGCAAAAGATCATTATGGTTTATTAATTTTTGGTTTAGTATTATCAATAATTCTAATGGCAACGGCTGCAACGCTAATTTCTGGATGGATAAAAAAATATGCGTGGATTGGATGGGTTGGATTAATTGCTATACTGGCAGTGGCTATTGATTTGATTTATACTGATTTAAAAATACTTGTTTTATAAAATGTTTTTAAAAAAATATAACTTAAGAAATAAGATTGCTTTAGTATCTGGTGCTGGCAAGGGTCTGGGTAGAGCTTGTGCCATTGCTCTAGCGGAAGCAGGTTGTAATCTAATTATTATTAGTAGAACTAAGAAAGATCTTGATGAGGTTTCAAAAAAAATCAAGAAATTAAAAGTAAAATGCAAGTCGTTTGTCTGTGACATAACTAATTATGATCATTTAAAAAATTTTATTAATAAGCAGTCGAGAATAGATATTCTTATAAATAATGCAGGTAATAATATTCCAGAACATTTTACAAAAGTTAAAAGAAAAAATATGGAGTATTTGGTCAAAGTTAATACTATTGCTGCCTTCAATCTTGCTCAACTTTGCACTTTAAAAATGATTAAACTTAAAAATAGAAAAAAAGTTGGTGGAGCAATTGTAAACATGTCTTCACAAATGGGCCATGTTGGTGGACCTATAAGAAGCGTTTATAATATGACCAAATTTGGTCTTGAGGGTTTGACAAAAGGTATGTCCATTGATTTAGCAAAATATAATATTAGAGTAAATACAGTTTGTCCTACTTTTGTAGTGACGCCAATGACAAAAAAATTTCTAAAAAGTAAAAAATTCAAAAGGGAAGTTTTAGGAAATATTCCACTTGGAAGATTTGCTGAGCTTTCCGATGTTGCAAGTGCAGCAGTCTTTTTAGCATCAGATGCTGCATCAATGATTAATGGAACCTCTTTGTTAGTTGATGGTGGATGGACAGCAAAATAATTAAGATTTTATTGTTTTTAGCATTTTTGACATCAGCCGTTGAAGCGGTTGAATTCAAGGGAAAATTCATTCAAGGTCATTTTATTATTGGTAAAACTGATCCTGGTGCTCAAATAACAATTGATAAAAAAAAAATTAAAGTAACAGAAGATGGGTTTTTTGCTTTTGGTTTAGGACGAGACAGGAAAAATGATGTTCTAATTGTAAAAAGTTTAAATGGAGAGGATAAAAAAATCATTAAAAAAGTTTTTAAAAGAGAATACAAAATACAAAGGATTGATGGGTTAGATAAAAAAAAAGTAACACCTCCTGAGGAGGTATATGAAAGAATTAAAAATGAGAATAAATTAATAGGTAAAGCTAGATCCGTTAATAGTAATTTAGTCTTTTTTAAAGAAAAATTTATTAAGCCGCTAGATAATGCAATTATCACTGGAGTATATGGTAGTCAGAGGATACTTAATGGTAAACCACGTTGGCCACATTATGGATTAGATTTTGCTGGGGATTTGGGTGCACCAATAAAAGCTATGGCTGATGGAATTGTAACTCTAGCAGAGCAAGATTTATATTATACGGGAGCAACTTTAATATTTGACCATGGGCATGGAATATCCACATTGTACATGCACATGGATAAAATATTTGTAGAAAAAGGTGATATTGTTAAACAAGGTGATATAATTGGAACTGTTGGATCTAGTGGTAGGTCTACAGGACCCCATTTAGATATTAGGTTAAATTGGTTTAATGTACGATTAGATCCCGCAACAGTATTGGAGATTAATTAATGAAAAAAACTGCTTCAGATAAATTAAGTGATAGATTAGTAAAAGCTTTTTTGAAAAATAAAATAATATCTCCACTGCCCTCTAGATATACAAAAAAATTAATCGAAGCTGATAAATTTAGAAAAATTTGCGAAAGTAAAATTAATTTACCAATTATTGGTTTTAAAGCTGGCGGAACTGCGCTAGCTGTAATGAAAAAATTAAAAGAAAAGGAACCTTTCTATGCATCAGTTTATAAAAGAAATTTACTAAAAAATGGAAGCACAATTTCAAAAAATAAATCAACTTTGGGTATAGAACTAGAAGTTTCTTATCTTATAAAAAAAGAATTTTTTAATTATAAAAAAATAATAACAAAAAAAAATATTAATAAATTTATTTCTCATATTGCTCCAAGTATTGAACTAGTTGGTTACAGACAGAAAAAAAAAGGAATTAAATCTTTTGGTGATTTATGTAGTGATTTTGGTGGCAATATAAAATTTGTACTGGGAAAGAAAAAAAAATATAAAAAGATAAATATTAGAAATTGTAAGACAGTAATCGAAAATTTAAATCATAAACATAAAACTTTCGGAAATACAAATACTGTTTATATAAATCCACTTAATTCATTAAGATTTGTTTTAAATAAATTAAAAAAAGATAAAATTATTCTAGATAAAGATTTTTATGTATTTACAGGTTCGACTGTTGGAGTTGTCCCAATAGTTGGAAAGGGCCTTTATGTTGGAAACATTAACAAAGTTGGTAATGTAAAAGCTTATATTAAATGAGCAAAGATAGTAAGTTTTATTTATCGAGCTTTCTTACTATTTTAATTAGTGTTACTATTATAACTTTATTATGGAATAACATAAGTTTACCTTATAAAAATAGTGCAGAAGTAATTGGGGTTTATTCAAATAATAATCACCATCATTTAAATGATACTATTAGATTTATTATATTTATATCTATTCCTTTATTTGTTTTCATTTTAAATTGTTTTTTTTTCCAAAAAAAATTGTTGAAAAATTTTTTAGATATATTTCAAAATAAGAATAATTCATCTAATACACAAAATAAGGATGCTATTATTTTCACAATTTCTTTTTTATTTTTAATAGTTTGTTTTTTTTTATCAAAGGACTTTACATTTCATAAGCTAGATCTTTTCCATGAGGGGCAGTATTTGGGTGGTGGTTTTAATTTTATAAAAACAGGTAAATTATGGAGTGATAATTTTATAGTAACTGGTTTATTTGTTGATGTTCTTTTATCCCCTATTTCTTGGAATATTTTCGACCAAGTATCAATTGGTTCAACAAGAATGTTTATTGATTTTTTAAATCTTCTTACGAAATTTTTTTTAATTTTTTTTTTTTACAATTTAATTATTTTAATTAATATAGAAAAATACATCAGGATAATATGTTTAATTCCTTTCTTTATAATTTCAATATACCTTTTAAATTCAAATTACATAAATTTTAGAGATATTCCGATTATTATTTCTTTATCTTTAATAATTATACTTTTGGTCAAAAGAAGTGACCCTTTTTACTTTAAAGTTTTAATTTTAGGAATTCTATCACCGTTTTCAATATTACTAAGTATTGAAAAAGGATTATATTTAAATTTTTTGTATATTTTTTTATTAATAACTTTTTTTTTATTAAAAAAATATAAATGGCTTTTTTGGTTTGTAATTTTTATAATTCTATCTTGGATTAGTTTATATTTAATTATTGGAGAAGAGGAATTTAAACTATTTATAAAAAATTCAATCGAAATAGCAAAATATACAGAGGCTTTAAACGGCCTCATCCATCCAGGACCATTTTCAGATATGGCTGATAGTTCAAGAGCTACAAAGAATCTATTGATTTTGTTAATTAATGGTATTTTTTTAATTTCTCTTCTTTACATTAACAATAAGAGGACCAGTGATAATTTTAAAATTTTTTCGATATTATTTTTTATTGAAAGTTTAGTATTTTATAAAACAGGTCTTTCTAGATCCGACGGAGGTCATTTAAAACAAGGTATTGCTTTAGGATATATACAATTTTTAAGTTTTTTAATTTTTTCATTTACAATTATAATAGACAAAAAAATTTTCATAAATAAATATTTAAAGTCATTATATTTTTATACTCCAATATTTTTTTTTATTTTATTATTATTTAATTTTTTAGACTTTAATAATATTAAAAATTTTAATAATAACTTAAAAAAACTAATCACTGCTGATGACGAATTCTTTTTGGAGACGAGTGATAAGAATTTTGTGAATAGCTCAAAAAATTTCCTAAATGCCTCAAATTGTATACAGGTTTTTAATTATGAGCCTGCTATGAATTACTTACTTAAAAAGAAATCTTGTACAAGATACAATCTAATTTTTGCTGTAGGCTCGAATTATACCCAAATGAACTTAATTAATGAATTAAATGTTAAAAATACTGAATATATTATTATTGGTGGAAGGTACGATGCGTGGGGGATTGATCCCAAAATAAGATACCCTTATGTATATAAATATTTAAATGCTAATTATGATTTATTTAATAAAATAGGTAATAGAACTATAATAAAAAAAAATTAATATGAAAAAAATACCTTTTTGGGAAACAGATGTTGGTAATAAGGATTATGAATACCAGAAAAAAATATTTTCATTAAATTATCCAAATGAGGGCGAATACGTAAAAAAACTTGAAGATAAAGTAAAAAAAATTTTACAAGTAAAATTTTGTACTGCACTACCTAGTGGGACAAGTGCTATGTTTGTGGCTCTAAAAATTTTAAATTTAAAAAGTGATGATGAAGTTATTGTTCCAAATATTACTTTTGCAGCCACAGCAAATGCAGTAAGCATGGCCAGTGCAAAGGTTGTACTCGTAGACGTTAATACAGAAACATTAAATATTGATATTAACGATTTAAAAAAAAAAATTAATAAAAAAACTAAAGTTATTATGCCAGTTCATATTTCTGGAAGATCATGTGACATGACAAATATTATTAAAATTGCAAAGAAAAAAAAAATTAAGGTGATTGAGGATGCAGCAGAAGCTTTCTTATCAAAAAATAAAAAAAAATATTTAGGAACCATTGGCGATATGGGATGTTTCTCTTTATCACCAAATAAAATATTTACATCAGGTCAAGGAGGTTTGCTTGTCACAAATAATAAAAAATACTTTGACAAAATTAAGGTATTTAAAACACAAGGTAGAGTAGGTATTACTTCTGGTGGAGATGACTTACATATATCGAAAGGAGGAAATTTTAAACTTTCAAATATCAGTGCCGGTTTAGCATTAAGTCAATTAAGCTATATATATAAAAGGAAAAAAAAACTTATACAGAATTATAAAATTTATAAAAAAAATCTAAATTTTAAACAATTTAAAATACTAAAGTTTGATGTTAATAATAAAGAGTTACCTTTGTGGACTGACGTTGTATGTGATCGGAGAAATAAACTTTATAATTACTTAAAGAAAAATAATATTATTTGTAGAAAATTTTGGTTTCCTTTAAGTAAAAGAAATTTTTACTCAAATCAAAAACATTCAAGTTTTAAAAATACAAAAAAAATTGAAAATAAAATTATGTGGTTACCATCGTCTTTTTTAATGAAAAAAAAGGATCAATTAACTGTAATTAGAAAAATAAAAAATTTTTATCAAGTTAGTTAACTATCCTAGGATAGGGTAATGGAATAATAAATTTCCCTTTAAAACCTTTTTTTCTTAAATTTTTCATAATACTTTTTTGATAATGCCAAGATAATAAAAATGCATAGTCTGGTTGTTGTCTAAAGAAATTTTTTTCATCTATTATTTTCAAATGTGTATTGGGTGTGTAAAGATTAAGTTTTAATGAAGATTTTTGTTCTGCAATATAATCAAATATTTTATCATTTATATTGCAAAAAGCTAAAAGAGTAATAGATCTGCCTGGGCATCCAATGCCAACTATGCTTTTACTTTTGTTTTTAAGTTTCTTAAGTAATTTGATAATCTGATTTCTGCTTTTAAAAATATCTTTAGCAAATTTTTTATATTTTTTTTCACTATAGAAACCTCTTTTTTTTTCCATATTTAATATTTTATTAACGCTAGGTTTCGACTTTATTTTATGATTTAATGTAGCAATAACTCTGATTGAGCCGGCATAATTTGGTATACGAACAGCATCAATTACCTTAAAGCCATAATTTTCCATAAGAACTTTTAATGGCTTTAAAAGATAAAATCTTAAATGTTCATGATATATTGAGTCGTATTGCAAATCGTCGACAATATCTACTGCGTAATGAGACTCGGTTACAAATAAACCTTTTTTCTCATCCAATAACATTTTAACACCTTTAACAAATGAATTTAGCTTATTGACATGTGCAAATATATTTGTGCCAGTTATAACTTCAGCTTTTTTAAATTTATTTTTTATAATTTTTGCTGTTTTTAAATCAAAAAACCTTTTTATTGTTTTTATACCTCTTTGATTTGCTAAATTTGCAATATTTGTTGGTTCAATACCTAATACTGAGAAATTTTTTTTTCTATAACCCTCAAGTAAAGTGCCATCGTTAGATCCAATATCTATTGCTAAAGGTTTTTGTGAAAATTTAAAATTTTTAAATAAATATTCGCTATTGGCAAAAAGTAATTCTTTTAGTCTTTTTGTAATTCCACTTTTGTAAGGATATTTTTTATGAAAAACTTTTTTATTATTTACAATATAATCTAACTGTAAAAGATGGCATTTTTTACACCTATAAAGATTTAATGGATAACTTTTTTCACTATGTTTACTTAATTGTTTTTTTGTAAGTAGACTATCACATAGGCCTGTTGAGCCAATTTTGACAACACAACTGAGTTTTTTTGAATTGCATACGTGACAATAGTTTACTCTACCAAATTTTTTGTCTAGCTTAATCATAAATTATATGAATATAGTAATGATAGTATATACTCAGTATCAATTTGATTATCAATAGATGAAATGTGAATTAGAAATCATTATTCCGGTGTATAACGAACAAGATAATATTTTTGAGACACTCTCAAATATTATTAAAATTACAAAACCAAATTTTAAGATTACAATTGTATATGATTTTGATAGCGATCCAACTCTAAATGTAATAAAAAAAAAGTTTGATGATACAAGGATCTTTTTAATTAAAAATAAATATCAGGGTTTAAACGGAGCAATGAGAACAGCTTTTGAAAATTCTAATGCTGATTCAGTAATATTATATACAGCTGAGGACCATCAAAATTATGATGTAATAAATCATATGTACGAAAAATTTCAAAACGGTCATGATATAGTATGTGCAAGTCGTTTAATGAAAGGTGGGGATTATAATCAAACAAAAGAGCCTTTTATTAAGCAATTTCTTGTTAATGTCGTATCAATGACTCTAAAAAAATTTACAAATTTAGGGACTGTTGACCCTACAAATGGATTTAGATTATTTTCAAAAGAAATAATAAAAAAATTTCCAATAGAATCTAAAAACGGCTTCACGTTTGCGATTGAGCTTCTAGCAAAGGCCTACTGTAAAGGTTATAAAATAACTGAGGTACCAAGCAAGTCACCAATAAGAAAATTTGGAGAAAGTAAATTTAAATACAAGACGATAATTTATTATATACCTTGGTTTTTAAAAATTTTATTTATGAAATTAAAAATTTGAGTAAATAATTATATTTCTATTTTTATCAGAAAAAAATTTTTCATAAAGGACTGAGAATTTGAAAGAATTATTTTTTTTTACATTAATCGTAATAATATAGCTTCTTTTATTATTGAATAATTCAATAATTTTAAAAAGGGAGTCATCTTCTATAGGTCTATAAAAAAAAAGAACAAAATTTTCATCATTTTTTAAAATAGATAAATCTTCTAACGACTTAATTCTCCTAATATCTCTAATAAGAAAGATTTGATTATTAAAATATTTTTTATATTTTTCATTAAAATCAATACCAATTATTTTTTTAAACATTTTTCTAAAAAAATATGTGGCTCTACCGGCTCCACAGCCAAAGTCAATAAAAGTATAATTTGATAGATTTTTTTGTTTTAAAAATTTTTCTATAAGTTTTAAGTGATATATGGGTGTTGGATTATATGATCCATCGAATATTAATGACTTATCATTTATATCAATCTCCTCATAGGAATTAGTTGCGCTTTCATCATGAAAAAAGTGTTTTCTATATTCACTATTCATTAAATAAAATGCCTCAAAAAAAAACATTTTTATATACTCAATTATTCCATAATTACCTATATTTAAAAATATTATTTTGAATAACTTCATAATTGACTAATTATAAATTTTTTTCTAATGCTTAAAATTTAAACTAACAAATTTACCACAAATTTTTCCAAAAAAATAACAATTAAAAAAAAGGATCACAAATTTCATTAGATAAATAATTGATGCTTTCAAAAAATAAATTTTACTATAGCTATCTCCACCTTCGAAAAATAAGCTATTAAAGCATATAATTAAGCAAATAACATAAGACGAAGCAAAATATTTTTTTTCAGTATTAAGAATATAAGGTATTGTTAAAATCAAAAAGACCAACCTATAGTCAATATTTGTAGAAAATATAAAAGTACCAATATAAATACCACCTCCTGCTAATAACATTATTTCATTTAAAGAAATGTTAAATTCTTTTTTTTTTTTATTTAAACTAAAATTAACAAAAACAATTGTTGCTGATATTGCGCCTATTATAAATATTAATAAGTTCTTAAAAATAAAATAATTTTCTTCATTAATAATTAAGTCAAACTTAGTAGAATAAAAATATATTGCTTTACTAATTGAAAGTGAACCATAAGCAAATATTAATGCATATTCTATAACATTGTTTTTAATTAAAGATATTTCCTCTCTAAACAAAAAAAGATAAAAAACCGAAAAAATTAGAACAAATAAGAAATTTTTTTTTTTTTCTATAAACATAAAAATAGAGAAAATCGGAAATATTTTAAGAATCAATGCTAATGAATAAAACAAAAATTGTTTCAAAAAAGACTTATTAATTAATGCAAAATAAATTAAACAAAATAATATTATTTCTATATTTAATCTTTCGATTAATAAAAAATTCGATGTTGAGAAAAAAAAAATTATTAATAAAAATTTAAAAACCTTGTTTTCAATTCTAAATAATAAGTCAATCAGCACAAAGAAATAAGTAAAGAGTATTAAGAATGTAGCTATTTTAAAGTTTGAATCTTTATTAAGATCCAGATAATCAAAAATATGTAACCAAATTGATGGATATATCAAAACAGCGTGTATAGGATCGCTAGTTGGGTTTTTAAAATATGGATCGAAACCGTTTTTTTTATACTCAAGAAAAATATTTAAAGCTTTAAAATCTGAAAAAGGTTCTGATGCAGGAATATTTAAAAATCCCCAAAAAACCATCCAATTTGAATATGATAATGAAAGATAAATTACCCCAAAAGAAAGTGATAACGAAAAAATAATCTTAAGGAGAAATATTTTATCTAAAGATTTCATTTTGAATTTTTAATTTTTATTAAATATAACTTTATAATACCAAATAGAGATTGAAAAATTAATTTAAGGTTAACTGAACTTTCCCCTCTTTTTCGATTAACAAAAATAGTTGGCAACTCACTAATTTTGTATTTTTTTAATTTTATGGTTAACAAAATTTCAGATAGTACGATAAATCCATCACCAATTTTACCACATTTTCGGACTATTAGTTCCACCGATCTTCTTGAATAAATTCTAAAGCCATTGGTATAGTCTGTTACTCCAACATTAAGCAACAGACTTGCTAATATATTTGATAATTTTGAAAATATTAATCTCTGCATCGACCAATTAATAATTTTACTTTTTTCTAGGTATCTGCTTGATATAAGCAAATCCAATTTATTTTTAAAAAAATATTCTATTTTTTTTTTTAATTCTTTTGGATTGTGTGAAAAGTCAGCATCCATTTCTATAAAAATATTATTTGATTTATTTTTAAGAGATTTTTTAAGACCATAAATGACAGCGGATCCCCTGCCCCTTTTGTTCCTTCTTAAAAAATATTTAATCTTATTATTTTTAAATTTATTTTTTAAATTTAGGTTTTTTGTATCATCAATTACAAAAATATTAACATTTGGATAAAGATTTAAAATTTTTTTTGTTAATTTAAATATATTTTCTTTTTCTTTATATGTCGGAATAATAATAGAAATATTCTTCATTTTAGTAAAAATAACTAATTTTATTTTTAAATTTTTTTGATTTCCATCCAAGTTTTTTTAATTTACTACTGTCACTAATAAGATAAGTGGGCTTATTATCTGTTAAAAAAATTATTCTTTTTTTAAATTTTTTGGCAATAATTTTTGCAATTTTTTTTAAATTAATGCCTTTACCACTACCAATATTAAAAATTCCTTTTTTTTTATTATTACAAAGAATTTTAATTGCCAAAGCTATATCTCTTGTTGATAGAAAATCTCTATAATGATTTAAATTGCCAAGCTGAACTTGTTTTTTTTTAGTATTTTTAATTAGTGATACCAGACTTGGCATAACAAATGGTATTTTTTGATTTCTGTCTGTGAAGCTAAAAATTCTACCAATGCAAAAGTTAGTCTTCTGATTCTTAAAATTTTTTTTAACAATTTTTTCTCCACCTAGCTTAGTTTTACCGTATTGTGAATAAGGTTTTACTTTATCTGTTTCAGATAATTTTTTTTTTTTTAAATTAGACGGATAAACATGAGATGTTGAGGCATAAAAAAACCAATTTGGCGGATTAGGTGTTTTTAAAATAGCTTTTATAATATTTTTAGTACCATCAATATTTACAGATTTTGCTTTTTTTAAATTTTTTTTTACCTTATCGGTTGGCACGATGGCTGCCAGGTGTAATACTGCATCTAATTTTTTAGAATTAATCCATTTTTGTACTTTTTTATAATTTTCAATTTTATCTTTATAAACGTAAAATTGATAAGGTAATTCTTTTCTTATTCGTCTACCCAGAACTCCATTTGCTCCAGTTATACCACATTTTAACATTAGAAATTATTAACATTTAGCAGCAAATTTGTAATCTTGTTTATTTTTGAACTATCAAGAATTTTGGTTGGTAAACCAATAAAAAAACCTCTGTCCTCAATTTCTTGTGAATTTTTTAAATCTTTTTTTTTATATTTAATGTTATATTTTTTTATTGCTGGTTGGTTCGCAAAGTTTCCACTTATTATTGGTCTAGTTTCGATTTTATTTTTATTTAGATACTTCAAAAAACTTTTTTTAGACTTTACACTTTTGTTGTTTATCATAAGAGGAAAGCCAAACCAGCTTGGATCCAGATTTTTTTGAGGGTTAAAAAATGAATATTGATCATTCCATTTTTTAGATGATTTAATAAATTTAATTAAATTGTTTCTATTTTTTGCCCTTGTGCTTTTTAGTTTACTTAATCTTTTGAATTGATTGAAACCAATAGCAGCAGTTATATCTAATGGTCTTAAATTAAAACCTTCATTAATAAAATTAAAATTTTTTATATTTTTTTTATTAATTTCTCTATCCCAACCGTGTGCCCTTAGAGATTTTAAGATATTAAAATCCTCTTTTGAATTACAAACTATCATTCCACCTTCACCTGAGGTAACTTGATGCGAATAATAAAACGAATAGGTTCCAAAATCACCATATGTTCCAAGATATTTTTTTTTATATTTTGAACCTAACGCTTCACAGGAATCTTCTATCAGAAAAATTTTTTTCTTATTCAAATAGGTCTTTATTTTTTCCATTTCGGAACAATTACCTAGTACATTCAGTATCATAACAGCTTTTGTTCTTTTGGTTATTTTTTTTTTAATATTTTCAAGATCAAGTGTAAAAGTTTTTAAATTAACATCTGCTAATACTGGTTTTAGACCAGCTTGAATTATTGGCCATAAAGATGTTGACCAACATAGAGCCGGAACTATACATTCATCTCCTTTTTTGAGTTTTTTTTTTCTGAGTGGATTTATTAAACAAAATAAAGCTAATAAGTTTGCAGAAGAGCCTGAATTTACCATTAATGCAAACTTTGAACCAATTTTTTGCGCAAAATACTCCTCAAATTTTTTTGTTATTTGTGACATTGTAAGTCTTCCACTTAACAACACTTTGGATGCTTCTTGTAAATCTGAGCTCGAATATCCATCGGTTAACAAAGGATAATTAAATCTTGAATTTTTTTTTATTTTTTCAACAAATATTTTTTTAATTAAATGAAGCTTGTTACTATATTTCATTAACTTGTTTTAGAAATTTGGGGCTTCATGTCCTCCTTTTTAATGCCTGCTACTTCTACTGGTTTTTTCATGGCATCTCTTCTAAAAGGTTCCCCTAATTCTTGATTAAGAATTATTTCTATAAAAGTTGTAATTCCTTTTTTTTGATCTTCACAGGATTGTTTGATGGCTTTTGTTGTTTCCTCCATAGTTTTGACTGTAACACCTTTTAAACCACACGCATTTGCAACTTTTGCGTAACTTAGTTCTGGATCTAACTCAGTACCAACAAAATTATCATCAAACCATAAAATAGAATTTCTTTTTTCCGCTCCCCACTGGTAGTTTCTGAATATAACCATTGTTATAGCTGGCCATTCTTTTCTAGCGCACGAGCTCATTTCATTCATGCTTATACCAAACGCACCATCACCTGCAAAACCTATCACAGGTGTATTAGGACATCCTATTTTCGCTCCAAGAATCGCTGGGAAACCATATCCACATGGACCAAATAATCCAGGTGCCAAGTATTTTCTTCCTTTTTCAAATGTTGGGTATGCATTTCCAATTGCACAATTATTTCCAATATCACTAGAAATAATTGCATCATTAGGCATAGCCTCTTGTATTGCTCTCCATGCTTGACGAGGAGACATTCTATCTTTATCTCTTTCTCTAGCTTCTTTATTCCAAACAGTGCCAGGATCATCCTCTTCGTGATCCAATCCTGTTAAAGTTTGTAACCACGCAGATTTAGTTTGATGTATTAAATTTTTTCTTTGCTCTCTACCGCTGTCTCCAGCAGTTTTAGACAATTTTTCTAAAATTTGTTGAGCAACCATTTTTGCATCACCACAAATTCCAACAGTAACTTTTTTTGTAAGGCCTATTCTATCTGGGTTCATATCAACTTGAATAATCTTTGCATTTTTGGGCCAATAATCTATTCCATAACCAGGCAAGGTTGAAAAAGGATTAAGTCTTGTCCCTAAAGCTAAAACTACATCTGCTTTAGAAATTAATTGCATGCCAGCTTTTGAACCGTTGTATCCTAAAGGGCCAACTGCAAGTGGATGACTTCCAGGAAAACTATCATTGTGTTGATATCCGTTACAAACTGGTGCATCTAATTTTTCAGCTAGTTTTTTGCAATCTTCAATAGCATTTCCAATAACAACTCCAGCCCCTGATAATATTACTGGGAATTTTGCATCTGATAACAATTTAGCTGCTCGATCGATTGCATCTTTACCACCCCCCTGTCTTTCAAATCTAACTATTGGTGGTAAATCAATATCTATTATTTGTGTCCAATAATCCCTTGGAACATTTATTTGTGCTGGCGCTGATCCCCTTATAGCTTTTTCAATAACTCTATTTAGCACTTCTGCCATTCTTGATGGATCTCTTACCTCTTCTTGATAACAAACCATGTCTTTAAATAAATTCATCTGCTCAACTTCTTGAAAGCCACCTTGGCCCATAGTCTTATTGGCGGCTTGCGGTGTGACTAATAAAAGTGGTGTATGATTCCAATAAGCAGTTTTTATTGGTGTCACTAATCCAGTTATACCTGGACCGTTTTGAGCTATTACCATTGACATTTTACCTGTTGCTCTTGTGTAACCATCAGCAATCAATCCCCCATTAGTTTCATGTGCAACATCCCAGAAAGTAATTCCAGCTTTTGGAAACAAATCTGATATAGGCATGAATGCAGAACCAATAATACCAAAAGCATGTTCTATACCATGCATTTGAAGAACTTTTATAAAAGCTTCTTCTGTAGTCATTTTAGTCATAAGAATTCTCTATAATTTTTTTATTTGTTAATGAATGTGATTAATATATAAGATCTTAGGAATTTCAAACAAGAAATAGATAATGAGCAGCACAGACGTCATAATTCACGATGAAAAAGACAACGTTGGGGTGGTTGTAATTGAAAAAATTAAGCCAAATCAAGAGTGTAATTGCTGGATAATGGAAAATGATAAATCAGCAAAGATCCAATCTATCAGTGAAATACCCCTGGGACATAAGATAGCAATGACCGATTTGAAAGAGGGAGACACTATATTAAAATACGGTCACGACATAGGAAAGGTTGTTAAAAATATAAAAAAAGGTGAGCATGTTCATGTTCATAACGTAAAAACAAAAAAGTGGTAATATGGAAATACCAAAAAGTTTTTTAGGATATAAAAGAGAAAATGGAAGAGCTGGTACTAGAAACCATGTAATTATTTTACCAGTTGATGATATTTCAAACGCATGTGCTGAAGCAGTAGCAAATAATATAAAAGGCACAATTGCACTTCCCCACTCTTATGGGCGACTTCAGTTTGGTGCAGATTTAGAATTACATTTTAGAACAATGATCGGTACTGGAAAAAATCCAAATGTTGCAGCAGTGATTGTTATTGGAATTGAACCAAAGTGGACAAAAAGAATTGTAGATGCTATCGCAAAAACTGGAAAGCCAGTAGAAGGTTTTAGTATTGAGGGAGTCGGAGATATAGATACAATTGCAAAGGTCTCAAAAAAGGCGCAAGAGTTTTCAATGTGGGCATCAGAAAAACAAAGAGAAGAATGTCCAATGAGCGATTTGTGGATTTCTGTAAAATGTGGTGAGTCAGATACAACATCCGGACTTGCTTCTAATCCTACCGTTGGAAATTTAATGGATAAATTAGAACCTTTTGGTGTTCATTTATGCTTTGGCGAAACTTCAGAGTTAACCGGCGCTGAAACAGTGTGTGCCAAAAGAGGAAAAACACCAGAAGCACAGAAAAAATTTATGAAAACCTGGAGTGATTATAATGATTTTATATTAAAAGAAGCAACCGATGATTTATCCGAGAGCCAACCAACCGCAGGAAATATAGCTGGAGGATTAACCACAATTGAAGAAAAAGCTTTTGGAAACTTTCAAAAAATTGGGTCTAGACAATTTATTGATGTTTTAGAACCAGCTGAAGAACCAACAAAGGGCAAAGGATTATATTTCATGGATACTTCGTCTGCTGCAGCAGAGTGTGTAACATTGCAGGCTGCAGGTGGTTTTAATATTCATTTATTTCCGACTGGGCAAGGAAATATAATTGGCAACCCAATCGAGCCAGTAATAAAGTTAACAGCAAATCCATTAACGGCTAAAACTATGAGTGAACATATAGATGTGGATGTTTCAAAAATACTTTCTCGTCAAATGAATCTTAATCAAGCTGGAGATGAATTGATAAAGGCAACTTTAAGAGTAGCTAACGGTCGACTTACTTGCGCTGAAGCTCTGGGTCATAAAGAGTTTGTGATGACTAAACTTTATAGAAGTGCTTAAATTATATTGAGGACTCAATCGCCTTATAAATCTTTTCCTTACTTATTTCTCCAATACTTCTATAAACTTCTTTATTATCTTTAAAAATTAACAGAGTAGTTTGAAACTTCACATTTAGTAATTCTGAAATTTCTTTATTTTTTACATCGAAAGCAAGGTACTGAATATTTTTAAAATCTTTTTCTGCGTTTTGCAAAATTTTCATTTGGCTGGCACATGAACTGCAATATTTAATCCAAGAACTTACTACTACTATTTTTCCTTCAGATTGCGCTTTTGTAAATATATCTTTATTAAAAGTAGTATTTTTTTCCATTGCAACAGCACTAAAGCTGAGGATGCAAAAAAAGAAAATTAAAATTTTTTTCATAGTTACTTTTAACAAATTTTTTACTGATTAAAATTACTTTTGTGAAGCAGGCGGCGCAGTATGTATATATTTCTTTCTAATATTTGATAAAAATCTTCTCAAGATTGCCGCACCCACACCAAGCACAAGAGCCAATACAATTGAAAACATTCCATAAAGGATAGGCATTTCTTTTGAAAGATCTCTTACGAATGTTGCTATTGGATCTAATGTTTCAATCCCAATTTTTTTAGTCTCATTGTAAGCTTGTTCTGCAAAAAATGAGTCATATGCAACAGCTATTCCTACTAAGAGTAACAAAATAGCTAAAATTGTTTTAAATTCTGAACTATCTACTTTCTCCCCGATTTTTTGACCAACCTGAACACCTAAAATTGAACCTAAAATTAATACCGTAACTAAGATTAAGTCGATTGAGCCATAATTAAATGCATGTAAAACAGTCACAATTGCACTTATAAAAATAGTCACAAATAATGAAGTTCCTGGAATTAATTTAGTTGGCATTCCAATTATATAAATCATTGCAGGAACAAGAATGAATGCTCCACCGATACCCATTATCGCTGCAATAAATCCAACTATTAATCCTATTATTATTGGTGTAAAAGCGCTCTCATATAGTTTTGATTTTTTAAATCTCATCCTAAATGGTAATCCATGAATCCAATAGTGTTCATGGAGTTTTTTTTTGACAACAATTTTTTTTCTAGCTCTATCTATTTCTGTGATACCCTGAACAAGCATTAAAGTTCCAATTATTGCAAGTATGTACATATAAGATAATGAAATAACGACATTGATTTTTCCAATATCTTTAAAATAAGTAAAAGTTAAAATTCCAAGCAAAGTTCCCGCCGTACCCCCAACTACTATCATCAAACCCATTTTGTAGTCTAAAGTTCCTTTAAGATAGTGAGTTGTTGATCCCGATATTGAAGTTCCCAAAATATTGTTAGCTTCATTAGGGACTGCATATGCTGGTGGAATACCCATAAAAATAAGAAACGGAGTCATTAAAAATCCTCCACCAACACCAAAAAGACCTGACAAAACTCCTACAAATAAACTTAAAAGAAATATTAAAGGTAAACTTACATAGACTTCTGCAATTGGAAGAAAATACTCCATTAGGAATAATTATTCCTGTAAAATATTAAAGTCAACTTATGATTACTAATTAATATGAAAAAAAGTTCCTACTAAAATTACTCCCCAATAAGCAATTAAACCCAAATACACAAGTATCTTAGAATTAAAAGAATTAAAATTTTGTGGGATATGCTTAAAAGTTTTTTTTATATCTAAAATTTTAAGCATAATCCGAAATAACACGAATATGCCTAATATTGCAAGTTATAATTACAAAATTTAAAATTTTATATTAAAATATTGTAGCTCCAAAAACCTTTATATCGCCGCCTTCCTCTCCGAGAACAAGCCTGCCGATAAAGTCTCCGGGTATCTTTGAGCTATTTTGCTTATAGATTACTGTTACATAGGCTCCTCTTCTTAAACAGCCCATGGGTTTACAATTTTCTTTAAGGCTTGATATTAAATCGTTATTTGCCCATTGTTTGCCAAGTTCAACTTCATTGGCTCCGTAAAGCATCTGTGATGAAAAATCTTTAGTAAATCCTCCGTAATCTTTTATGTTTGAGGATTTTACTAGATTATTCCAAATAGGGTCGGCTATCTTGATGATATCCTCATCTGACTTTTCGATTAAGCTCATGATTAACAATTAAAGTTAAGAAGCCTGCTTTTTCTCTTTTTCGTCAATAATATGATAAACTGGTTGTTTTTCCATTGTAAACTTACCAGTTTTTGGATCTCTTCTAGAAACTGTTAGACAATGCCAGTTCTCATCGTCCAATTTCATATAATCTCCTCTGTAATAGTAGCCTGGCCAACGAGTTTCTTTTCTAAATAAAGTATGCTCAGTTACGCACTGAGAAGTTAATGTTCTATGTTTAAGTTCCCAAGCTCTCATTAATTGATGATAATCCTCAGCTCCAACATTCTCTAAGTCCTCAGTTAACCAATCTAACAATTCCAAACCTTTTTTAAGTAGATTTTCATTGGTCATGTAGTTTACCGAGATACCACCTACGTATTCATCCATTATTTTTTGAAGTCTTTGAAGTCCTTGAATTGGAGAAATATAACTAGGAGATACTGTTCCACCTGTAATTTCATTTCTTCCAACCGTGTAGTTCTCTAATGGTTTATAAATAACTTCTCTAAAATCTTCACATTGTTTGCTAGAAACATTCAAATCTTCAGCTTTTTTGTCTTCGATATATTTAACAGCAGCCTTAGCAGCTAACCTTCCTTCAGTGAATGATCCTGATGAGAATTTATGGGCACTGCCACCAACTGTATCTCCAGCTCCAAATAAACCTTCGACGGTTGTCATTCTATTATAACCCCAAAAATATTCAGGTGGCGATAAATCTTCTGGTCCACTTACCCACGCACCAGAACATGTTGCGTGAGAACCCATAACATATGGCTCGGATGTTGTTAGTTCTGGATTAGTATATTTTGGATCTATATTCTGTGACGCCCAAACTACAGCTTGGCCTACTGTCATTCCAAGAAAGTTTTCCCAGCCAACAGTCTCAAGATGTGGATCTTGAAAGGCTTCTTTTGTTACCATGTGAATAGGTCCATTGCCTGACATTACCTCTTGAACAAATGCATGATTTCGTAAACAAGTTGGAGTTGGGTGATGATCTATATACTCACCTACTAATTCTTTGGTTTGATTGTACCATTTCTTCTCATAGTTTTCCCCATTTGCATTTTGAGTGTACGTTTTTAAATGTAAAAAATATGCACCAACAGGACCATATCCATCTTTGAATCTACATAAAACAATTCTATTTTCCATTTGAGTCATTTTCGCTCCAGCAGCAATTGGAAGCGCGTAAGCAGATCCATTAGACCAAGGTGCGTACCAAGTTCTTCCCATGCCCTCACCAACTGCTCTTGGTTTAAATATATGTGATGCTCCTCCAGCTGCAACGATAACTGTTTTAGATCTAAACACGTGATAATCCCCAGTTCTCATATTAAAACCAACTGCACCACCTACTCTATTTTCTTTGGTCTCATCCATTAATAAATGAGTTATCATTATTCTATTATAAATTTTATCAGCAGATTTTTTTGCTGCTTCAGCAACAATTGGTTTATAACTCTCGCCGTGGATCATAATTTGCCATTTACCTTCTCTTTGGTATCTGCCAGTCTCTTTATTTTTCATCATCGGCAAACCCCACTCATCAAACATATGAACTGTTGAGTCAACGTGACGGGCCATGTCGTAACCTAAGTCTTCTCTAACAAGACCCATTAAATCATTTCTTGCATAACGAACATGGTCCTCAGGTTGGTTTTCTCCCCATTGCATTCCCATGTAACAATTAATTGCATATAGTCCTTGTGCAACTGCTCCACTTCTATCTATGTTAGCTTTTTCGACGCAAATAATTTTTAAATCTCTTCCCCAATGTCGTGCTTCAAAAGTTGCACCTGTTCCGGCCATTCCTCCGCCAACAACAAGTACGTCACAATCTTCGTAAACTGTCTTTGATTTTGGCATTAATAGTAAACCCCTTTTTTAAATTTACTTTTATCTACAGTCGGTAAATCTTTATTTGTATTTAAACCGTGTGGTTCATTATAAAGGATTTGAGAGTTTATTTCACCTTGGTTGGGCGTGTCTGCTTCTGCAAGTTTAGGAATAAATTTTCCCCAAGGTTTTGTTGTGATCGGTGATACGAAGTTTTTTTCTGTACCATTTCTAAATTTTATTCTCCAAGAGATTGTTCCTTTTTCTTCCTCTCTTCTTACTCTAACACTATGACCCATCGGAGCAAAATCTGCATAACCTCTTACGTCAATTGCATGGTTAGGGCACGCCTTAACACACGAATAACATTCCCAACAGAAATTTGGTTCTATATTTTTTGCTCTTCTAATGGTCTCATCGATGTGCATGATATCTGATGGACAAATGTCTACACAATGCCCGCATCCATCGCATCTAGTCATATAAACAAAAGTAGACATAATTAATTTTTTCCTTTCAATTGTATCATATTAATAATGTTTTGGTTGCTCTCTTTTTATCCCTAAGCCAAACTGTTCTGGAGCATCTGCTGGCGCTGGTAGATTATCTCTAGAACCATCTGCCTCTGCTAAATTTTTTTGTATAGCAGCTCCAGGCTTATAAAACATGTGAGCAAATTTTGACCAATATACCCCTCCAAAGAGAACTATATTTGAAACAGCGAATAGAACTAGAAATAAAGTGTCCCAGCCAAACATTCCGTTTGCTTGAAAAAATGACCACAATAATCCAAACAGTGAAGACGCCAGAAGTGCTAACACAAATAAATCTGCTTGAATGATTCTAAAAACTGAGTGAGCTTCTGCAGCTACATCAACTCTTAGAAAAAACCAAAACCAAAAACCACCAAGACAAGTCATGAACGCACCTAAGTGCCATATAGCTGGCCAAAAAATTGGTGTTTCCGCATTAACGGATGAATAACAAAATATCATCACAGCTGAGCCAGCCCAAAATAAAATTGTTCCATACATTCCTAACACATGAGCAATTCTTCTTTTACCCATTCCTAACTCAGAAGTTGTTCCAATGTCGTGTACGATTGTTTTTCCGATGATAGCTATTCTTTCACCAGTCCCTAATTCTCTTGTTGCATTTTTTTTTGCTTTTTTTGCATTATTGAAAAAATATTTTACATTTTTTTTATGGATGATATCCAAAATTGTTCCTGCAGCAACTAATCCAACCATTACTAATACAAAAGCTTGTAATGCAATTGATGGTATTGTTTCTGAAAGTAATGAAAAAGGATTTGTTGTTATCATAATATTTTGAACTTTCTAATACAGATAAAGTTTTAGTTCAACAGTGATATAGACACATTTTAAGGTTGTTAATATTAGTAAAATATTTACTTTTTTCTAATATAGTGCTGTTTTGATGGTATTACGCCCCTAACTCCACCCTGTGGATTGTCTACATCACCTTTTCTTCTTGGAATCAAGTGTATATGACAATGCATTATAGATTGTCCAGCTGCTACCCCTGAGTTTGTACCAATATTGAAACCGTTAACTGTTTTATCATCGTTTTGAATTTTTTTTTTAATTTTTTTTATAAGATCATTGCATGCTAGCAGTTCATCATTAGTAAGTTCGAAATAATCTAAGATGTGTCTTTTAGGAACTATTAGAGAATGATATTTTGAAACGGGATAACTATCAAAACTTGCAAAGGCTAATTCATTATCAAATACTAAATCTTTACTATTGATATTACAAAACAAACAAGGGTTATTTGGATCACGCATAATTAATTTTTTTTTGATAAATTTTGTTTAATTTGTTAAAAAAATTTAGACCTTTTCTTTTCCATTTCAATTCATCTATTCTAAATACTGATGTTACTGCTTTACCAGATCCTATTAAAAGGATTTCGTCAAAGCTATTGATATTTTTTAAATAGATGTCTCTTAAATTAATTTTAATTTTTTTACGAAAAAATTTAAATGTAATACCACTGTAAAAATTATTTTTAGGTGAGTATACTTTGTTATTTTGAATAAATAATAAATTAGAGGTACCTGTCTCTAAAAATTTTTTATTCTTGTGAAGGGCTACATCATACTCTGTATTATCAAACTTTTTTAAATAACTTAATATCTTTTTGTACTTAAGATTTTTATAACTTGGATCTATTCTTTTGTAATTTAACAATTTTAATTTAAAATTTAATTTAGGTTTGTTTCTTTTTCTTAGTGATATTGAAATAATTTTTTTATTTATTGCTACTCTTAAAAGGTGATTATAATTAAGATTTTTAGATAAATTAACTCTAATAATTTTAAAAATATTTGTTTTCAAATTTTTTTTATTTAATCCATAAATTTTTAATGATCTTATTAAATTTTCAATATGCTCTTTAAAAAAAAGAATTTTTTTATTTTTACCCACAACTCGCATAGTTGTGAAAACACCATAATCATTCCAAAGATCTTTAAATTTTATTTCTTTTAGATCTTTAATTAGATAGGATTTTTTTAATAATAGTGTCGCCATTTTTTGTTAAAAAAGATTCTGGGTGAAATTGAAATCCAAATATATTATTTTTAATATCCTCAAAACCCATTGCTATATTTGTTTTTGAACATCTCATTGTTATTTTAATATCTTTTGAACTATAAGGCTCATATAATTTAAGAGAATGATACCTGCCAACAAAAAAAGTTTTATTTTTTTTAAATAATTTACTTTGTGATGTGATTTTTATTTTTGATTGATATCCGTGATAAATTCTCTTTTGTTGAACAATCTTACCTTTTTCACAAAACAATATTTGTTGATACCCCAAACATATTCCAATTATTTTTTTTTTGTTTTTATATTTTTTATATATTTTTGCTGTCTTTGGATAATCCTTAGGGGAACCTGGACCAGGTGATAGAACTATAGTATTACTTTCTCTAATTTTATTTTCATTTATTTCGTCAAAGTTAGAACAATAAACCTCATCAAATTTTGAAAATTGATGAACCACATTCCAAGTAAAAGAGTCTTTGTGGTCAATAATATAGATCATTTGTACAGCTCCAACAAAGATTTTGCTTTTAAGAAGTTTTCATTAAACTCTTTCTTTGAATTACTATCTAAAACCACGCCAGAGGCTGCAGATATTTCGGAAATTTTCTTAAAATTTAAAATTGATCTTATAATTATATTAAATCTCATATCTTGATTAAATTTTATGTATCCAAAACTCCCAGTAAAAATATTTCTATCTTCTTTTTCCTGATTATTTAAAAGTTCAAGCGTTCTAATTTTTGGGCATCCGATAACTGAACCACCTGGCATCATTGATTTTATAATTTCTTTAATTGTAATATTTTTTTTAAGTGTTCCTTGTATTGATGTAACATAATGAAAAAGATGTTTATATTCCTCAACAAATTTTTCCCTTAAAATTTTGACAGAGCCTGGTTTGCATACTCTTGAAAGATCATTTCTTTCCATATCAACAATCATATTATGTTCTTTTGTTTCTTTATTGTTATTTTTAAAGAATTTTAATGCTTTATTAATATTTATTTTGTTTAATTTTTTTAAAGTGCCTGCTATTGGTTTTGTAATAATTTTACTGTTAGATTTATTTATCAATGTTTCTGGCGAACAACTAACAATAGAATAATCTTTATCTCTAATCATAAATGACTCTGGAGCTGCATTTACTTTCATTAATTTCCAAAAAAAATTAACAGGGTTTATTTTCGATTTATTTTTATACTTTGTGCATATTTTTATTTGATAAGTTTCACCCTGTCTTATTTTTTTAGAGAAAATATTAAATATTTTATTATATTTTTTGTAATCAATATTCAGTTTAAAAGATGACAGTATTTGTGTGTCATGAAATGAATTTTTAAATTTAAATTTTTTAACTCTTGAAATAATTTTTATGTCTTTTCTTATTTTGATTATAGTTTCTGGTTTATAAAATATACCTTTGTAAAAATTAATCCTTTTTTGGTTTTTTATTTTTATATTTAATAGATTACATAAAATCTCATATCCAAAAAAACCAATATATAGATCAGTTTCTTTGCATGGTCGCTTTTTATTAAAACTATTTAAAAAATTATTAATGTTATTATTATTTAAAATAATTTTTTTCGAAAAATCCGTATAAATATTATAACCGCCATCAACTTTATAAATAATAAGTGCTTTATCAGACTGATAAAGTCTTTCTAAGTATGGACTAAATTTTAGTTTATGCTTTTTGTAATCTTTCAACTGGTTGCTCTTTTATTGGTAAATGTATTAAACCAGCAAATATAGACAATGCAATTGCCAAATACCACGCATAGTCATAAGATCCGTATAAATCATAAAATAAACCACCAAGATAAGCTCCAAAAAAAGAACCAATTTGATGGCTAAGGAAAACCAATCCGTATAATAATCCTAAATACTTTGTTCCAAATATATGAGCCACTATTCCGCTTGTCGCTGGAACAGTTGATAGCCATAAAAAGCCAAAACTAGCTCCAAAAATTATTGAGCTTATGGTACTTGGTGGGGTAAATATAAATAAACAGATAGATACACCTCTTAATAAATAAATTGCACTTAAAATTATTTTTTTACTCATTTTAGTCGAAAGATATCCACTTAAAAGTGATCCAAATATATTAAATAAACCTATTAAAGATAAGATCATTGCTGCAGTCCAATCATCTAAACCTCTATCAATTACATATTTTGGAACGTGGGTTCCGACTAAAGTAATATGAAATCCACATACAAAAAACCCAGCTACAAGTAATACATAACTTTTAGTTTGAAATGCCTCTTTTAGTGCGCTTAAAGTATTTTGGTCAGTAGGTTTTTCTAAAGACTCACTTAAATTTGGAGACCTTACAAAAAATGCTACGATCAAACCTACAATTAAGAATATCATAAAGTAAATTAAAGTCTGAACCCAGCCATTATTCTCTAAAGAATAATTTGTAAAAAGTGGGGAGATAAAATATCCAAATGAACCAACGGCTGTAACAATGCTCATTGCAATTGTTCTATTTGACAAAGGAAAATGTTTTCCAACAACCGACATTGGTATACTTATTGCGGTACCACCGCATCCAATCCCAATCAACACACCCAAACTCATTTGAAAATAAATACCTGTGTTTGGTCCAGCAAATAAAAAATATATCCCCAAAATATAAAATAAGAATGCTAAACTTATAGCCTTGTGTCCTCCGTACTTGTCAGCGATAGCGCCAAATATTGGACCAGAAAGACCCCAACCTAACATTTGAATACCAATTGCTAAACCAAATTCGGTATTTGTTATTCCTAGATCTGTATTAAAATCCATGAAAAACATCCCAAATACCTGTCTTACACTAAGTGAAATTAGAACAACAAGACATGCAGCTATTAAAGTTATTAAGGCAGTATTGTTTCTAATGAACTTTTCAGTTGTCATCTGACGAATTTAAGGGATTTCCTTAAATCTTCAATCAAATCTTTTGGGTCCTCAAGTCCTATATGTAATCTTACTAATCTCTCATCATTATCTAAATTTAAATATTTTCTATTGCCTCTTTCAGATTTTCCTTGATGTAAAGCAAGACTCTCAAAACCACCCCAGCTATATCCATAGCCAAATAATTTTAAAGAGTTTACAAATTTAATTACTGAATTTTTATTCTTAGTTTTTATTTTAATACCCATTAAACCGGAGGCTCCTGAGTAATATTTTTTCCACATTTTATAATTAAATGAACCTTTTTTGTAAGGATACAGAAGTTTAATTTTTTTATTTTTAGATAAAAATGCTGCAACTTTTTTTGCATTCTCCTCATGCTTATCTAATCTAACATCAAGTGTTCTTAATCCTCTTGTAATAAGATATGCATCATCAGGTCCTAATCTCAAACCTGTAATTTTTTGGGCCTTTTCAACATGTTTAAAAACTTTTTTATTCACAGCTAAACTTCCACCCATAACATCAGAGTGTCCGGAATAATATTTTGTAGCAGATACAATTGCCATATCAAATCCTAATTTGATTGGTTTAAAAAAGTATGGTGTTGCCCAAGTATTATCAATTGCAGTTAAAATTTTATATTTTTTTGCAATGCTAATAATTTTTGATAAATCTTGAAATTCAAATGTATTGCTTCCCGGATTTTCGACAAAAATTAATTTTGTTTTTTTAGTTATATTCTTTTTGATGGAATTTAAATCATGTGGGTTGTAAAAGGTGGTTTTTACTCCAAATTCTGTAAGATAATCCTGAGTAAGCATTCTTGTAGGATTATAAACTGGATCTGCTGTTAAAATTTCATCACCTGGTCTTACAATGCTAAATATAGCTAAAAAGACCGCTCCAAAACCAGTTGGAGTTAAAAATACATGATAAGAGTCCTCAAGTCTTGTTAATATTTTTGATAGTATATGTGTGGTAGAGGTTCCTTGTCGACCGTAATCAAAATATCCTCCTCTTGGATCTCTTTTATATTTTGCTTGAGTTCTTCTTATATCATTCATCGATTTAAAAATTATTGTAGAAGCTCTAACTACTGGAGGATTTACTGAATGGTTGTGAAAATCTTTTGCGGTATGTTTTAAAAACGTTTTAAAAGATTTATCCATAAAAAAATTGATATGTTTTGACGACAATGCTATATCCATCAAATAAGTCAATAAAATATTAAAATTGAGGTAATTATGGGATATCCCAAGAAGCATAGAGGCCGAAGAAAAATGGGCTCAAAGAAGAGAAGAGCAAGAAAAAAAAATAAGAAAAAGTAATCTAGCTCAAAATGGATAGTATTCAAAAGGTAAAATCCATAAGTGTTTGGATTTTTATTGTCCCTCTAATTGCTGTAAATGCTTGTTTAATAATTATTACAAATTTTCATGATCTTTTCCCAAATAGAGAAGATGTTTTAGTTGGTTTTTATTTTCCTTATCTTGACGGAGGTGCATCAATTAGCAGAACTGCAAGAGTTTTTCCAACATACTTAATTTTTAAACCAGCAATGTTTTTTACAGCATATTTATTAATTAGATATTGGATTTATAATAAGTCTATTATCCAAAATATTAATGGTGATCATAAGAATATAAATAAATTTTTATTTTTTGGAATTGGTTCAGCAATATTTTTAGTTTTACATTCAATTTTTTTAGGTATTAAGTTTGATAATGATTTGTATAAGCTTTTTAGAAGAGTTGTGATGTTATTATTTATAATATTTGAGATTGCAGCTCAGGCATATTTGGTTTCTGCTTTATACTCTTTCAAAAACAAATTAGTAGATTTTATAAACCCTAAAATTTTATCAATTAAAATATACTTAGTTTCTTTTTTAATCATTGTAGCAGTAATAAGTATTCCTATTATAAGTTTACCGGGTGATGATTTTTTAGGTTTTAATTTAAAATCTTTTAAACATGCGTTAGAATGGGATTATTTTATTGGTGTAATAACTTTTTATTTATTAACATTTCTAATGTGGAAGAAAACTAATTCTTAGATATCCACCCACCTCCTAAGACTTTGTCGCCATATTTATCCTTTAAATAAAATACACATGCTTGTCCTGGAGAAATTCCATATTCATCTTCTAATAATTCTAATTTAGCATCGTTTTTTTCAAGTATAAGTTTTGACTTAATCAGTTTTCCTGTGGATCTTATTTTTACCAAAATTTCATTTTCAAATACTTTTTTTTCACAAAGAAGATTGATATCTCGAAGTGAAATATGTCTTTTAATAAGATCTTTTCTAGTACCCACTATTATTTCATTTAGTTCAGGATTAATATCTACAACGTATAATGGTTCTTCTGCTGCAATTTTAATTCCTCTTCTTTGTCCAATAGTAAAGTTGATTATACCATCATGAACACCTAATACTTTTCCATTCTTATCCTTAATATTTCCTTTTTTAAAAGAGTCAGGTTTCAATTTACTGATTACTGATACATAATCTCCGTTTGGTACAAAACATATATCTTGACTATCAGGTTTGTCAGCAACATTAAGTTCTAAGTTTTTTGCAATCTCTCTTGTTTCTGACTTTAACATTCCACCTAAGGGAAACCGTAAAAAGTTTAATTGCTCTCTTGTAGTATTAAATAAAAAATAACTTTGGTCCCTATTTTCATCAATTGCTCTATACATATTGGTAATATTATTATCGGTGACACTTTTTACATAGTGACCAGTCACTAATGTATCTGCGTTCAATTTTTTTGCTTCATTGAATAAATCGTTAAATTTTACAGTTTTATTGCACTGAATGCATGGTACAGGTGTTTCTCCTTTTAGATAACTGTCAACAAAGTTATCTATAACGCCTTCCTTAAATTTATTTTGATAATATAAAATTTTATGTTTGATTTTTAATTTATTCGCGACCCTTTTTGCGTCCATAATGTCCTGACCTGCGCAACATTGCTTTGATTGTGCAGTTTCTTTTCCATCATCATAAAGTTTTAAAGTAATCCCAATAACATTAAATCCCTCTTTTTTCATCATTCCGGCTACTGTAGATGAATCCACACCACCTGACATTGCAACAACAACAGTTGTATCTTTTGGATCTTTATTAATGCCTAAAGAATTTTTTTTTAAACTCATAATGATGGTATTTATACTTATTTCTAATATAAATAATATTAAATGATTTTAGATTATGAACCAGGTGAAAAAGTGATACATCCCAATAATAAAGATTGGGGAATAGGACAAGTTCAATCAATAATAAATGGAAAGGTAACCGTAAATTTTGAAAATGCTGGTAAAAAAGTAATCAATGCAAATCACATTCAATTAGAAAAAGTAAATGGATCAAGAAAAATTTAAAAAAATAAACTACGAGCTAATTGAAACTTTCCTTTCTGCGGGAAAGTTATGTCTAGATCTCAGAAAAGAGGGTTTGACTGAGGAATTAAAAAAAGACAGTACACCTGTCACAAACGGTGATTTGGAAGTAAATAAAATTTTAGTTGAAAAAATATCAAAACTTACACCAGATATACCTATCGTGTCAGAAGAAAGTTCGCATAATAAAAAAAATTTAAATTTAAATGATTTTTGGTTAATTGACCCAATCGACGGAACTTATGATTATATAAATAATGGTGAAGAGTTTACATTAAATGCAGGACTGATAATTAATAAAAAGTCTGTAATGGGTATTATTTTTGCTCCTGCAAAAAATAGATTATTTTATAGTTTTGGAAAAAATTTTAGTTACGAATATTATGATGGAAAAGAAAAGAAAATTCATTGTGAAAAAAAAAATCCTAAAGATGTAATAAAAGCTGTTGCATATTCTAATAATTTAAAACCTGAGATATCTAAAATACATAAAAAATTTGGGGTAACTGAACATGTTAGAATGAAAAGCTCTCTTAAATTTTGTGTTATCGCAACCGGCGAATATGATTTATATGTTGCTGAGCCTAGAGCGTCTGAATGGGATATTGCTGCAGGACATGCAATTCTAGCAAATGCTGGTGGGATTGTAACTGATCACGATGGTAAAGAAATTTTATATGGTAAAAAAGATTTTAAAAATCCAGGGCTTATTTTGCGGAGATCTGAAAATTTATAATGAGTGAGCAATTAAGAACAATATTAATTATAATTGTATCAGTATCTATTTTTGGACTACTGGTTTTCGTTTTTGTAAAAAATTATATCAAAAATAAATTAAATTATTATTTAAACGTTAAAAATAATATTAATTATAAACTGACTTGTCATTGTAATAAAATTGAAATTGATGTTAAGCTAGTAGATGGATTGAACAATCTTTACAGATGCAATTGCTCAATCTGTAAAAGAAAGGGTGCTATAACTGCTGTTATTCCAAAAAATAATCTAAAAATTCTAAAAGGTGAAAATCAATTAAAATTTTATCAATTTAATACAAATGTTGCTAAACATTTTTTTTGTAATACTTGTGGTATAAATACTCATAATCAAAGAAGAAGTGATCCAAATACTTTTGGAATTAATGTAGGTTGCTTAGATGGGATAAGCCCTAAAGATTTATTTGAATTAAATGTTAGAGTAAATGACGGGCAAAATCACATCAAAGACAGAAAGTTATAATTTGTCAAAGTAGATTAATTATTTTGGAATATTCATCTTCTGTCAAATCCATTACTTTTTTGGATATTTCAAAGTCAAAACCTGCTCTTGCAAGAACGGATATATCTTTTTTATAAAACAATGGCCTATTACTTTCTACTCTTGCCGGTCCAATTCTCTTTTTCTTACAAACCTTGATCGCAGAAAAAAAATCCTGATCCTCGTTATTGTCTTGGATTTCCTCTATGGTATCTTTGATATATTTATCATTAATTCCTTTTGAAAAAAGATAATTCCGAATTTTATTAATTGAACTCCCTTTTCTAATTAAACTTTTAGCTTTTGATTTTGAATAAAATTTATCATTTATAAACTGTGATTTCTCTAGATCTTCAAGGACAACATCTATTAAATCACTTATATTTTTTTTATTTACACTTGGTATTTTAGTTTTTAAATATTTTTTCAATAAATATGTTTTTAATTGTTGTTTTGAGGGTGCATATTTCTCTATATAAATTAATGAAAAATTACGCATTTCTTCTACAGTAACCTCTAGAGATTTTTTTTTATTTTTAATAGGAATCATTTAGTAATTTAATATATTATATTTTTTTATGATTGAGCAAATATCTGATTTTTTTAGTATGGAAATGATATATCTATGGTTGAACATTGGTGTTTTGCCATTTTGGTTCATTTTAATTTTTTTTCCACAATCAAATATTTGTAGATATTTTGTAACTTCTATCTTTCCTTATCTAGTGCTTGGTTCAGTTTATACTTATTTATTATTTCTTTTATATAAATTTGATTACAATTTTTTAGATAATTTTAAATTGTACCTAGGAATTATTGAATTGAATGATCTTTTTAGTGATAACTTTTTTCTAATTACTTTTTGGACTCATTTCCTAGCAATAAACTTATTTTGTGGATCCTGGATAGTTAGAGATAGTCAAAAATTACTCATAAATAAATTTTTAATTATTATACCTCTTCTGATAACTTATTTTATTGGAGTTTTAGGAATATTTTTATACTGGATTATAAGAATTTTTTATTCTAAGCGAATTACTTTATTTGATTAAACTTAGGTTATTTTAAAACCTTTGGTTTTCATTGCACCGAAACCACCATCAACATGAGAGACTTTTTTAAAACCCATATCTTTTAAAGATTTGGCGCCCAATGCAGATCTCAATCCACCTGCACAAAATAAAACTATCTCTTTCTCCATATCAACTTTACCCTCTTTAAAATAAGAACCGTTAGGATCCATCCAGAACTCAAGCATACCTCTTGGGATATGTAATGAGTTCTCAATCTTACCTGAATTTTGAAGTTCTCTAATATCCCTTATGTCGATTAAATTACACTTATTTTCATTGAATTTACTTAAAGCCTCTTCAGGTGAAATAGTTTTAATCTCTTTAAGAGCATCTTCGACAAGATTTTGTGATGATTTTATAGTCATAATAAATTAGATTGTTAATATCAAAAAAAATGAAAAAAAACATCCTAAAAAAATTTTTTATTAAACTAGCTAAAGCTCTTGACCTAGAATTAATAGATCAAAATGAATTTAAATCTCCTACTCTTGAAAAAAAACTTAATGAAAACTTATCAAGTATAAAAAAATCTATCGTTTTACCTTTAGGAGAAGTTAAGCTCACTAGAAAAGTAAGCTCTTTATTAATTATTTTTAGAACAAATACAAATGTTGAGATGTGGAATCAAAATAGAAAAAGAATATTTGATAAACCTAAAATAGAGTATGTCTGTAGAGCTCTATTTTCAGTAATAAAAGCAATCAAATTTTTGAAGAAAAACAATCCTCAAGTTAAAGTTGATTTAAAAATTATTGACGATAAATCAACTGAGGAAAATTTATCCACTATCAAGGACTTATTAAAAAAAAATGAGGTTAATGCAGATATTATTAATCATGATCTATCAATTCATGAAAATATAATAAAGAAGCAAGAAAAAAGAGAAAACTTTTCAAATTTATCAACCTTACTTCGAGCTTTTGAAGTTGGTAAAAAAGAAGGTGAGGATTTAGTTTATTTTTTAGAAGATGATTATATTCATCTAGAAACCGCATTAGATGAAATGGTATCTTCATATGAAAGAATTTCCTCGCAGTTAAAAAAAGAGTTATTTATATGTCCCGCAGATTATCCTTTTTTGTACATGGATAATGAAAAAACTAACCTTTTGATAGGAAGCAAACGACATTGGCGAACTACATCCAAAAGTTTAATGACCTTCATGGTATCTAAGCTCTTTATTGAAAAATATTGGGACATTTTTCTTAAAACTTGCTCTGATTTAAATGACCCTTGGGAAAAATATTTTAATGAAATATATGAAAAGGAAGTTTGTATTTCCCCTGTGCAATCTCTTACAGTGCATATCACAAATATCAATTCTGGTTATGGATTATCACCATTTATAGATTATAAAAAACTATGGGATGATAACAATTATAAATAAAAAAGGCCCGATTTCTCGGGCCTATTTTATTGTTAACTAAAAAGGGAATTGTTGTTAACTAATCTCTTATTGAGTATGCAATAACTCCTGTCTCGGAAACGTCTGTTCCTTTCAGCTCTGCCTCTTTACTCAATCTAATACCCATTGTAGCTTTCATTAGGGACCATACAATGTATGCAACAACGAATACAAATATGTTTATTGAAAGTACTCCGATTAATTGAGTTCCAAAGTTAGCGCCTGAGTTAGTTGCTGGAACAATTAAAGTTCCCCAAATACCTGCAAATAAGTGTGCTGGTACCGCTCCAACTACATCATCTATTTTCATAGAGAATAGGAACTTCGTACCGTAAACCACTATTATACCACCAACTGCACCAATTAAAATTGAAGCTAAAGGTGAAGGCATTAAAGGTTCTGCAGTAATTGCTACTAAACCACCAATACATCCATTTAACATTTGCACAACATCTGTCTTACCAGATATTTTTGTTACCGCACCAGCTGCCATTACTCCGCCAGCACCTGCTAATAATGTATTAATGAAAATTTTAGATACCGCTATAGCATCGTTAGCTGTTCCCATTGCAAGTTGCGATCCACCATTAAATCCAAACCAACCTAACCAAAGCACGAACACTCCAAGTGTTACTAATGGTATAGATGATGCAGCAAATGGTTTGATTGGAGCCGCCTCACCTTTTTTGGTAAATCGACCAAGTCTAGGACCTAATATGATTGCTCCTGCTAAAGCAGCAGCACCTCCAGTTGAGTGAACAAGTGTTGATCCTGCAAAGTCCGAAAAACCTCTTGCAGCTAACCAGCCACCACCCCACTGCCAACCCATTACGATTGGATATAAAATTCCTGATAGAATTGCAGCAAATAAAAAGAATGGCCATAATTTAATTCTTTCAGCTAAAGTTCCTGAAACAATAGATACAGTCGTTGCACAAAAAACCATTTGGAAATACCAATCTGATCCATCAGCGTAACCCGTTGCAATTTTACTTGCATCTGACCACGGAATGAATTTACCAATATATCCACCAGCTGGTATTCCATAAGCTAAATTATAACCCACTAACCAAAACATAATCGCAGCTATAGAGAATAGGCCTATATTTTTTGCACAAATTACTGATACGCTTTTTGATGTAACCATTCCTGATTCCAACATTGCGAAACCTGCAGCCATAAACATGACTAAGAAACCACAAATTAAGAAAAGTAGTGTGTTAAATATAAAACCAACCTCTGCTGAGACAGTTGTATCCGCATAAGCAGTACTGTTCATGTTTAGTAAAAACAGCAAACTTATTACTGGACCAACTAATTTATTTAAAAGTTTTTTCATAAAACCTCCCTTATTATTAAAAGAGTGGTTATATTTTTTTTTTAACTTAAAACTAATGTTGATTGGAAAAATTAGGTATGCATTTATTGCATATAGAAACAGCCTTTATCAATTTTCATCAATAAAGGCTGTTGGAAGAAATTATTTGTTAAAAATTTCTTTAAGTGCTTTCGCAGGCAAAAACTTAACTTTTTGCGATGCAGCAATTTGGATTTGCTCTCCAGTTCTTGGATTACGTCCAATTCTAGCTTTTCTTTTAGCTACTTTATAAGTACCAAAACCAGCAATTTTCACTGAATCATCGCCTTTTAAGGCATCCAGTATTGTGTTGGTAATAGTATCAAAAGTACGCTCCGCATCAGCTTTACTTAAATTCAAGCTTCCAGAAAGCTTTGCTACTAATTGTTTTTTGTTCATTTTAGCTCCGGTTTTAAAGGTTATTTACATACTTAACAAAATACCCTATTTTTCAAGCTTTTTTTTAGTGGTTTAATTGTTTTTTCACACAATATATTGTGTTTAAAAAGTGTTGATTTTACTTGCTTTTTTGATGTTTAAAAAATCCTTTAAAATAGACCTAAATCTTTGAGGTCATTATAGGTTGCAAAAAACATTAAAGATAAAACTAAAAACATTCCGATTCGAAAAAAACCTTCTTGCGTTTTTTGGCTTAGAGGTCTCCCTAAAATTTTTTCAAAACCATAAAACATTAAATGTCCACCGTCTAACAAAGGTATTGGGAAAAGGTTAATCAAGCCTAAACTTATTGATATATACGCCATCATGCTCAAAAAAGGTATAATTCCAAATTGTGCCACCTGCCCTGAAATTTTAGCAATTCTAATTGGGCCACCAAGTTGGGATGTATCAGCATCACCGAAAATCATTGAGCCCAAATAACTAAGCGTCGAGGAAGTAACAAAATAAACTTCGTTAACTGAATAATATAACGCTTTTAAAGGTCCAAGTTTTACATGATTTACTTTGTCATTAAAGGCACCTATTACAATACCAACAACTCTTTTATTTATCTTGTTTCCTAAATTATCCTCAGTAGCGATAATATTAGGTTTTATTTTTAAGAATAGATCTTTTTCATATCTCGATACTTTAAAATCAATAAACTCAGATGTAGACATTGTTATTAATTTTGAAACATCAAGAACACTTTCAACCTTCGTGCCATCAATTTCTAAGATTATATCATTTTTTTTTAAACCAGCTTTTTCAGCAGGACTTTCTATTTGAACTTCATTAATAACTGCAGGTGTAAAATCTTTGCCTACAAACATGTAAATAAATAAAAATATAATAGCTGCTAATATAAAATTAGCTATTGGGCCTGCCGCAACAATGATAGCTCGTTGATATAGAGGTTTTAAGGTAAAAAGTTTCTCTCTTTCTTTTTCATTATATTTTTTAATTATTTCATCGTGATCAGCCTGAGAAAATACATTTCTATCACCAAAAAATTTTACATAGCCTCCTAAAGGAATCCAGCAAATTTTCCACCTTGTGCCAGATTTGTCATTCCAGCCGAATAATTCCTTGCCAAAACCAATTGAAAAATCTGTTACACCAACACCAAATTTTTTTGCAAAATAATAGTGTCCATACTCATGTATAAATACAACTACTAAGATTAGAACCATGAAAGGTATTATAAAATCTAACATACTAATATATTATATATTAAAACAATTATCTCAACTTCCAAATTAGCACTGGGAGAATTGTAGCAACTACAAATGATAAAAATAATAATGATTGTGTCACAAAAATCGGGAAAAATTCTAGAGGTAAAATAATGCCGACTAACAAGCTTTTAGAAAAATCAGGCGCAGGGAATAGAAGAAATCCACCTATCAACCCTATTAAAATAGATGCAAATGCAGTTTTTTCTTTCAATTTTTTATTATAAAAACTATAGAAAACAGTTAAAGCAAACGCACAACAAAAAAGATCTGCTAATAAAAATAAGTACAAAACACTATATCCTTTTGATGCTATAAAAAAGGCAATTATTGATAATATAATTATAAAATATTTAGATAATTTTAAAAAATCTACTTTAGATTTAATATTGAATGTTGCCTTTCCATCAACAACAACTAAACTTGATACAGCATTAACAAGTGTATCAACTGTGCTTATGGTTAGAGATAAACCTAATATTATAATTATTAATGATAAAAATTCAGTTTGATCTTTAAAGAGTAATGAGAAAAATCCTAAATCAGGTACCACATTAGGATCAACCGATATTGCAACTAGGCCACAGAATCCCATAAAAAAAACTATTGGAATAATAACAAAAAATGAAATCAATAAACTTTTAATTAAAATATTATTATTTTTTGCTGCATAAACTCTTTGCCAATTTCCTTGGTGGAAAAGATTTGTTGCAGCAACTGCAACAAAAAAAGTTATACCAGCTGTATAGTTTGCTACATGTTCAAAACTTAGCAAATGAGGATTTTTTTTATTTATAAATGAAAATGAAAATTCACTTCCAGTATATGACCATAAATAAATTCCTGATGTTAATAACAAAATGGTAATGACAATCATTTGAATATTGTCAGTAAATATTGAAGCTCTTAATCCACCATAAAGAGTATAGGTCAAAGTTCCTAACAGAACTATTAACGCTGTGAGCCACAACTGTGTTCCAGAGATATAATTTATTAAAATACTCACAGCTGTTATTTCTGCACATAAAAAAATGAATAGATAAAATACAGTCATCAGTAAAATTAATTTAAAGAGATTTTTGCTAAATTTTTTTCTTAAAAACTGTATAAGTGATGATCCCTTTGGAAATTCTTTTCTAATTTTTTTTCCAAGCATTATAAAAAAAATCATCGGAAACGCTGTTCCTAAAGCATATCCAATTACAGCACCAATTCCACCCCATGTTGCTGCAGAAGCTGGTCCAAATAAAATCCAAGCACCAAGTGCAGAAGCGGTAAGACTTGTGCTTAATGAAAAAAAACCGATATTTCTATTTGCTGTTAAATAATTGTTAATACCTTTAAATTTTTTAGAATAGTTAATGCCAAGAATTGCGAAAATAAAACAAATTGTAATAACAATAATTAGTGCTGTTGATTGATTTAAAAAATAAGTTTTTTCCATAAATTCCCTTTCTGAATTACCGGACAGGTTCAAAGGGTATATTCTCAGTCAATTAAGACACCCCTTAATTAATTATAGCATAATTAAATTATAACCCTAGTTTTTATCTAGGGTTATAATCTAACTTATATATTATTTTAGGGATTAAAACTGTTCTGACTCTGTAGAGCCTTCCATTGCGGTAGTTGAGCTTTGCCCACCACTAATAGTATTGGAAACTGCATCGAAGTATGATGTTCCAACTTCACGCTGATGTTTTACACTAGTATAACCATCTTTTTCTCTTGCAAATTCTTGCTGTTGAATTCTTGAATATGCTGTCATACCTTCTTTTTTATATTTTTCAGCTAATTCAAATATTGCAATATTCTGAGTATGAAATCCTGCTAGAGTTATAAATTGAAACTTATATCCCATTTCACTTATTTTTTGTTGGAATGTAGATATTTCCGCATCCGATAAATGTTTTTTCCAATTAAAAGACGGAGAGCAATTATAAGCTAATAATTTTCCAGGATATTTTGAATGTATTGCATCAGCAAATTTTTTAGCCTCTTCCAAATTAGGTGTTGCTGTTTCACACCATATTAAATCCGAGTAAGGCGCATATGCTAATCCTCGAGATATTGCTTGTTCAATTCCATGTTTTACGTAGTAAAAACCTTCAGGAGATCTTTCTCCTGTTAAAAAAGGTTTATCATTTTCGTCATGGTCATTTGTAATTAGTTTTGCGGCATTAGCATCAGTTCTAGCTAAAATAATTAATGGAACATCTGCAATGTCTGCAGCGAGTCTTGCAGCCTTTAAATTCTTAATCATTGTGCCTGTAGGTACTAAAACTTTACCACCCATGTGACCACATTTTTTTTCACTTGCTAACTGGTCTTCAAAATGTACTCCTGCAGCTCCAGCCCGAATAAATTTTTTAGCTAGTTCAAAAACGTTTAAAGGTCCACCAAAGCCTGCCTCGCCATCAGCAATAATTGGTAGCATGTAATCTACTCTATCTTTTGATTTCATGTCTCCATCTTTTATTTCCATGTGTTGAATCTGATCTGCTCTTGTTAAAGCATTATTCATTGACTCAACTAATTTAGGAGCACTATCATACGGGTATAACGATTGATCTGGATACATTTCTCCTGCACTGTTTGCATCAGCTGCTACCTGCCATCCACTTAAATAGATTGCTTTTAAACCTGCTTTTGCATGTTGCACTGCATGATTTCCTGATAAAGAACCTAATGTATTAACATATGGTTCTGTGTTTAATAATCTCCAAAGCTTTTGAGATTGATGTTTGCACATTGAATATTCAATTTTTATTGAGCCCCTTAATCTTTCCACTTCCTCTGGTGTGTAATCTCTTTTAATTCCAGCAAATCTCTTTAATTCATAAGAAACTTTAGTTTCCGAGCTCATATTAAATTCCTATTTTGTAAGATTTATAAGACTTAGAGGTATTAATTATCTTTACCAAATTCGTTGGTAAATTCATTCATACCGCTTGAACCCCAATCACAATGATCATCTCTTAAATAAATTCCTGATCTATTTTCGTGATTCTGAGGCTCATTATTGTAGTTTTGAGCCTTATTATCTTGGTTTTTGATCTTGTTTTTGTCGTTCATGTAAACTTTATAATTTACAAAGTTTACAAAAGCTACTTTTTTTTCTAAAAAGCTTGTAAAATATGGAAATTTATTGTAAATAATAATTTACAAAATTTACAAATAGAAAATATGAGTCAATTAGATCTAAAAATAGGGCCAAAAATCAAGTCTTTTAGGAGGCAATTAGGACTTCAAGCAAATAAGCTGGCTGAGCAATTAGGTATATCAGCAAGCTACCTTAACTTAATAGAAAGCGGGAAAAGAAAAATTGATGGGGATTTGCTTTTAAAGGTTTGTGAGGAATTGAAGATAGAGCTTTCTGATTTAACAAAGAAATCTGATTTAAATTTAGTTAACGACATTTCTGAACTGTTAGACGACCAATTATTTGAAGATTTAGATATTGTTGGTCCAGAGGTAAAAGATCTCGTAAATACAAATCCTAAAATTGCAAGAGCGTTAATAAAACTTGGAGACCAATTTAAAGAAAAAGACCATGAGATGATTAATAAGGTCGAAAGTTTATCTGGCAAAATTATTGATAGTAGAAAAACTAGTTTTCCAGGAGAAGTAATTTCAGATTTTTTACAAGAAAAGAAAAATTATTTTCCAAAACTTGAAGATTTTGCAAATAAAGTTTTTGAAAAAGTACAAATGAACAATCGTACAAGATATATTGCTCTTTGTGAATTTCTTAAAACAGAATATTTAATTACTGTTAAAGATGTAATACCTGAGGAGTCAAAACCATTTTCAAAAATTTATAACAAAAACAAAAAAGAACTTTTATTAAGCGATTATAATTCACTTGAAACAAAAAAACTTCATGCAGCTGCGCAAATTGCTCAAGAAGGTGCTATAGATATAATTAATGATTATTTATCTGAATTTAAATTTCCCTCTGAAGAATCTAAAAGTTTAACGCAAATAGCTTTGTTAAACTATTGTGGGGCAGCAATATTAATGCCGTATAAACTTTTTCATTCTGAATGTAAAAAGTTAAAATATGATTTAGAATTACTTCAAAATACTTTTGCTACATCCTTTGAACAAGTAGCTCATAGAGTTACTTGTTTACAAGATCCAAAACTACCAGGGATTCCTTTTCATATGTTAAGAGTTGATGTTGCTGGAAATATCTCAAAAAGATTTTCTTTATCTGGTATTGAAATTCCAAGATATGGTGGGGCGTGTCCTAGATGGAATGTTTATTCTGCATTTACTAGACCAGGTGTTATACAAGCAGCTGTAAGTAAAATGACCAATGGTGAAAAATATGTTTGTATTGCAAGAACTGTAGAGAAAGGTGTTGGAAGATTTGGTCAATCAAAAAGTATTTTATCAATAGGCTTAGGTTGCGAGGCTAAATATGCTAAAGAATTTGTTTACACTGAAAATTTGAGTCTTAACGATAAAAAAACTGAAATACCAATTGGTGTTTCATGTAGAACCTGCGATAGATTAGATTGCTCACAAAGAGCATTCCCTCCTCTTCATAAAAAATTTGATGTAGATATCAACGCTAGAGGTGTTTCTGTGTACGTTAGTGACAAGTAATATTTAAAAACATACCAAGTGCTCTATGTGTATTGGTCTTTTAATTCCAAACTTTTCTTGTACGTCATGTTGATGAATATGATGAGAGTGAACAAATACGGGTATGAGCAAATTTTTGATAGTTTTCAAAGTGTAAATAAAATTTGTACCTCTAAACTTTCTATCAACAACTTCTAACTGAAGATTACTTTTATCGTCATGTTCTAAATCCTCTGGTTGGATTAAAAGTTTCACATCTGCTCCCAATGGAAATGGTTTAACAAAATTTCCAGTTATAGTGCCTAGTTCCTCATTTTCTAAGCTTTTCGGGCTCGTTACTTTAGCGGGTATTAAAATTCCTCTATTTAAGAAATTAACAACCTCAATAGAATTAGGTAGATGATAGACATTGTAAGGATCATCATACTGTTTAAGCTGATTATTTAAGATTATTCCACATTTTGATCCTAGATAAAAAGCTTCATAAGAGTCATGTGTTACAATTATTGTTGTTATTTTTAATTTTGATAGCATTTTTTTTAACTTTTCTTGAATATCTTCTTTATGACTTTGATCTACATTTGAAAGAGGCTCATCCAATAAAAGTAGATCTGGTTTAGATAAAAGTGATCTTGCAAGAGAAGCTCTTTGAGCCTCACCAGCACTAATTTGATGAGGATATTGATTTAGTATTTGAGAAATATCTAATATATCAACTATCTCCTGAAAGCTTATTTGTTTATCTTTTTTATCTGCATTTTTTTCTTCGCCTAATAATATATTTTTTTCCACAGTATAATGTGGAAACAAACTATTCTCCTGAAATGCTAAAGATATATTTCTATTTTCAGGCTCAATATTTATTTTATCTGAGGCTAAAACTTTCCCTTTTAATTTAATATGGCCATTTTTAATTTTTTGTAGTCCAGCGATAGCTCTGAGTATTGTAGTTTTTCCAATTCCAGATGGTCCTAACAAACAAACAATGTCACCTTCTTTCTCAATTGAAAACGACATATTTTTAACTTTTGTTTTCCCATCAATAATAAAATCAACATTTTTAACTTCAAAAAAATTATCCATTATTTTCTCTTAAAATATATTTTGATGCAATTATAATAAAGATTGAAGCAATTAAAATTAAAAATAAAGAAGGCACTGCAGCTGCTTCAAGTAAATCTTCTGATGCTGATATATATGCTGTGGTAGCAAAAGTTTCAAAATTAAAGGGTCTTAAAATTAATGTGATAGGCAACTCTCTTATTATTTCCAAAGAAATCAATATTATTATAAATAATAACGAGTTTCTTAAAAAAGGTATATGTATATTCGTGAAAGTTTTTCTTTTTGAGTAACCAAGCAAATAAGCACTTTCATCAACAGCAATGTTTATTTTTTCATAACCTGATTTAATTCCATTAAAAGCTAAAGAATAAAATCTTATGAAATAAACTATTACTAATCCTAATATTGAACCAATAAATACTTTTTTTATGGATAAAAACCCTAATGATTTAACAATAGTATTATCAAACCACGCAATAAAAGTTATAAAAGCAACTGCCAGTATTACACCTGGTATTGCATAACCTGAAATTGATAAAGTAGATAGTATATTAAGTATTTTATTATTTGTTACTCTGTTTCCATAATTTGAAATTAACGAAAATATTATTAAAACTAAGCTCGATAATAAAGCCAGGTAAAGTGTATTTAATAATAGACTTATAATTTGCAAATCCAATAAATTTTCAGGAAACTTTATTGTCCAATACAACATTTGACTTAGTGGAAATAAAAAACTCATGAAAAATACAAAAAAACAAAAAATAAATGTTAACAACGACTTATAACCAAAGAGTTTTATTTTTTCCTTTTGTTTGAAACCCCCCTTGATATTAAAGTGATATTTAGCTTTTTTCCTAGAAAGGTTTTCTATTATGAACAAAGAAAATATAAAAAGTAACAGTAATGAAGCTATTCTGTTGGCAAATGCAAGGTCATCAAAAGCAATCCAGGAGTTATAAATGCCTGTTGTTAACGTATTTATGGAAAAAAAATCTACTGCACCAAATTCAGCTAAAGTTTCCATAGCCACAAGAGATAATCCAGCAACTATTGCAGGACGTGCTGCTGGCAATATTATATTAAAAAACGATTTAAATCTAGAAAAACCAAGGTTTTTTCCTAGATCAATTAAGTTTTGAGATTGATACAGAAATGATGCTCTTGAGAGTATGAAGACATAAGCAAAAAGAGAAAATGTCATTGATAAAGTTGCACCAAACATTCCATTAACTTTTGGAATTATTTTGTTGTATTCACCTTCACCAAATAGATTTGTTAAAATAGTATAAGCAATTCCATAATTATCAAAAAAGGCTGTTAAAGAGTATGCATAAATATAAGGAGGAACTGCAAAAGATAAAATTAATGCCCACTTAAAAAAATCGCTAAAAGGAAATTTAAAAAATGATACTAAGTAAGCGGTTCCTGTTCCTATCACAAATGTGAATATTAAAACCAACACAAGTAAAGTTAATGAATTTAAAATATATTCTATTAAAAAAGTGTCTTTTAAAATTTTATAATAATTACTGGTCTCTTCAAAAAAACTAATTCCTACTGTAATAATTGGAATTATTACAACAAATGATATTAGGAAAGATGATAAATACCAAAAATTAATTTTTTTCATATTATAATCCGCCTTATAATCGTAAAAAAAACGTCCACGGTAAGGGTAAAATACCGTGGACGAGTAAATTAAGAAATTTAGAAATCAAAAACTTTTAGGATGTGCGGAACCTCCTCGTTTTTAATCTCAGATAAATTTCTTTTATTTATCCTGTTATTAATTTTTTCACATTCAGTTGCACATGCAGGACATGGCTCTGCTGATTTATTATAATTAATCTCAGAAATAAATTCTTTTTTATCTTTCATACTTATTTCCAACCAGCTGTAGTCATTACCTCTAATGCATCTGCTTGTTTTGCACCATAGCTAGAAACCTTAGTTTTTAGATCTTGTTTAAAATCTAAACCTATATTGTTTACAACTAATGGATTTGCTGAAACACCATCAATCATAGGAAATTCAAATGTATTATTAACAAAGTGCTCTTGGGACTCTGGAGTTAATAAAAACTCTACAAGTTTAATTGCATTTGATTTATTAGGTGCACCTTTTACTAAAGCAGCGCAGCTAATATTCATGTGAGTTCCTCTATCATTTTGGTTTGGAAAGAATGCTTTAACTTTTTTAGCAGCCTCTTGTTGCTCTGGACCTTTTTTACCAGATAGCATAAGTGCCAAATAATAAGTATTAGCAACTGCAATATCAGCTTCTCCCGCAGCTACCGCCATAATTTGTGCTCTATCGTTACCCTCTGGTGTTCTTGCCATATTAGCAACAACGCCTTTTGCCCAATCAGCTGTAGCTTTTTTTCCATTATTTTTTACCAATGAAGCCACTAAAGACTTATTGTAGATATTGCTAGATTTTCTGATTACTAATCTACCTTTCCATTTTGGATCGGCTAAACTTTCATATGTTAAGCCTGACAATTCAGCTCCACTAACTCGCTCAGGTGCGTAATAAACTATTCTCGCTCTTTTCGCGATACCAGTCCAATGCGAAGTCCTAAAATTTGCAGGTACTGCAGCTTTAATAGCTGGTGAAATTAATCCACCTTGCGTCATTCCTTTTGCTTTGAAAACCCCACATCTTCCAGCATCAGCTGTTATGTAAAGGTCTGCAGAAGAATCAGCGCCCTCTTCAATCATTCTTTTTTCAAGAGCTCCTGCTTTCCCGTTAATTAAATTTACATTAATTCCAGTTTTATTTGTAAACTTGCTATAAAGTTCAGCATCAGCTTTATAATGTCTTGCATTAAAAACATTTACTTCTGATGCAACTGAATAACCAAAAACCAAAGTAAATAAGATTGATATTATGCTTATTTTCCTCATTTATCTCCGTTTCTCCGCACTGTTACTATTGATATTGAGAACTATTCTCAATGATAATGATTATCAATCGCACGAATTGACGCAGATGTCAATCTTAAAATTCCCACTCTGAAATCTTGCTATAAAGGAAATTTCTAAAAGCTTGAACTCTAGCAACGTTTTTCATTGATTGTGGATATACAAAATGTGCCTCTGTAATTGGTCCTTCTACTTTAGGTAAAACTTTAATTATATTATTTGATTGATAACTTAAATAATCTGGTAACGCAGCTAATCCAACACCGCTTTCCACAGCTAATAATAGACCCATAACGCTATTTACTTTCATAATAGATTTTCTTTTTTTATTGTCTTTCATGCCAATTTTAAGTGCCCAATCTGGATTATATACAGGTGAGGGTGTTCCTTTTCCAAATGATATAAATCTGTGTTTATTTAAATCTGTAATGGTTTTTGGCATACCATGTTTTTCAAGATATTTAGTAGATCCATAAATATGGTAATTAATATCTATTAGCTTCTTTTGAATATAATTAAGCTGTTTGGGTCTTCTCATAAAAATTCCAATGTCTGCTTGTCTTGTACTTAAATCTAATTCTTTATCATCAAAAATTAACTCAACCTCAATTTCTGGGTGGAGTTGCATAAACTCTTGAATTCTAGGTGTTAGCCAGTGTGTACCAAAACTTCTAACTGTTGTAATTGTAATTTTGCCTGTTGGATGATTTTTTTGATCTGAAAGAGATGTTTCAACTTCTTTTAATTTGCTAATCACTTCATGGGCAGTTTTAAAAACATATTCACCATTTTCGGTTAAAGTAAGTCCTCTCGCATGTCTTTCAAATAATTTTACTTTTAAATCCTCTTCAAGGGATTGAATTTGTCTACTGATAGCTGATTGACTAAGATTTAGGTTTACTGTGGCGCTTGTAAAACTCCCAGCTTCAGCAACAGCGTGAAAAATTTTTAATTTATCCCAATCCATTATTTGTTTAAATTGACGATATATCTTCCTGATGTTTTCCCTTGTAACATTTTTGGGTATACATCAATCAATTCGCCAAGACTTACCTCTTTTATAGATTTTTCAAGTAAAGCAAAATCAACTAATTTTTCTACTTCCCCCCACAAAAATTCCCTTCTTTTAATTGATGCTGTGACAGAGTTTATACCCCAAAGCTTCACACCTCTTATAATAAAAGGCATTACCGTGGTATTTAGTTTTATTCCTGATGCATTTCCACAAGCTGCAACTATACCAGCATCTTTAACGTGAGATAAAACATTTGATAAAATATTTCCTCCAACTGTATCAACTGCTCCATCGTAAATGCCTTTATCTAATGGTCTTGCTTCTTTATCTAATTCACTTGTATTTATTACATTTTTAGCACCAATTGATTTTAAATATTCACTGTTACTATCCTTTCCTGTAACGGCAGTTACATTACATCCCAACTTACTTAAAATCATTGTTGCAATACTACCCACTCCACCAGATGCTCCAGTAACTAAAACATCTTGAACTTTCTCTCCAAGTAGTAAAACTTCTCTGGTTTGTTTTGTAGTAAAAGCACATTGTAAAGCAGTAAACCCTGCAGTACCTAATATCATTGCTTGTTTGGATGTAAGAGATTTAGGTTTTTTAACTAGAAATTCTCCATTCACTTTTGCATATTGAGAGTAGCCACCAAAATAAATCTCGCCTACTCTCCATCCTGTAAGAATTATTTCATCGCCTTCTTTAAATTTTTGATTTTGACTTTCAACAACCGTACCTGAAAAATCTATACCTGGAATATGTGGAAATTCTTTTACTAATCTTGCACCATTTTTTAAAATTAATGCATCTTTATAATTTAAACTAGAGTAATCTACTTTAACAGTAACATCCCCATGTTTTAAAAAACTTTTATCTAGGTCCTTTACTTCTCTAGTAAAATTTTCACCCTCTTGGTTTAAAACCAAGGCTTTAAATTTATCTGACATTTATGTTAATTAATATTATTTTGCGATGAATCTCAAATATCTATTTTGATAACTTAAATCGTCTCTAAATTGACCTAAATAAAAATTAGTAACTGTTGTAGCCTGCTCTTTTTTAATACCTCTCATAGTCATACACTGATGAGTTGAATCTATGGTTACCGCAACTCCTTTAGCATCTAATGCTTCCATTAATGTATTGGCTATTTGAACTGTTAGTCTTTCTTGAGTTTGTAATCTTTTTGAGAATACTTCAACTACTCTAGCAATTTTACTGAGCCCTACTACTCTTTGATTTGGAATATATGCAACATGCGCAATTCCAATTATAGGCGCCATGTGGTGCTCACAGTGACTTTGCACTGATATATTTTTTTGAACCACCATATCACTGTAACCTTCAACATCACCGAATGTTTTGTTTAATATTTCTTTTGGATCCTCTTGGTAACCTTTAAAATACTCTTTAAATGCTTTAGTTACTCTTTTTGGAGTTTCAAGAAGCCCTTCTCTAGTTGGGTCCTCACCTATCCATTTAAGAATTTTTACAAATGCTTCTCTTGCTTCTTCGTCTGTAACTTTTTCTTGTTTTTTTTCGTTTTCGTTTTTTACTAATTTCATAAAGTGAGATTTATATATTAATTCTATAATTTTAAAATGTTTATTATATTTCTTAATATGTTAAAAAATCTTTGAAATGTTTAAAAAAAGAGAAAATGTCGCTGAAATTGAGGAAGGTAGCCTATTATCACCAAAATTTGATAATGACGGGTTGATCCCTGTTGTGACAACTTGCGCAAAAACTAAAGAAATCTTAATGCATGGATTTATGAATGTTGAAGCTCTTAAACTATCAATAGAAACAAAAGAGGCGCACTATTGGAGTAGATCGAGAAAACAAATTTGGCATAAAGGTAAAACAAGTGGATTTGTTCAAAAAATAAAAGAAATTAGAATTGACGATGATCAAGACTCTGTATGGTTAAGTGTTGATATTGGAGATGGGTCAAGTTGCCATGTTGGATATAGATCTTGTTTTTATAGATCTATTCCGCTTGGAAAAATAGATAATGCAAGAAATATAAAAATGAATTTTGAAGAGAAAGAGAAAAAATTTGATCCAGAAAAGGTATATAAAGGTCAACCAAATCCTACAAAAATTTAAAAATGAAAGTATTTAATCCGTTTGGACCAGTATTAGCAAAAGTTAAAATTCCAAAAAAAATTGTTAATAAAATTAATTTAGAAGTTGATAAGATAATTTTTAATAAAAAATTGTCAAAAAAAAATGATTACTCTAAAAAAGTTGTTGGACAAGTATACCAAGAAATAAGATTATCAGATCAATTCACAAGCAAAGTAATTAAAAAGTTTCTGTTAAAAAATATTTCCTCATATATTAAAAAATCAATAAACCAGAACACAAATAAAATAAAAATAAAAAATTTTTGGGTCGTAAGACAATTTAAAAATGAATACAACCCTATTCATTTTCATGACGGAGATATTTCAGGTGTTGGTTACTTAAAAATTCCAAAAAATTTAACAAAGAATAAAAAAAATACAAAAACAAATGGAACAATAGATTTTATAAGTGGTCAAAAATCATTTCTTTCAAATAGTATACACAACCATGTACCTAAAGTTGGTGATATGATAATTTTCCCAAACTACTTAATGCACACTGCATATCCTTTTTCAGTTGAGGGTGAAAGAAGATCTTTCTCTTTTAATCTTGAAGTAGATAAAAAAATTTCAAAGACTATTTAATGTCTGATAAACAAAAAAATGTTTTGGGTGAAGTTTTAGAAGATTGTTCTTTAGATCCTTTAACTGGTTGGTATCGAGATGGTTGTTGTAAAACTGATGAAAATGATACTGGAGTACATACAGTTTGCGCAAAAGTTAATGATGAATTTTTAGAATGGTGCAAGCAAGCGGGTAACGATTTAATTACCCCACATCCTGAATTTGGCTTTCCTGGTTTAAAAAATGGTGATAGTTGGTGTGTTTGTGCTGGTTGGTATGCTAAAGCAGTTGAGGCTGGAAAAGGTTGTCCTATTTATTTAAAAAAAACTCATGAAAATACTTTAAAACTAATCCCAATTGAAACTTTGAAAAAGTTTGCAATAGATCTTTCTTGATTACATATTTCCATATCGTGGTCCACCACTACCTTCTGGGGTGACCCAAGTAATGTTTTGTGATGGTTCTTTAATATCACAAGTTTTGCAATGAATACAATTTTGTGCATTGATTACAAACTTTGGAATATTGTTTTCTATTTGAACTTCATAAACTCCGGCTGGACAATACCTTTGTGCTGGCTCATCAAATTTTTCAAGAGTGTATTTAATTGGTAAATCTTTATCTTTTAATTTTAAATGCACTGGTTGATTATCTGCATGATTTGTTCCTGTTAGATAAACAGAACTTGTTTTATCAAATGTGATTTTATTATCAGGTTTTGGGTATTCAATTTTAGGCATCTCACTAGCAGGCTTCAAACATTCGTGGTCGGCATGTTTATGTTTTAGAGTAAATGGTAACTTGCCTCTAAAGAGTATCTGATCAATTCCTGTAAATATTATTCCTAAAATCAGTCCCCAACTAAAGCTCGGTTTCACATTTCTAGCCGCATGTAACTCTTCATAAACCCAGCTTTTTTTGAATTTTTCCTCATAACTTGATAAGTCTTTATTATCTTTAATAAATTCATTAATGGTTTCGGCAGCTATTATCCCACTCTTCATTGCCGTGTGAGAACCTTTTATTTTTGGCATGTTTAAAGTTCCTGCATCGCAACCAACAAGTAAAGCACCTGGCATATACATTTTTGGTAAACTTTGTAAACCACCCTCTATGAGCGCTCTTGCGCCATAAGAAATTCTTTTTCCTCCCTCAATCATTTTTTTTATTGAAGGGTGAGTTTTAAATCTTTGGAATTCATCAAAAGTTGACAAGTGGGGGTTTTGATAATCTAACCCTATTACATATCCTAAAAAAATTTGTTTATTCTCAGCATGATAGATAAAACTACCACCATAGGTTTTATTGTCTAATGGCCACCCGGCAGTATGCATCACTAACCCCTCTTCATGTTTACTATCATCAACTTCCCAAATTTCTTTAAAACCAATTCCATATTGTTGTGGATCTTTATCTTTATTTAATTCAAATTTTTTAATTAATTCTTTACCTAGATGACCTCTGCACCCTTCAGCAAATACAGTTACTTTAGCATGAAGTTCTATTCCAGATTCAAAACTATCTTTTTTATTTCCATCTTTATCAATTCCCATATCTTGTGTGGCAACTCCCTTTACAGATCCGTCGTCATTATAAATAATTTCGCTCGCAGGAAATCCAGGAAAAATTTCCACTCCAAGTGCCTCTGCTTGTTCAGCAAGCCATCTACATAAGTTTGCAAGACTAATTATATAATTTTTATGATTTTGTTGTACTTTAGGTAAAAGCCATGTAGGCCAGCTTAGTGATTTATTTTTATTAAGAAACAGAAATTTTTCTTTTTTTACTTTTGTTTTTATAGGTGAATTCAAATCTTTCCAATTTGGAATTAATTCATCCAAAGCTCTTGTTTCAAAGACATTTCCAGAAAGAATATGGGCGCCAATCTCTGCAGCCTTTTCTAAAATGCAAACATTTATATTTGGATTTAGTTGTTTAAGTTTAATTGCGGTTGACAAACCTGACGGTCCACCACCAACAACTACAACATCATATTCCATTACTTCTCTAGACATAATGGTATTTTTTTACAATATTTGTTATTTTTGTATAGTGTTTAATTTGTTCAATTCTTCTAGAAATTGCGGCAATGCTTCAAACAAATCCGCCTCTAGTCCATAATCTGCTACACTAAATATAGGAGCCTCTCCGTCTTTGTTGATTGCAACTATTACTTTGCTTTCTTTCATTCCAGCAAGATGTTGAATTGCACCTGAGATACCTACTGCAATATAAAGATCTGGGACTACAACTTTTCCTGTTTGTCCAACTTGGTGATCATTTGTAATATAGCCTGCATCGACTGCAGCTCTTGAGGCACCAATTGCAGCGTTTAACTTATCTGCAATAGCAGTGATTAATTTAAAATTGTCACCACTCTGCATACCTCTACCACCAGAAATTACAATTCTCGCAGTTCCAAGCTCTGGTCTGTCAGATTTAACTTCCTCTTTCTTAACAAACTTAGTCAGAGTAAATTCATCGGCTCCATCACCTTTTACTATTTCTGCTGATCCACCATCAGATGGTGCAGCATCAAAAGATGTCGGTCTTATGGTTACACATTTTTTTTTATCATTACTTTTAACTGTAGCAAAAGCATTTCCAGCATAAATTGGTCTTAAAAAAGTATCTGGAGAGATTACTTTAATTATATCGCTTACTTGTGAACAATCCATTAAAGCAGCAATTCTCGGCATTAAATTTTTACCAAACGTATTAGCTGAACAGACTATATGAGAATAGTTTTCAGCATGTTTTATAATTACTGGGGTAAAATTTTCAGCTAAATAATTTTCATAAATAGGATTTTCAATTTGAATTACTTTTTTAACTAATGGAACCGCTGAAGCAGCTTTTGCAGCACCGTCGGAGTTATGACCTATCACTAATACATGTAAATCTTGATCTATTTGAGAAGCGGCGGTTATCGCATTTAAAGTAAATGGTTTTAATTCTTTATTTGTATGTTCTGCTATTAATAAAACTGACATTAAATTACTTTTGCCTCATTTTTAAGTTTTTGTACTAACTCCGCAACACTTCCTACTTTGATACCTGCTTTTCTTTTAGGAGGTTCTTCAACCTTAATTTGCTCGATTCTTGGCTTAGTATCAATGCCTAAATCTGTAGCACTTAATTGCTCAAGAGGCTTCTTTTTAGCCTTCATTATATTTGGTAAAGACGCGTATCTAGGTTCATTTAACCTTAAATCGCAAGTAACAATTGCAGGTACATTAACTGATATGGTTTCTAATCCTTCGTCCACTTCTCTAGTTACATCTAAAGATTTATCTTTGACCTCAATTTTTGAGGCAAAAGTAGCTTGTGGCCAATTTAATAAAGCTGCTAGCATCTGACCTGTCTGGTTACAGTCATCGTCAATAGCTTGTTTGCCCATGAAGACTAAATCTGGTTTTTCTTTCTCAACAACTTTCTGTAAAATTTTTGATACCGCTAAAGGCTCCAAAATTCCATCAGCTTTAACGTGAATTCCTCTATCTGCTCCTACTGCTAAAGCCTTTCTTACAGTTTCTTGAGCTTTCTCTTCGCCGATTGTAATAGCAATTACCTCGGTTGCTTTACCAGACTCTTTAATTTTGACAGCCTCTTCAACAGCATTATCATCAGGTGGATTAGTTGACATTTTTACGTTATCAGTGACAACACCAGTGCCATCCTCCTTTACTCTTACTTGTACATTGTAATCAATAACTCTTTTTACAGCGACTAATATTTTCATTAAGCTCTCAATAAATTATTTTCAGGATCATAAGGACTTTCCTCTAATATTGTTGCCTCATGCATCTTACCAAGTATATCAATTTTTAATTTTTGTCCAACGTTAGCTAATTCTGGTTTAACCATACCTAATGCGATAGATTTTCCTAATCTAAAACCAAAATCACCACCTGTTGCTCTACCTATCACTGATCCATTTTCATAAATAGGATTGTTTCCTAAAACATCTGCATCTGTTGTGTTATGAACTTCAAGGGTAATTAATTTATTGTTAAATCCTTTTTCTCTCCATTTATTAAGTGCATCTAGACCTATAAAGTTTCCCTTATTTGGGTGAATAAACCTATCAAGTCCACTCTCATAGGGAGAGTATTCGATAGATAATTCTGTTCCAACTAATTTATAAGATTTTTCTACTCTTAAACTATTCATCGCTCGTATTCCAAATGGTTTTAGATTTAAATCTTTACCTGCCTCCATTAATTTATCAAAAATATGGTTTTGATATTCTATGCCATGATGAAGCTCCCAACCAAGTTCTCCAACAAAGTTAACTCTCATTGCGTTTACAGGCGCCTGACCAATATCCACATTTTTAGCACTTAACCATTTAAAATTTTCATTTGAAAAATCATCTTTTGAAACTCTTTGCATCAATTCTCTAGCTTTTGGCCCAGAGACTACTAATACACCCGTACTATTTGTTAAATTTTCAAATTGTACTGAGCCATCGCTTGGCATCCATTTTAATATCCAATCATGATCTAATCTTTGAAAAGCACCTGCCGAAACTAAATAAAAACTGTCCTCTGCTTCTCGCATAATTGTAAATTCAGAGTGCACACCACCTTTTGTATTTAAAGCATGACACAAATTTATTCTTCCAACTTTTTTTGGAAGTTTGTTAGCGACTAATTTATCTAAAAATTCTTCCGCTTTAGGACCTTTGATTCTACATTTTGCAAAAGCTGTCATATCTAGCAATCCAACATTTTCTTTCACGTTCTTGCATTCTTTTTTTATAGCCTCAAACCATTTTGATCTTCTAAAAGACCAATCGTCCTCTTGTTTCATCCCATCAGTTGCAAAAAAATTTGGTCTCTCCCATCCAAATTTTTGTCCAAACACAGCTCCCAAATTTTTCATTCTATCATAACATGGTGCTGTTCTTAATGGTCTTGCAGCTCCTCTTTCCTCATCTGGATAATGAATTATAAATACATTTCTATATGCTTCTTCATTTTTTTCTTTAAGATATGATTTTGAACAATAATCTCCGTATCTTCTTGGCTCAACGCCTAACATATCAATAGTTGGTTCTCCATCAACAATCCATTCTGCTAATTGCCAACCTGCACCACCAGCTGCTGTAATTCCAAAACTATGTCCCTCATTAATCCAAAAATTTTTCAATCCCCAAGCTGGACCAACTATTGGATTACCATCTGGTGTATAGCATATAGCACCATTATAAACTTTCTTTACGCCAACTTCTCCAAATGCAGGTACTCGGTGGATTGCGCCTTCAATGTGAGGAGCAAGTCTATCAAGATCTTCTTGAAATAGTTCATACTCAGAGTCTTTTGATGGTCCGTCTACATAGCAACATGGAGCACCATCTTCATAAGGTCCTAAAATCAAACCTCCAGCTTCCTCTCTCATGTACCATCTACTATCACTGTCTCTTAAAACTCCCATCTCTGGAAGTCCTTGTTTTTTTCTTTTTTGTATTTCTGGATGCGGTTCAGTCACGATGTATTGATGTTCAACTGGAATAACAGGAATATCTAATCCAACCATCTTACCAGTTTGTCTTGCAAAATTACCAGAACATGACATCACATGTTCACACTCGATAGAACCTTTATCAGTTTCAACAACCCATCCATCTTTTGTTTGTTTAATTCCGACTACATTTGTGTTTCTATAAATTTCTGCGCCTCTATTTCTTGCGCCGGTTGCTAAAGCTTGAGTAAGATCGGCAGGTTGAATGTAACCGTCCTCTGGGTGTTGAATTGCACCAACTAGATCTGAAGTATTACACAGTGGCCAAATTTCTTTTACTTGGTCAGGTGTTAAGAATTTTACATCGACTCCAATTGTTTGTGCAACTCCTGCATACTGATGATATTCATCCATTCGATCTTTAGTGCTTGCTAATCTAATATTTGATACAACACTAAAGCCAACATTTTTTCCTGTTTCTTTTTCTAATGTTTTATAAAGATTGACTGCGTATTTATGAAGTTGTCCCACTGAATAACTCATATTAAACAATGGTAAAAGTCCGGCAGCATGCCAAGTTGATCCGGATGTTAGTTCTTTTCTCTCAACTAAAACAACATCGGACCATCCTTTTTTTGCTAAATGATAAAGTGCGCTTACTCCAACTACACCTCCACCAACTATAACTACTTTAGCTTTTGATTTCATAATTGGATTCCTACTAAATTTCTCATCTTAACGAAACATAAATTTAATAGTCATCATCAGAATCTCTCCAACCCTTCTGGTACATTAGGTAGGCCGCGATAGTCACACTAATTACTCCAACAACCATACCACAATTAATGCCCGCTTCTTTCCCCCAAAGAAACCAACCAATTTGGGTTGCTGCAATAGGTGGAATGCATAAAATTCCCATTAAAATTGCTACTCTTATATAATCAGGTAATTTTGGCATTAGATTGATGACCCCATAGATATTGGTGAGGATACAGCTGTTGTTAACCAACAATCCTTTAGTGGTCCTTCCTCAATAAATTTTTCAACTTGCCATTTAAATTTAAAATATTCTTTTTCAGCATTTAAAATAATTACTTCAAAGGTTGCAACATCCTCTGATAAAAAAATTTCTTTAATGTTATGCTCTTTATGATTCAGCAACATTGAGTATGCCTCACCTTTTAGCATAATTTTAAATTTCTCAAGTGGTCCTGTGTATCTTTGGTTATCTGGATGTGCAAATGCCCAAGTCTGCTCGATACCATCATCTTTATATTCTTTGCTATTATTCTTTAATCCTCTTAATTGAATTTTCACAACTTGAAGAGGTTCAATACCATTATTTGGCTTTATTATCTCAGCAAAAGCAAATTTGTTTATTGAAATGACTGATAATATTAAAAAAAAGCTTATAGTTGTTTTAATTTTATTTAAATACATTTTAATTAATAAATTATATCATGTTTAAAAAATTATTAATTTACTAATTAGGACGCACATGAAAATCGGCTTTATTGGATTGGGAAATGTCGGTGGCAAATTAGCTGGTAGTTTACTGAGAAATAAATTTGACCTAACTGTTAGAGATTTAGATAAAAGTTTGACTGATGAATTCAAAAAAAAGGGGGCAAAAATAGCTGAAAACTCCAGAGAGCTTACTGAAGGTGTTGATTTAATAATTACTTGTCTCCCTTCACCAGAAATATGTAAAGATGTGATGGAAGGACCAAATGGTATTCTTAAGGGTATAAGTAAAGACAAAATTTGGCTAGAGATGAGTACTACAGATGAAGCCGAAGTCAAGAGAATGGGAAAACTAGTATCAGAAAAAGGAGGAATACCCCTTGATGGTCCAGTTAGTGGTGGGTGCCATAGAGCAGCAACAGGTAACATAGCAATTTTTGTTGGTGGAGAAAGAAAAGCTTTTGAAAAAATTTTACCCGCTCTTTCATCAATGGGGAGAAAAATACTTCACACAGGGGAATTAGGAAGTGCTTCAATACTTAAAGTAATAACTAATTATCTTGCATCTACGCATTTAGCTGCGTTGGGAGAGGCATGGGCGGTTGCAAAAAAATCAAAATTAGATCTTACCAAAACCTTCAAAGGTATAGCAGTATCCTCAGGTAATTCTTTTGTACATGAAACAGAAAGCCAAGTTATTTTAAATGGATCATATAATATAAACTTTACAATGGATTTGGTTGAAAAGGATGTTGGTTTGTTTAATCAATTGGCAAAAAAATTAGAGACAAATTTAGAAATTTCACCTTTGGTACTGGATATTTTTAAAGATGCAAAAAAAAAATATGGTTCTAGAGCTTGGTCTTCTATGGTTGTTAAAAGATTTGAGGATAAATTAGGTATTAATTTTAGAGCATCAAATTTTCCTGAAGAACTAATTGATGATGAAAAAGAAGAAAAAGGTTACGAAATATAATTGCTAACATGTTGGACAGAAAAAAATTTTATATTGATGGCAAATGGGTAGATCCAAATAAAGATAACGATTTTGATGTTATCAACCCATCAAATGAGGAATGTTTTGCAAAAATTTCTTTAGGATCAAAAGAAGATGTTGATAAAGCAGTTATAGCTGCAAAAAATGCGTTCGAAAGTTGGAGAGATGTACCAAAAGATAAAAAGATTAATTTGCTTGAGACGCTACTAGCAATTTATAAAAAAAAATTTGATATTATGTCTGAGGCTATATCAACTGAAATGGGTGCTCCAATTGATTGGGCAAAAGAAGTTCAAACTGCATCTGGTCAAGCACATCTTGAAGACTTTATTTTAAGATTAAAAAATTTTAATTTTGATAAGCAATTTGATAAAAAATCTAATAACCATATCTGTTATGAGCCAATAGGTGTATGCGGATTAATAACTCCTTGGAACTGGCCAATAAACCAAATTGCACTCAAAGTAATTCCAGCTCTTGCAACAGGTTGCACAATGATACTTAAGCCCTCTGAAATATCTCCTTTATCAGCAATGGTCTTTGCAGAAATGATTGACGAAGCTAAATTTCCAAAAGGTGTATTTAATTTAATTAATGGAGATGGTGCTGGAGTAGGAACTCAATTATCTGGTCATCCTGATATAGATATGATTTCATTTACTGGTTCTACAAGAGCTGGGAGACTTATTTCAAAGAATGCAGCTGATACTATTAAAAAAGTTTGTTTAGAGCTTGGTGGAAAGGGAGGCAATATAGTTTTTGCAGATGCATATCCAAACGCTGTGCGGGATGGAATTAGAAATGTAATGAGTAACTCTGGTCAATCATGTGATGCCCCTACAAGAATGTTAGTAGAAAAATCTATTTACAAAAAAGCTGTTGATGAAGCAATTGATGAAGCAAATAAAATCAAAGTAGATTTAGCTTCAAAAAAGGGAGATCACATAGGACCTGTAGTATCTAAAATTCAATACGATAAAATTATTAAATTAATTAAAAGTGGCATTGAGGAAGGTGCAACACTTTCAGCAGGTGGACCTGAATTACCCAATGGGTTAAATAAAGGCTACTTTATAAAACCAACTATATTCACTAATGTTACAAATGAAATGACAATTGCAAAAGAAGAAATTTTTGGTCCAGTGTTATCAATTATTCCATTTAATACTGAAGATGAGGCTATTAAAATTGTAAATGATACCTCTTATGGTTTAGGAAACTACTTACAAACTGAAGATAAAGAAAAAGCAAAAAGAGTTGCAAAAAAATTAAGATCTGGCTGTGTATATATTAACGGTAAAAGCGCTGATGCTGGTACACCTTTTGGTGGATACAAACAATCTGGAAATGGTCGAGAGGGAGGCGTTTGGGGTCTTGAGGAGTTTTTAGAAGTAAAAACAGTTACTGGTTGGAATTAGATTTATTTTTTAAATATTTTAATCTTCCTATAATTTCATCTCTATCCATATAATATCCCTGCAAATGTCGATGACCAGAATTAGGGTCATATTCAGTTCTTCCATGTAATAATCGTCTATTATTAAAAGAAAAAATATCTCCTGGTTCTAACCTAAACTTTATTTGAAACTTATCATCGTGCAAAAGATTACCAAATCTATGATGTGCTTTATAAACTTTATCCATCAAATCTGGGTGGCAATCTAATGCATCCATTGTTGCAACACTAAATCTAATATCATGATAATCCTTATCTTTAGTAAGCGATACAGCAGGAGCATAATAACTTCTAACAGACTCTTGCGTATAATCCATATCTCTAAACTTTAGATGAACATTTATTAAAGTATCAAATATATCTTGCTCATTTTTTCTAAGATAATCCGCAACTGCAAAGCCATCAACCGCTGATGACTCTCCACCTTCTGCTGAATTTATTAAACAATGTAAGAACTGGTAACCTGGAGGGGTTTCAAACCAAGGTAAATCCATATGGTTTCTCAAAGCATGAGCTGTATAAGCAGAGTTGTTTGGTTTTGGAATATTAATCACCTCAAATGGTGTTTTGAAAAAAGTTTCACGTGTGTGGCTTATCCTATTTAATATTTTAAAACCTGATTTTTTTTCAACCGGTGCATTTTTAACGATTGCGATACCTGTATGATGAAGGAGTTCTAACCATTTTACTAAGCCAGCCTCAGAATTCATTATTTCATCATGCTCAATTTCAATCGATTTAAGATTTTGTTGAAGAGAATTATCCCAGAGTTTGTATGGTGAAATATACTGAGAATTATTTTTAATAGTATAGCAATTTTCTCTCAGCCAGTTTTGATCATAATAACTTGTGTGATTTCCCTCACTCCACTCAATTTCTAATTTACCCGCACTATTTATAGAATATTTCTTTGGATTAATTTGGTTTGATACCTTTAGGATATTAAACATTCTATGTCGTGAATCTTTATCATGAGCTGTGGGGCAATTATCTCTTAACCACATGTAATTAAATTTACTTTTTTTTCCATCGTCCCAAAGAACTTCAAGGCAATTTGAGTTCTTTGTTATATTTTTAATAGTAAAATTTTGCATTAAGTTTTATAATTTGATTTCTCTCTATCTAGTTTTCTTAAAAGTGCAGCCCATTCTGTTTTGCCATCATAATTATAATCATCAGATTTGTCCATATTCTCCCAAAAGAAGGCTGCCTTTTGCTTGTCGATTTCGTGTACTTTTAATCCCATAGATAAATTTTTTACCTGAACTGTGCATGCTTGTTCTAAATAATATGCCCTAAAAAAAGCTTCAGATGCGGTTTTGCCAACAGTATAATATCCATGGTTCCTTGTAATTAATATGTCGTGTTGCTTTATTAAAGATATAAATTTATTTCCGTAGTCTTTATCCTCAACAAATTCATAGTCTACGTATCCAATTAAATGATTAAGATAGACTGCAGCTTGCGATAAATACATTAATCCTTCTTTAGTTCCACCAACTGCCATTACATCGTTTGCGTGTCCATGGACATAAAAATTTACATCTTGCCTTGCATTGAATATCCATTTTGCAAGATTATTACATCCATCGTTAAGCCAGGGATTATCATTTTCAATTGCTTTGCCCTCTTTATTAATTTTAACAAGTGATGACGCTGTTATTTCCTCATAAAACATTCCATAAGGATGAACAAAAGAGTTATCTTTATTTTCAATTGAACGAGCACCGGCACATTGATTAGCAAGATCGGTCATGCCATACATGTGAAGAATTCTGTAAAGAGCAGCCAATTCACATCTAACATTAAAATCTTTATCACTCATGTTTGTAAAATTATTATATTTTTAACTAAAATAAATTGAAAAAATTATATTTCAATTAAAAGTTGTATTTATTTATTTTGTATCACTCTCCTCAAGCTGTTAAATATTGTGTGAAAATGTCGAAGATTGAAATTAATAATGTTTATAAAATTTTTGGTAGCAATCCAAAGTCAGTTCTACCAATGGTTAAAGAAGGATCATCAAAAGAGGAAATTTTAGAAAAAACTGGCCATACAGTTGGCTTGGATAATGTTTCCATGAAGATTGAGGAAGGCGAAATATTTGTTTGTATGGGTTTATCTGGCTCTGGTAAATCTACTCTGATCAGACATTTAAATAGATTAATTGATCCAACTGAGGGTGAAATTTTAGTTGAAGGTACTGATGTAATGACTTTAAGCCAACAAAAACTAATTGATTTTAGAAGACATAAAATGAGCATGGTTTTTCAAAGATTTGGTTTATTTCCACATAAAACTGTAATTCAAAATGTCGGGTATGGACTAGAGATACAAGGTATTACTGACGAGGAAAGAAAAAAAATTTGTATGAATAAAATTGAGGCTGTTGGGCTTAGTGGATTTGAGAATCAATATCCTAATCAATTATCTGGTGGAATGCAGCAAAGAGTTGGATTAGCAAGAGCTTTAGCTACTGATACTGATATTATGTTAATGGATGAAGCATTTTCTGCTTTAGACCCATTAATAAGAAGTGATATGCAGAAACAATTATTAGATTTACAAGAACAGTTAAAAAAAACTATTGTCTTTATTACTCATGATTTAGACGAGTCACTTAGATTAGGTGATCATATTGGAATACTTAATGCTGGAAAACTTGTTCAAGTTGGTAGTCCGGTTGATATAATAATGAATCCTGCAGATGAATATGTTGCTGCATTTGTCAAAGATGTGAATAGAGCCAAAGTTATAAAAGCTAAGGTTATCATGACTCCAAAAGAAAAAGTTAATGGTATTGATAAATCTAACCTTTTAAAAGTTCAAGAAGATCAATTTATTGAAGAATTTTTACCACAAGTTGTTTGCACCAATGCAAATTGTGAAGTTGTGGATAAGAAAGGTAACATTAAAGGCTATATTACAAATAAGGAATTAAAAGAGTCTCTAACAAAAGGTAAGTAAAAATTTATACTTTTAATTTCTTATCTTCTATATCCATAAAAGGGAAATGAGAATTTTCATAAAAAATATTAATTGCTTTTTTTAAAATTGTAATATCATCGAGCAATCCAGCATATAAATAATATTTATTCCATTTTTCTACATAAGTGAGTACAGGAGCAGCACACTTTTTACAAAAATGTTTTTTTATTTTTTTTTCACTTCCGCCATTATGCTCGTAAATCGATAATTTGCTCATCTCTATATCAATAGCATTCTCTCGTAATTCAATAATTGAAATCATCCCACCTATTTTTTTTCTACAATCTTGGCAGTGGCAGTTAAAAACTCTTGGTATTTCATCAAGTTTAACTGTGAAATTAATTGCTCCACAAATACAACTCCCTTTTTTATTTACAAATATTTTTTCTGCCATTGATATATAGTCTCATATAATTTTATTTTTTAAAATAAAAAAAGTGGTAATTTAAATAATGAGTGCTCAAAATAATAATCCAAGAGGTATAGTACTTGTCATTATTGCAATGTCTTTATTTGCTATGCAAGACGCACTTATCAAGTTTGTTTTTGAAAAATCAGCTTTATATGAAATATTTTTTGGTAGATATGTTGTTGCATCTTTTTTATTATTTTGTTTTGTAGTAATTGCCAAAAAAAAGGTTTCTCTTAAAACTCAATATCCTTTTTTAACAATTTTAAGAGTTGTTCTGCACTTTCTAGCTTTTTCTGCATTTTTTATATCTTTAACTTTTATGCCTCTTGCAACTGCAAACGCATTATTTTTTTCAAGCCCTTTCTTTGTTTCAATATTTGCAAAATTTTTTTTAAAGGAATTTATAGGTATAAGAAGATGGTCAGCAATTGTATTTGGATTTATTGGTGTATACGTGGTTTTAAATCCAAACTTTTCAGAATTTGAATATAAAAATTTACTTCCGGTTTTGAGCGCATTTTTATATGCATCTTCTATGGTTATAACAAAATACACATCAGTAAAAGATGATGTATATACTCAATTATTTTATTTTTATTTAATCTCTATATCAATTTTAATAGTTATATTTTTAATAATGGGACAAGGACAATTTAATAATTCAAGTTATGATCCAACAATGCAATTTATATTCAGAGATTGGTTTTCAAACTTTGATTATACTTGGAAATTTATTTTATTTTTTGGTGTTGCTGCTTCTGTTGCGTTTATATGTATTTTTTCAGCATATATAGTTGCATCTCCATCAGTCGTTTCTTTATTTGAATATTCACTGATAATTATGTCAATGATACCTGGTTACTTGTTATTCAATGAAATACCATCAGTAAGAACTTTTATTGGTGTAGCTTGTATAATAAGCGCTGGTGTTTATATTTATTTCAGAGAAAAAGTTAGAGATCAGTATATTGCTACTGAAACTCCAGTAAGAAGATGAAAAAAAATTATATACCCACAATTAATATTTCAGCTTTATTGAGTGGAAATTTTAAAAATAAAAAAGAGATGAAAATTTTGAAAGAAATTGAAAAAGCATCCATTAATGTTGGTTTTTTTCAAATAGTTGGACATGGAATAAGTAAGAAAAGTATTAAAGATATTACTGCAGTTGGGAAAAATTTTTTTGCTTCAACTAAAATAAATAAAATGAAATTAGCTCCTAAGAAATGGAATAAATCTAATAAAAATTTATATAGAGGATACTTTCCTAACGATGTTAATGGTAAAGAAGGTTTGGATATTGGGGATCTGAAAGTTTCAAAAAAATATGCCTCAAAAATTAATAATCAATATATTGAGTATTTAAATTTAAATAAATCTTTAAGTAAAAGCTCAATTAATGTTTTGAAAAACTATTATGATGATATATTTAATCTAGGCGAAACATTATTCAAAAGTATTATTAAAATTTATAATCTTGATATTAGAAATTCAAAAGTTGCTTTTAAAAGACAAAAAACACTTAGCACCTTAAGATTTAATTATTACCCAAATCAATCTAAGCCTGTTGAAATATCTAAGGAAGATGGTGTAGCACTTGGATGTGAAACCCATGTTGATAGCGGAATTTTTACAATTCTCTATCAAGATAAAAAAGGTGGCCTTCAGGTTCAGAATAGACAAAATAAAAAATGGTATGATGTACCATTTAATAAAAATGCGTTAATAGTAAACACTGGTCTTGCATTAGAATATTTAAGTAAAGGAAAATTTAAAGCCACTAATCACCGAGTATTATGGAATAAAACGAAAAGACTTTCTATTCCGTTTTTCTTTGAGCCTTCATATGACTTTAAAATGAATAAATCTTTTTTCACCAAAAGACCAAATAATAATACTGGAATTATATTTGAAAAATTTTTAAATAAATCCTTAAAAAAATTTGTCGAATATCAAAGATAATTATCAAATCTTATTAGCTGTATCAGTTACGACCTGTAAAAATTTTTTTCTTTTCTCGTCAGAAACAAATGGCACTGAAAAAAATCTTTTATAAGTGATATCGGAAATACCACATAAATTAAAAACACCTCTTTTCAATCGTTTAGTTGGCATATTTAAAAAGAAAGTTCTAATAGCAAATTGGGGGGAGCCGTAAGTACAAAATATAATTGCTTTTTTTCCTTTTAAATTACCAACAGGATACCCATAATTTCCGACTAGTTTTTTAAAAGTAAAAGCCCAAGGTGGTGCAAGAACTTTATCTATCCAACCTTCTGCTATTGCTGGAAGTCTAAAATTCCAGATTGGAGCTATCATTGTAATAATATCACTTTTCTCAATTCTTTCTCTATGATCTAAAACAACTTTGTCTGGTTTTTCTCCAGCAAACACAGGATCAAATTTTTCCTTATATAAATCTACACAATCTATTTCGTGGCCTTTTTCTTTAAGACATTTAATAAAAGTATCTCTTATAGCGGCATTAAAAGATTGATCGTTATAATGACTGTAAATTAAAAATATTTTTTTCATTTTCCCCAAATACTATCTAGCTTTTTTTCTCGTCCACATCCTTTTTTATATAATAAATAATTTACAAAGTTTTCTTGATAATAATTTTGATGACTGTCTTCACCTTTATAAAATTTATCATATTTTCTAACATACGTTACCACTTTTTTATCAAAATCCTTTTCAATCTTTTTAAGACTTTCCATTATTTGTTTTTTTTGTAAATCATTCTTATAGAAAGCAACCGATCTGTAGCTATATCCTTTATCACAAAACTGTCCTTGTGAGTCAAAAGGATCAACATTTATCCAAAAAATTTTTAATAACTCTTCAAAATTAGTTAATGATTTATCATAGATAATTTCAACAGTTTCAAAGTGACCAGTATCTCCATAGGTTACCTCTTTATAAGTTGGGTTTGTTGTGGTTCCCCCTGAGTACCCAGATATAACTTCAATTACACCGTCTACTTTTTCAAACGATTCCTCCATACACCAAAAACAACCTCCGCCAAAATACGCTTTATCAATCTCTTTGCTAGTTGAATTTGTGCTAATGAAAATTGCAAATAAAAAAATAAAAATCTTCCTTAACATTTAATTATAATTATTTTTTAAGAACTGGAAAAACTGGGTTCATTTTTTCAAAAATTTTTTGATACTCTTGCTTAATACATAAATTTTCAAAATAGTTCATATTATTTTCTGATGCGATTTTTTTTGCTTCCTCGTGCTGTATCCCGTATTGTAACCAGAGTGTTTTTGCACCTATTTGTGCTGCTTGTTTTGCAATTTCGGGAGACTCGTTTGATGGACGGAAAACATCGACAATATCAACTTCAATTTTTATATCTTTTAAATCTCCGACAACTTTTTCTCCATGAATAATCTCATCTTTTGCAAAGGGGTTTACTGGAATTACTTTGTATCCAAAATCTTGCATATATTTCATAACTATGGTTGATGGCTTTCTTTTTATATTTTTTGGGTCTTCTTTTTTTTTTAAAGAACTAACACCGATCATTGCGATTGTTTTAGAATTTTTTAAAACTGTCTCAATATTTTCCATTTTATTTATTTTTCCAATTTGGTTTTCTTTTTTCAATAAATGCTGAAATTCCTTCTTTGGCATCTCTTGCCATCATATTAAGTGTCATCATCTTGCTAGTGAATGAATATGCTTTGCTCAATGGCATCTCTAATTGTTTATAAAATGCTCTTTTGCCAATTTTAATTGTTAAATTTGACTTTGAGGCAATTTTTTTTGCAATTTTTAAAATTTCTTGATTAAGTTTATTTTTAGGAAAACAATCATTAATTAATCCAATTTCTTTTGCGTAATTTGCTTTTATTGGATCGCCAGTTAAAAGCATTTTCATCATTACTTTTCTATTTACTTTACGACTTACAGCAACCATTGGGGTACTACAAAATAATCCAATATTAACACCCGGTGTTGCAAAAATTGCATCTTTTGTACTAAATGCTAAATCACAACTTGCTACTAGTTGACAACCTGCTGCAAACGCCGCTCCATGAACTTTTGCGATAACTGGTTTTCTTCCTTCAACTATTTGAAGCATTAATTTTGAACAAAGATTAAATAATTTTAAATATTTATCTCTTTTTTTTAAACCTCTTACCTCTTTTAAATTATGACCAGCACTAAAACCTTTTCCTAAACCTTCAAGAATAATAACTTTCGTAGAATTGTCTTTATCCAACATTTTAAAAACTGCTAATAAGGAATTAAGAGTATAAAATGATAAAGAATTGTATGTCTTAGGATCATTAATAGATACCAAACTGATACCATTTTGAATTTTTTTTAATTTAACTGTTGCAAATTTTTTCATTTAAATTTTTTTACCATCAAAAATTGGAATTGTTTTCAATTTAAAACAATCAACTTTATCAATACATCCTAAGTTAATACAATATTTATTAGGACTAGTAAAAGATCTATGGTGTGTATAAATCCCACAGCTTGAACAAAAATAATGTTTTGCTTGATTTTTGCCAAATTTATAGAGCGATAAATTATTTTCGCCACTAAGAATTTTTAAATTCTCAATCAAAATTACTCCCATTACTGCCCCTCTTTTAATGCAAAATGAGCAATCACATCTAGTATAGTCTTCTAGAACGTCTTTGGTATTTATTTGAATTTTAACTTTTTTGCAGTGGCACTCTAAAATATACATATTTTATTTTAAATCGCCATCTTCCCTCATCTTAGCTCTTATTTTTGTTGCTGAAATTTTTTGGATTTCCTCAGGTAGAACTATTTCCTCAATTTTATAACCAACTCCTCTTCCATAACAAATGTTGGTTATATTAGGAACTAACATCACTTTAAATCTACCCTCAAATTCAGGATTTAATCTTTCCTCTATTTTTTTTTTAACAGTGTCAAAGTCAAAAGGATTATCGTCTACTCCCTGAACATCTCTTATTTGAATACAAACCTGACCAGTTTTTTTAAGGATTTCTTTAAAAAGTGCGTAGTGACCATCGTGAAATGGTTGCCAACGTCCTAACATTTGTGCAGTTGGTTTTTTATTGTCCCATTTATAGCTCATTAATAGATACTCCTTTAAATTATCTTAATCTTAATTACTTAAATTAAAAGACTTTATTTAGTTCAATATAAGCTTCTCTAGCATCACCAAATCGAGTTAAATCATCATTTAAATTAAAAATTAAATCAAAGCCATTAATATCCTTTTTAATCTCAAATTCTGACATTAAGTTTTCAGATCCATTTATAGTAAATGCAATTTCGGTATTTTTATGAGGTAGATAACCTAAGGCTACATATATGTTATCAGCATGTCCTGTTTCGAATGCGTGGTTTCTCTCATAAATTATAAAAATACTATAGCGCTCTGGAAAAATTATATCTACACCAATTTCAGTATTTAAATTATGTAATGCTCCTGTGTGTAATGTATCATTAAATTTTACACTTCTATCATCAACATAAGTATATTTAAAATTTGATGAACGATCTAATTCAGCCAAATACTCAAATTTTCCATGCCATTTAAAGGAATAGTTTTCTCTAGGTAAATCCTCAACTGCTGCAATAGCTGCTCTAAAATTTCTTGTTCTAACGTGTTGATCATTAACTATTATAGCTGCATTGCCAGACTCTTGATAACCTTTTAAAATTGTATGCGCAAAATCGAACTGACCGGAAGGAATAAGAGTTAATTTACCTTTTATAAATTCATCCTTAAGTTTAATTGTTCCATAAATTTGATTTCCCGTTCTATCAGCGGTTATTCTTGATCCATCTACAATAGTAAGTAGATTAGATCTAATTTTTCCAATTCCAAAAATTTTATCAATCATCTTTGTATCATCTTGAACAGGTGATGTGCTGTAATATGTGATATTATAAGTGTCAGATTCTAATCTACTTCCAGAATTACCAACATCAACATTGTCATTTCCAAATCTAAAGGCAAATCCTTTAAGGCTATAATCATCTGTAAATTTATCAAAACCAAAAGTTAAGGCTTCTGTTTTTGCTTTTTTCATTGATGAAATACTTGTGTTCCCCACTTTTCCAAGAGAAATACTTCCCTCGCTCCAGTAAAAATAATTTTTATTGTTATTATTGTTTTCAGATGACGATATTTTTTTGAAAGATGAAATTGGTAATTCTGTTAAAGATGAAAGTAAATTATTTGAAAAATTTAATTTTATATTTTGATTTGATAAATTTTCTTTATCTTTATTTCTTCTAATCCATTTTAGTCTGTTTAATGCAGAATTTGTGGATAGTTTCACTGTTCTATTCGCAAGTTCTATTTGGGCCTCTGCCATTCCGGTTCTATTCTTATCTTCTGTTATCGAAGGACATTTTCCTCCAAAAAGATCAAAAGGACAAACTAAATCAAACTCATGTATCGAGTCATCACCATTATCATCAGAGACAAACATTTTTAATCCATTTGCACTGAATGCAAGTGCTCTTGTTTGGCTGGCAGTTTTAGTTGTTATAAAATTTTTTATGATTACTGCTCCATCTTTGACATTCGAAGATGTATCATATGCTATTGGAAGTGAATATTGAGTAACTGTAAATAAGTTATGATCAGTAACAAAAATTTTTTTTCCATTGTTACTAAAAAAAATTGCGTCAGGATTACTTTGTGTTAAAAGAATTCCTGCACTATCAACATGGGTAAGAGTGCTTAAATCATAAGGTATTGAGAGACTATATTCCCTAATACTATCTTTATCACTTGCAGCTCCACCACCAGTACCGTTAAAGCTTATAAATATTTTTGTACCATCAGGATTTATAGCTATCCCTTGTGCATGATGTTTTTTATGATTAGTTCCAATAGATCCCAATCTCCAACCATTAAGAGCTTCGGAAGCATCAGGATCTTTTTCTTGAGCCAGCGTGCAAGTTGAAACATCAAAAGGTTTAGTTAAATCGTATCTCCATAAGGCATCATTATCTACATTGTTTAACCCTCTGTTAATAATAAATATATGAAGTCCGTCACTACTAAAAGTTAAATCACCAGTCTGTGTAGGTTCTTCATCATATGCTTCTGCTGACCAACCATTGGCTAGATTGCATCTCTCACCATCTCCAGCATATGAATGTGAGGAAATATCAAATGGAGTTGATAAATCATATTCGTTTATAAAATCACTTTGAAAAGATACAAACATTTTAGTTCCATTAGGGTTAAAAGCAATACCATTTGGGAAAGCTGCACTTCCGTCTAAAAAAGATATTGATTGATCGGTGTCCACTTCAGTAACATTAGCTGCAAAGGAATTAGTGACTGGAAATAACAAAAAAAGTGCCAGTAAAATTTTTTTAAGAAATTTCATAAAGGGCTTTTATATCCAAAATCTACAATGGATTAAAAGGTAAATTTATAAGAAAAATTACCTGAAAAGCTTGTTAATTCTTGTGTAATAGTTGTGCTATCTAAATTAAATTTTATTTAATTTATATTCGAAATTTTTAAATAAATCCCATAATCTGGATCATCTTTTAAAAAATCATAGTGACTATCTATATTAACTTTAAAATTATTAAGTTCTTTATTATGTGAAAGCTTAGCCGATGTATCTTGAATAGACATAGCATAAGAAGACCTTTGAGAACCTCTGTAATCTAAAGCAATATTAAAGCTATCATTCTTACTATTTTTAGTCTGATCTCTTGTGAACTTGGTCATAAAAGTTAAACCATTCTCAGACACAAAATCAAATCCAATACCACCTATAAAATTGTGAGTAGAGTTTTCTATACCTCTCAAAGTAAATTCCTCACCATTAGAAACGTAAGAGAATGTCTGTTTTGAGGCTGGACTCATATCGGCATAATATTCAAAATCAAAATACGGAATAAAGGATCCCACTTCAAAATCGTAAGTATTATCCAAACTTGTTCCTACAGATGATGTAAAATTACCAATATATTGATCTTCATATTCTAAATTTAATCCTTCAGATCCTGTTTCTTTATATGCACCTAAATGTGTTATTCCATAATTAATTTTTAATTTAGGAGTAAAATTTAATCGATTTTTTGAAAACGTGTCTCTTAAACTTAAGGATCCGTATAATTGTTCGCCATATCTATCACCATTTGTTGATTGAGATCCGCTATTATTTATTAAATTAGAATTTATAAAACTTATGCCAAATAAATGATCTGTAAATCTTTGTTCACCTTTTGGCTTTGTTTCATAAAAAGTTAAACTAAAAGAATTCATATCTAAAGCACTTCCAAGGTCACCAACATCAACATCATCAGTTCCAAATCTTAAAGCAATACCCCTCATAATATTATCCTGACCTTTTTTATCTGCTCCAAGAGTGATCGCCGAAGTATTAATACTTTTTGATGAAGACTGATTAGTATCACCCGTACTTCCTATGCTGATAGTTCCTTCGCTCCAAAAAGACCAGCTTGTATTTTGATAATCCGACCCACTATTACCATCATTGGAAAAATAAATTGGAACTAAAGTATCTGTTAAGGAATTCAAAATTGCATTATTAAACTGAATCTTAATGTTTTGATTAGTTAAATTAACTCTTCCACTATTTCGTCTTAACCATTCCATACGATTAATAACTGGGAACGTTGTGTGCTGTATAATTTTTTTTGTTGTCTCTGATTGTGTTTCAATAGAAGCAACATCATCTTTATTCGCTGTTGGATCAATACATTTTTTTACTCCAAAACCACAAGTTAAATTATATTCATGAACGTCAGATGTTTTATTTGTGTTAAAATCTACTATAAACATTTTTGAACCATCATTATTAAAAGCTATTCCAGATATCTTGACAATTTCATCTGATATATTTTCTCTACCTTCTGAAGTCACATTTGATAAATCAAAAGGATTAGACAAAGTAAATTCAGTTATTTTTGTATCATTTGTTACAAACATTTTAGTTCCATCAGAACTAAATGCTAAGCCATTTACTTTATTCTCATTACCCGTAAGTTGTTTTAAAGTTTTACTACTTGTGCCAGTATATGTTGTAACTAAAGTAGGGTTTGATATATCAAATGCGCTTGAAAGTGAATATTGTTTAAGAGAATGAGTTCCACCTTCATCATATAAAAAAACTTTTTTTCCATCATTACTAAATTTTAAATCTCTCAGATTGGTAGTGCCAAAATCTTTACTACCAGTATTACTACAAGTTGAAATATCGTAAGCAGTAGTTAAAGTTAATATTTCCACATCCTGAGTACCATCATCTACTAAAAAAAATTTCGTTCCATCTGAGTTAAATGTTATTTTTAATCCATCACCCGCGATTCCTTCGGTACAAACGCTTCCTGCCAAAAGAGTAGCTTCTGAAATATCAAAAGGTGTGCTTAATGTAAACTGAATTACCCTGTTCGCAGATGCACCAATAATATACATTTTTGTACCATCAGAATTAAAAGCTACACCATGAGGAATATTCTGACCATTGGAACCATTTGCAGGAACATCAATATCATCAACGAATGAAATTGCCGCAAAAGCAATTGAGCTTTGCAAAATAAGAATAATTAAAGCAATTATTTTTAATTTGAAAATCTTATTCATAAAAATTGGATATGTTTTAATCTATTTTTTTAAATCTTCATATATCTTAGGTGCCCAATTCTTGGCATCTTGTGAGGTAACATGGAAGTCAAATTTATCAGGTTTAACAAACATTTTATTAGTATCATCGAATCTTCCCTCTTTTATTGTATCAACCCATACTACATAATCAGCTGGAAATAAGCTTCTTGCTTCAGGTGTTGGACAGATAAAATCAGCAACAACATAATTTCCCTCTTCTTTAAGTTTAATAGCAAAATCTGCCATTCTCTTTGCTTGTCTTTTTCTTCCCTCTGGAGAAAAATCCCAGTCGTCAGCGGCCTTCCTAACTTCGTCAGCATTTAATCGTTTTGCATTAATCATTGGAGCAAGTTCATTTGCTAATGTTGTTTTGCCAGCACCAGGCAATCCCATTATTAGAATAATTTTCATTAAATTTTTTCTAAAGGATGATGTGACATCAGCTCTAAACCATTTTGGCCGACTAGATATTGTTGTTCGAGTTTAACACCTTCTTTGCCACCAACTTTTCCAATATAACTTTCAAGAGTAATTGTCATATTTTTTTCAAAAGATCCACCTTGTTCGCCTCCGTCAGTTGGATATTTTATTTGTGGCCACTCATCACATAAACCAATTCCATGAACCATACATGAATATCTATTTCCATAATACTCTTCTGGAAGCACCCAAGATTTTTTTACAAATTCTTTAAATGTCATTCCAGGTTTAATTAATCTAAAATTATGATCTATTTGATCCATAGCCATTGAATAAAGTTTTTTTTGTTCATCATTAAATTTATGTCCAACAACAAAAGCTCTCGATATATCTGCACAATATCCATAGGGACCAACCATGTCGGTATCAAAAGATACAATTTCACCATTTTGAATTACTTTATTACTACTCTCTTGCATCCATGGATTAGTTCTTTCACCAGATGAAAGAATTCTACATTCAATCCATTCTCCTCCATGTTCAATATTTGTTTTATGTAAAATAGACCAAAGCTCATCCTCTGTCATACCAGCTTTCATCTCTTCCCTCATTTTAGCAACTCCTATTTCTGCAACTTCAAGTGCTGCTTTCATGCATTTCAATTCCTCAGCTGATTTTATTACTCTTGCTTGTTCTAAAATAAGTTTAGCATCTACAACTTGTATCCCTGCATTATTTAATGCTGTTACTGCCGGTCCATTTAAAACGTCAATGGCAACTTTTTTACTTTTAAAATAATTTCTTGAGAGATCTTCAATTTCATGTACCCATTTTTTTAATTGTGCATTTGCTTGATCGCCATTACTAAAATAATCCCAAGTTATTGCAGGTCTAATTTCATCTATTAAATTTAAATGTTTAGATAAAATTTCACAGTTGAAGTATTCATATAAAATTGTAGGTCCATCAACCGGTACAAAACAATATCTAGTCAGATTATGCATATTATAAACACTCATATTAACTGTATCCAATGCATAACGAACATTCACTGGATCAAACAATATGCAAGCTTCTAAATTATTTTTTTCAAGTTCTTTTTTAACTCGATCTAGTCGATATGATCTTAGTTTACTAAAATTAATTTCATCCTCTCTTAATCTTTTTTTTGTAATAAACTTTGTTGAAGATTTTATTTCTGGAGCAATTTTTCTTTTAAATTTCATTTTAAATTAAATTTTGTGCTACCCATTTATGAAAATGATGGGTTGGATTATCCATAACTGGAGAAAAATTACCACCATTATAAACAGGCGAATTTCTTCCAATTTGCATACCTTGTATAATATCAACATCTTCTTTTTGAATATCTTCCCATTGTTTATGGTTTTGTTTTCTTAATGACTCGAATTTTTTTGAATTGGCTGCTTCTTGTCCAACATAATACAATTCCATATGTTCAAGTGTGAATTCATGATTAATTGGTTCTAACCAATAAGCGTAATAATGATCTTTATGTATACCTAGCATTACGTTTGGAAATAAAGCCACATACTCCGCAATGTTTTCTTTATTTTTTGGCCAATTAGGAAAACACGGAAATTTTTCTTTTCCCTCAAATCTTGGATTATAAACAACTGTTCCTTGTCCAGCAAAACGATTTGGCAACCCTTGTATATGATAATGATCTTCTATTTTAGAATATGAATTTAAGCCTGGATGTACCCATGGCAAATGATAGCTTTCACAATAATTTTCAATTGCAAACTTCCAATTACAATTTGCATTTAATTTAAAATAGCCAAAATCATTTGAGTGGTTAATGAGCTCTCTATCTTTTATTGGCCAAAATTCCTCCCATCGATCGCTGAGAGGTTTAATATATTCTTCAAAAGACATTTCATTATTATTTATATTAATCATTATTAAATCTAGCCAAATATATGATCGTATTTCTTTAAGATTACTTTTAGATCTTTCAAAATCTTTTGTTTGGTGGATATTCATGCCACCAATATGTGGTGTTGCAACTAATTCACCATCAAAATTATAAGACCAAGAATGATAAGGACATCTAATAACGTTTTTAATATTTCCTGATTTTGTAACTAATTTAAGTCCTCTATGGCTACAAACATTATGAAAGACTCTTATTTTTTTATCTTTACCTCTAACAAGAAGTATTGGCATACCTAAAATATCTACCGGTTTTGCGTCTCCAACATTTGGTAATGAGCTTGCAACCCCTATTACCATCCATTTATCTTCAAATAACTTTTTTCTTTCAATTAAAGTATATTCTTTACTAGTGTAACACTCATTTGGAAGTCCGTGAGCATCTTTAATGGGCTTACTTACAATATCAAGTTTTTCTTTATTTATAATATTATAAATATCAGACATGACTTATTTTATCACTTCATACAACCCAAGCCAAGCGTTTACGTCCTTACTGGCAATATAATCTGATTTGAAAAATTCAATTTCTTT